>CAYWSG010000010.1:0-68123 GCA_964461055.1 uncultured Enterobacteriaceae bacterium | reverse complement strand
GGTTGCGCGTTCGAGTCGCGCCGGGCAGGCCAGAGAGCGGTCGTACGGCTCTCGCAGCAAAGCAGTCGTGCAGGGCAGTGGTGAGCGTAGCTCAGTTGGTTAGAGCATCGGTTTGTGAAGCCGAGGGTCGTGGGTTCAAATCCCATCGCTCACCCCATTTCCTTCTCCGGCGCAGTTCCCCGTCTCCCGCGCGACTTCGCCTCGTTCCCCGCACCTTCTCGTCGTTCCCGCGAAGGCGGGAACCCGGTTTTTCCTCGAGAAAAGTCCAGCGCCGCGGCGGGGAGCACGAACACCGGCCCCGCGCCGGCGGCGACTTGCGGCCACACGAACGGCAGGCCGGGATAGGCGCGCTCGAGCGCCTTTCGGCCGCCGCCGATTTCGCACACGAGAACGCCGCGGCGCGTCAGGTGCGCGGGCGCCTCGGCGAGGATACGATGCACGAGCGCTAGCCCGTCCGCGCCGCCCGCAAGCGCGAGCGCCGGCTCATGGCGGTATTCCTTCGGCAGCGCGCGCATGGCGGCGCGCGTCACGTACGGCGGATTGGTGATGATGAGGTCATAGCGCTCGCTTTGGAGCGCGGCGAAGAGGTCCGAGCGGACCAGCCGCACCCGGCCTTCGAGCGCATGGCGCTTCACGTTGCGCCGCGCCACGGCGAGCGCGCCGGTCGAGACGTCCGACGCGTCGACCGCGGCGTTCGGGAACGTCCGCGCCGCGAGGATGGCGAGGCAGCCCGAGCCGGTGCAGAGATCGAGGACGCGCCGCGGCGTGCGTCCGAGCCACGGCTTCAGCCGGCGAGCGAGCAGCTCGGCGATGTGCGAGCGCGGAATGATGACCCGCTCGTCGACGTAGAACGGCAGGCCGTCCAGCCAGGCTTCCTTGAGGAGGTACGCCACCGGCGTGCGCTCGCGCACGCGCCGCTCCAGCAGATGCCCGACGCGCGCGAGCTCGCGCCCGGAGAGCGGCCGGTCGGCCGGCGCGTCGAAAGGAAGGCCGAGCCCGCGGAGCACGAGGTAGGCCGCCTCGTCGCGGGCGTTCTGCGTGCCGTGGCCGAAGTGCACCCGCGCGCCGCGGAGCTTTCGCTCCGCTGCGTCGACGGTATCCGCGAGCGAGGAGCGGGGCCGGCGCATGCGGCGGTCAGTGGAAGAGCGTCAGGCGAGCGTCAGGGAAGGAGCGCGCGCAGCGTCTCCAGGTAGATGCGCGGCAGCTGCTCGAGCTCGCGAAGGTCGATGTGCTCGTTCAGCTTGTGGATGCTCGCGTTGACCGGGCCGAGCTCGACCACTTCGTCGCACACGTCGATGATGAAGCGCGCGTCGGAGGTGCCGCCGGTGGTGGAGAGCTCGCCCGTGCGACCCGTCACCCGGCGCACCGCGCCGAGGGCCGCCTCGGCGAGCTTGCCGCGCCGGGAGAGGAAGGGCTTCGCGCCGAGCGTCCACTCCACGGTGCAGTCGAGGCCGTGGCGGGCGAGCACGGCCTCGAGCCGCTCGCGAAGCGCGCTTTCGGTGCTCTCGGTCGAGAAGCGGAAGTTGAAGTCGACCGTGACGCTCCCCGGGATCACGTTGGCGGCGCCGGTACCGGCATGGATGTTCGAGACCTGCCAGGTGGTCGGCGGAAAGGCTTCGTTGCCTTCGTCCCAGCGCGTGGCCGCAAGCTCGGCGAGGGCGGGGGCGAGCTCGTGCACCGGATTACGCGCGAGGTGCGGGTAGGCGACGTGCCCCTGGACGCCGCGCACGGTCAGGCGCCCGGAGAGCGAGCCGCGGCGGCCGTTCTTCAGCGTGTCGCCCAGCGCCTCGACCGAGGTCGGCTCGCCCACGATGCAGTAGTGGATGCGCTCGCCGCGGGCCTTCAGCGCCTCGACCACGCGCACGGTCCCGTCCACGGCGGGCCCTTCCTCGTCGGAGGTGAGGAGAAAGGCGATGGAGCCGGCGTGGCCGGGCCGCTCGGCCACGAAGTCCTCGACGGCGACGACGAAGGCGGCGAGCGACGACTTCATGTCGGCCGCGCCGCGGCCGTAGAGCTTGCCTTCGCGAACGGTGGGCGTGAAGGGATCCGAATGCCACTCCTCGAGCGGGCCGGTCGGCACCACGTCGGTATGGCCCGCGAAGCAGACGAGCGGCGCCGCGTCGCCCCGGCGGGCCCACAGGTTCGTGACCTCGCCGAAGCGCATCGGCTCGCAGCGAAAGCCGCAGCGCCCGAGCCGCCCGGCGATCAGCGCCTGGCAGCCGGCGTCTTCGGGCGTGACCGAGCGCCGGGCGATGAGCGCTTCGAGGAGCGCCCGGACGCGCCCGCCCGCCTCAGGCATTCATGTCGATCTTGAAGTCGCTGAACGAGGCGCCGTTGGCGCCGGACTGGTCGGCCGCCTTCGGGCTCTCGGGGCCGGAGGGCGTCACGTCGCTCCTGGCCGGCGGCTTGCCCGAGGCGGTGATCTCGCCCGCGGTCGCCTGGTTGATGAGCCACAGCATGTTGGTGGCCGAGTCGGCGTTCGCCATCGCCTCGTCCTGCGTGATCTTGCCTTCCATGAAGAGCTTGAAGAGCGCCTGCTCGAAGGTCTGCGACCCGGGCGACATGCTCTTCTCCAGCGCCTCCTTGATCTCGCTGATCTCGCCCTTCTCGATGAGCTCGGCGATGTGGCGCGTGTTGAGCAGCACTTCCACCGCGGCCACGCGCGCGCCGGCCTTCGTGCGCACGAGGCGCTGCGAGATGACCGCCCGCAGCGCCGCCGCCAGGTCGAGCAGCAGCGCCGGGCGGTTCTCCAGCGGATAGAAGTTGATGATGCGGTTCATGGCGTGGTAGCTGTTGTTCGCGTGCAGCGTCGCGAGGCACAGGTGGCCCGACTGCGCGTAGGCGAGGGCCATCGCCATGGTCTGCTTGTCGCGGATCTCGCCGATCAGGATGCAATCGGGCGCCTGGCGCAGGGCGTTCTTCAGCGCGATCTCGAAGGCCTTCGTGTCGGTGCCGACCTCGCGCTGGTTCACGATCGACTTCTTGTTCTGGAAGATGAACTCGACCGGGTCCTCCAGCGTGAGGATGTGGCCGGACTTGCGCTCGTTGCGGTAGTCGAGCATGGCGGCGAGCGAGGTCGACTTGCCCGAGCCGGTGGCGCCGACCATCAGGATGAGGCCGCGCTTGTCCATGATGACTTCCTTCAGCACCTCGGGCACGCCGAGCGAGTCGATCGAGGGGATGCTGCCCGGGATGTAGCGCACCACCACGGCCGGCGAGCCCTTCTGCTGGAAGGCGCTGATGCGGAAGCTCCCCACGCCGTCGAGCGCGTAGGCGGTGTTCAGCTCCATCTCCTCCTCGAACTCGCGCACCTGCCGCTCGGTCAGCACCTCGTAGAGGAGCTGGCGCACCGTGTCGGCGGTCATGACGGTCTGGTTGACCGGCATGGCCACGCCGTTGATCTTGATGTTGATCGGCGCGCCGACCGACAGGAAGATGTCCGACGCCTTCTTGTCGGCCATGATCTGGAACAGGCGCTTCATCGCGGACATGCTGGAGCCCTCCCTTCCTGGTACGAGCCGTCCGTATTCTAGTCGCCGCGAAGGAGATCGTTGAGGCTCGTCTTGGCCCTTGTCTTCGCGTCCACCTTCTTGACGATCACGGCGCAGTAGAGCGCGCAGCTGCCGTCGGCCGAGGGCAGGGTGCCGGGGACGACCACGGAGCCGGCGGGCACCCGGCCGTAGAGGACTTCGCCCCGCTCGCGGTCGAAGATCTTGGTGCTCTGGCCGATGAACACGCCCATGGAGAGCACGCTGTTCTCCTCCACGATCACGCCCTCGACCACCTCGGAGCGCGCGCCGATGAAGCAGTTGTCCTCGATGATGACGGGGTTCGCCTGCAGCGGCTCGAGCACGCCGCCGATGCCGACGCCGCCGGAGAGATGGACGTTCCGGCCGATCTGCGCGCAGGATCCGACGGTCGCCCACGTGTCGACCATGGTGCCTTCGTCCACGTAGGCGCCGATGTTGACGTAGGAGGGCATGAGGACGGCGTTGCGGGCGACGTAGGCGCCGCGGCGCGCGCTCGCCGGCGGGACGACGCGGAAGCCGCCGGCGGAGAAGGCGGCGGCGTCGTAGGCGGCGAACTTCGACGGCACCTTGTCGTAGTAGCGCGTCTCGGCGCCCTCGATCAGGCGGTTGTCCTCCAGCCGGAAGGAAAGAAGGACCGCCTTCTTGATCCACTGGTGCGTGACCCAGGTCCCGTCGACCTTCTCGGCCACGCGCAGCCGTCCCTTGTCGAGCCCGTCGAGCACGTGCTCGACGGCCTCGCGCAGCGCCGCCGGCGCCCTGGCGGGGCCGAGCTCGGCGCGGTTTTCCCAGGCTTCCTCGATCGTCTTCTGTGCGGTGTTGTCCATGGCTCCTTAGAGTGTCCTTGCGAAATCGACCATGCGCCGCACGGCGTCGACGCATTCCTCGAGCGGCGCGACGAGCGCCACCCGGACGCGGTTGCGCCCGGGATTGTGCCCCGAGGCCTCGCGCGCGAGGTAGCTCCCCGGCAGCACGAGGACGTTGCGCGCCTCGAAGAGGCGGCGCGTGAAGGTCTCGTCGTCGAGCGGCGTGCGCATCCAGAGATAGAAGCCGCCCTCGGGCATGTCCGCCTGCAGCGCCGTCTGTGCCTTGTCCTCGAGGAGCGGCAGCACGCGGGCGTACTTCGCGGCGTAGAGCCGGCGGTTCTCTTCCACGTGCGCCTCGTCGGCCCACGCGGCCGCCGACGCCTTCTGCACGGCGATGCTCATCGCGGAGCCGTGGTAGGTGCGGTAGAGGAGGAACGCCTTCAGGAGCGCGGCGTCGCCCGCGACGAAGCCCGAGCGCATGCCCGGGACGTTGGAGCGCTTCGACAGGCTGGAGAAGACGACGAGGCGGGGATAGCCCGCGCGCCCGAGCCGGTGCGCCGCCTCGAGCGCGCCGAGCGGCGGCGTGCCGTAGTAGAGCTCCGAATAGCACTCGTCGGCGGCGATGACGAAGCCGTGCCGGTCGGAGGCGGCGAAGAGCGCTTTCCAGTCCTCGAGCGAGAGCACCTTCCCGGTCGGGTTCGCGGGCGAGCAGACATAGGCGAGCTGCACGCCTTGCCACTGCTCGTGGCGCGCCGGGTCCTCGGCATAGATCGGCCGGGCGCCGGCGAGGAGCGCCGCGCCTTCGTAGATCTGGTAGAAGGGGTTCGGCGAGAGCACGAGCGCGTCGCCGCACGAAGGGTCGACGACCGTCTGCGCGAAGGCGAAGAGCGCCTCGCGCGAGCCGTTCACGGGCAGCACCTGCGTCTCGGGGTCCAGGGCCGGAAGGGCGTAGCGGCGCTCGAGCCACCCGGCGATGGCGCGGCGAAGCTCGGGCAGCCCGGCGGTGCGGGGATAGGCGGCGAGCCCGTCGAGCGAGCGGGTGAGCGCCTCGCGGATGAAGGCCGGCGTCGGATGCTTCGGCTCGCCGATCGAGAGGTCGACCGGCGAGAAGCCCGCGGCGGGCGCCGTGCCGGCGAGCAGCGCGCGCAGCCGCTCGAACGGGTAGGGCTGCAGGCGCGAAAGAAGCGGGTTCACCGCGGCGTCACTACGGGCGCGTCAGCCACGCGGTGGCGTCACGAGGCGCGCCAGCCGCGCTTGCGGTGCTCCGCGACCACGGTCGTCCAGATTCCGCCGCGCACGTTGAAGCGGGCCTCCAGGCGCAGGTAGCGCGGCCGGGTGGCGGCGACGAGATCGTCGAGGATGCGGTTGGTGACCGCCTCGTGGAAGGCGCCCTCGTCGCGATAGGACCAGATGTACAGCTTGAGCGACTTCAGCTCGACGCAGAGCCGGTCGGGCACGTACTCGAGCTTGAGGGTGGCGAAGTCGGGCTGCCCGGTCTTGGGACAAAGGCAGGTGAACTCCGGGATCTCCATGTGGATCCGGTAGTCGCGCTGCGGCGTCGGATTGGGAAACGTTTCCAGCCGCTTCGTGGGGCGCGAAGGCATCGTCGTGTCCGGCGGGAAGCGATGTTTTCCGAAGCGGAATTCGAGCGCGCGATGGTATCATTTTTTGCGTGCGACTCACTCAAATAAAACTCGCAGGCTTCAAGTCTTTCGTCGATCCCACAACGATTCATGTCCCCGGCCAGCTGGTCGGCGTCGTCGGCCCCAACGGCTGCGGCAAATCGAACGTGATCGACGCGGTGCGCTGGGTGCTCGGCGAGTCCCGGGCCTCGGCGCTGCGCGGCGACTCGATGCAGGACGTCATCTTCAACGGCTCGGTGAACCGGCAGCCGCATTCGCGCGCTTCGGTGGAGCTCACCTTCGACAACTCGCTCGGCCGCGCGGCCGGGCAGTGGTCGCAGTACGCCGAGATCTCCGTCAAGCGGGTGCTCCAGCGCGACGGCGAGTCCTCGTACTACATCAACGGCACGCACGTGCGGCGCCGCGACGTCACCGACATCTTCCTCGGCACGGGCCTCGGCCCGCGCGCCTACGCCATCATCGAGCAGGGCATGATCTCGCGCGTGATCGAGGCGAAGCCCGAGGAGCTGCGCGTCTTCCTCGAGGAGGCCGCCGGGATCTCCAAGTACAAGGAGCGCCGCCGCGAGACCGAGAACCGGCTCTCCGACACGCGCGACAACCTCGCGCGCATCACCGACATCCGCACGGAGCTCGCGGCGCAGCTCGAGAAGCTCGAAGCCCAGGCCGAGGTGGCCGCGCGCTACAAGGAGCACCAGGCGTCCCTGCAGTCGAAGCAGCAGCTCCTCTGGTACCTGCGAAAGCGCGACGCGAGCGCGGAGCGCGAGCGCCACGCCGCGGAGATCGAGCGCACGACGAACCAGCTCGAGGCCGAGAACGCCGAGGCGCGCAGCATCGAGGCGCGCGTCGAGGAAGCGCGCGTCGCCCACTTCGGCGCGGGCGACGCGCTGAACGCGGCCCAGGGCGCGCTCTACGCCGCCAACGCCGAGGTCGCGCGCCACGAGTCGGAGCTGCGCCACGCCGAGGAGACGCGCCAGCGGCTCGAGCGGCAGGACGCGGAGCGGCGCTCGCAGCTCGCCTCCTGGCGCGAGCAGCGCTCGCAGCTCACGCAGGCGCTGCACATGTGGGCCTCGCGCGCCGTGGAAGCCAAGAGGGCGCTCGCCGCGACGCAGGAAGCGCTCGCGGCGCAGAATGCCCGGCTGCCGGAAGTGGAGCAGGCGTTCCGCGGCGTGCAGGAGCGGCTGAACGAGAAGCGCAGTGAACTCGTGCAGGCCGAGAGCCGGCTGCAGGTCGAGCAGAGCAACGTCGCTCACGCCGAGCGCACCCGCCAGGGGCTCGAGCAGCGCCGCGAGCGGCTGCAGGGCGAGCTCGGCGCGCTCGCGGAGCCCGACGCGGCCGAGGTCGAATCGCTCGCCGGCCGGCTGGCGGAGCTTGCCGATGCCGTAAGCGCCGCGCAGGCGGCGGTCGAGAGCCTGCAGAACGACTGTGCGGCGCTCGAGGAAGAGCGCTCGCAGGTGGCGGACGCCCTCACCAGCGCCCAGCGCGAGCATGCGGCGACCGAGGCGCAGCTCGCCACCCTGCGCCAGATCCAGGAGGCTGCGGCCGACGACGAGGCGCTTCGCGCCTGGCACGAGAAGCACGGGCACGCCGCGCTGCCTCGGCTGTGGCAGCGGCTTCGCATCGAGCCGGGCTGGGAGACCGCCGTAGAGGCCGTGCTGCGCGAGCGCCTGCATGCGGTCGAGATGAGCGAGGCGGCGTCGCTTGCCGCGGTGCTCGAGGACCATCCGCCCGCGAAGGCGAGCGTCTTCCGGGCAGGCGCCGCCGAGCCCGGGCTGCGCGTCGAGGGCTTCGCGCCGCTCGCGTCCAAGGTGCATGCGCTCGGGGAAGGGCTTTCGGGCGCGCTCGCCGACTGGCTGGACGGCGTCCACGCGTGCGAGGGCACGCCCGACGAGGCGGCGCGCCAGGCGCTGCCGGCGGGCGCCGTGCTCGTCAACCGCGAAGGGCACCAGTTCACGCGCCATACCGTCAGCTTCCACGCCCCGGACGAAAGCGGCGACGAAGGCGTGCTGCTGCGCCAGGCGCAGATCGAGCAGCTCGAGGCGCGCTGCGAGAACCTCGCGCGCGACGTCGAGGCCGCCCGTGCCCGGCTCGAGGAGAGCGAGGCCGCCTCGGCGGCGCGCGCCGACGAGCTCGCCGCCGCCCGCGAGGAGGTGGCCGCTCGCCAGAAGGCGCAGCACGACGCGCAGATCGAGCAGGTGAAGCTCGCGCAGCAGCAGGAGCGCTATCGCGAGCGCAGCGCGAAGCTCCGCGCGGAGCTTGCCGAGGTCGAGGCGGAGCTCGAGGGCGCGGCCGGCACGCTCGCCGAGTGCGAGCAGCGCATCGAGGCGCTCGCGTCCACCATCGCCGCCGCGCGCGAGGCGCTGGATGCGGTCCGCGAGGAGCACGTGGCGGCCGAGACCGCCCTCGCCGAGCAGCGCCGCGCCGTGCAGCAGGCCGAGCGCGAAGCGCAGAACGCCGTCTTCGCCGAGCGCGAGTGCGGCTCCAAGATCGCCGAGATCGACAATTCCGTGCGCGTCATCGACCAGCAGATCGAGCGCGCCGAGGCCGAGATCGCCCGGCTCGCCGAGGAGCTCTCGGCCGATCCCATTCCCGCCGTGCGCGAGGCGCTCGACGCGGCGGTCGAGGCGCGCCTCGCGTGCGAGAAGACGCTCGCCGAGGCGCGCGACGCGGTCGAAGGCGCGGCCGGGCGGCTGCGCGAGCTGGAAGAGGCGCGCCTTGCCGTCGAGGCGAGGGTGGCGCCGCTTCGCGAGCGCCTGGGGGAGCTTCGCCTGAAGGAGCAGGCCGCCGGGCTCAACGCCGAGCAGTTCGCCACGCAGCTTCGCGAGGCCAACGCCGACGAGGCCGCGCTCGAGGCCGCCGCGCAGGACGCGCCGCGGCCGTCCGTGCTGCAAGGCGAGATCACGCGCCTCGGCCAGGCGATCGCCGAGCTGGGCGCGGTGAACCTTGCGGCGCTGGAAGAGCTCGGCACGAGCAAGGAGCGCAAGAGCTTCCTCGACTCGCAGGCGGCGGACCTCGAGGAGGCGGTTCGCACGCTCGAGGACGCCATCCGCAAGATCGATCGCGAGACGCGCGAGCTCCTGCGCGAGACCTTCGAGAGCGTGAACCGCCATTTCGGCACGCTCTTTCCCGCCCTCTTCGGCGGCGGCGAGGCGAAGCTCGTCATGACGGGCGAGGAGATCCTCGATGCCGGCGTGCAGGTCATGGCGCATCCGCCGGGAAAGCGCAACAGCAGCATCCACCTGCTCTCCGGCGGCGAGAAGGCGCTCACCGCCATCTCGCTCGTCTTCTCGCTCTTCCAGCTCAATCCGGCGCCCTTCTGCCTGCTCGACGAGGTCGACGCTCCGCTCGACGACTCCAACACGCAGCGGTTCTGCGACCTCGTGAAGCGGATGTCGGCGCAGACGCAGTTCCTTTTCATCAGCCACAACAAGATCTCGATGGAAATGGCAGAGCAGCTCGTCGGCGTCACCATGCCCGAGTCGGGCGTCTCGCGGGTCGTAGCCGTCGACATCGATCAGGCGCTGCGCATCCGGGAGGAGCTCGCGGCCTGAGGCGATGAGCGACCTCCAGCTCGGCCTGCTGCTCCTCGGCATCGCGGCCGTGGCGGGAGTGCTCGCCTACAACCGGTGGCAGGAGCACCGGGCGCGGCGGGAGACCGAGCGCGCGTTCGCCGCCCGGCATTCCGACGTCCTGCTCGGGGAGGGCGAGGCACCGGCGGCGCCCCGGGCGCCATCGAGAAGGCCCGGCGAGGCCGTACCGCCGGCGCCGGCCGCCACGGCGAGCGCCGCGCCCTCCGACGCCGCGCTGCCCGACGCGAAGATCGACTACATCGTCGTCCTCAGGGTGCCGACCGGCATCCCGGGCGCTGCGGCGCTCGAGGCCTGGCGTCCCATCGAGCAGCGCTTCGGCCGGCGCGCGCTCCTCGCCGGCTCCGGCGGCGCCGGCTGGAAGCGCGTCCTGCCGGGCGGCTTCGACAGCTTCAACGCGCTGCAGGCCTCGCTCCAGCTCGTGAGCCGCAGCGGCGTCGTCGGCGACGCCGAGCTCGTGGAGTTCCGGACGGAAGTGGAGACGCTCGCGGCGCGCCTGCGCGCGGAGGTGTCCGCGCCCGAGATGCGCGCGGCGCTCGACTACGCGCGCGAGCTCGATGCGCTGTGCGCCGATACCGACATCCAGGTCGCCCTGCACCTCGTGAAGTCGCCGGCGGACGGGGACCTGCGCGAGCAGGTCGAGGCCGCGGTGGCCGAGGCGCCGTACGCGATCGTCGGGCGAAAGGACGGGGTGACGCTGCTCCTCGACCTGCCGCGCACGCCCTCGGTCCTGCAGGCCTATGCGGAGATGGCGAGCGACGCGACGGGGCTCGCGGCGCGCCTGGGGGCGCGCCTCATCGACGATCGCGGGCAGCCGCTCGACGAGCGCGCGCTCTCGGCCATCGCCTCGCAGCTCGAGCCGGTGCAGCGGCGGCTCGCCGAGGCCGGCATCCCCCCGGGCGGCAGCATCGCCAATCGCCTTTTCTCGTGAGCACGCCGGAGTCCGTTGCCGCGCGCTGGAAGCGGCTGCGCGACGAAGTGGAGCGCCATAACCGGCTCTACTACGTCGAGGACGCGCCGGAGATCTCCGACGCGGAGTACGACGCGCTCTTCCGCGAGCTCCAGGCGCTCGAGGAAGCGCATCCGGAGCTTCGCACGCCGGACTCGCCCACGCAGCGCGTGGGCGGAGCGCCGCTGCCGGAGCTCGAGCCGGTGCGCCACGAGCTGCCGATGCTCTCCATCCGGACGGAGACCGATACCGAAGACGCGGCCGCGGCGAACTTCGACGCGCGAATCCGCCGCGAGCTGCCCGACGCGCCTACTCCGATCGAGTACAACGCCGAGCTCAAGTTCGACGGCGTCGCGATCAGCCTGCTCTACGAGGAGGGCGTGCTCGTGCGCGCCGCCACGCGGGGCGACGGGCAGGTGGGCGAGAACGTGACGCAGAACGCGCGCACCATCCGGCAGGTGCCCCTGCGCCTGCGCGGCGCGCCGCCCCCCGTGCTGGAGGTGCGCGGCGAGGTCTACATGAACCGCGCCGACTTCGACGCGCTCAACGCGCGCCAGCGCGAGGCAGGGCAGAAGGTTTTCGCCAACCCGCGCAACGCCGCCGCGGGCGCGCTGCGCCAGCTCGACCCGCGGATCACCGCGCGCCGCCCGCTCCGCCTGTTCGTCTACGGCCTGGGTCGCGTCGAGGACTGGGAGGTTCCGCCCACGCAAAGCGCCGTGCTGGACGCCCTGGAAGGCTTCGGCTTTCCCGTCAACGACAAGCGCGAGGTCCTGCGGGGCCCCGAGGCGCTCGCGGACTACCACCGGCGCATCGGCAAGCTGCGGCCGTCGCTGCCCTTCGACATCGACGGCGTGGTCTACAAGGTGAACAGCCTCGAGCTCCAGGCGAAGCTCGGCTTCCTCGCGCGCGAGCCGCGCTGGGCCGTCGCGCACAAGTTCCCGGCGGAAGAGGCGAGCACCGAGGTGCTGGCGATCGACGTGCAGGTGGGGCGCACGGGGGCGCTCACGCCGGTCGCCCGGCTGAAGGAGGTGTTCGTCGGCGGCGTGAACGTCAGCAACGCGACGCTCCACAACGAGGACGAGCTGCGCCGCAAGGACGTCTGGATCGGCGACCTCGTGACGGTGCGCCGCGCCGGGGACGTGATTCCCGAGGTCGTCGGCGTGCGCACCCCGGGCCCGCGCCGGCCCGCCGACCGCTTCGAGATGCCGCGCACCTGTCCCGTCTGCGGCTCGCCGGTCATCCGGGTGCCCGGCGAGGCGGCGACCCGGTGCACCGGCGGCCTCTACTGCAAGGCGCAGCGCAAGCAGACGCTGCTCCACTTCGCCAGCCGGCGCGCCATGGACATCGAGGGGCTGGGCGAGAAGCTCGTCGACCAGCTCGTCGAGCGCGGGCTCGTGAAGGATCCCTCGGATCTTTACCGGCTCGACGCGCAGACGCTCGCCGGACTCGAGCGCATGGGCGAGAAATCGGCGCAGAACCTGGTGCAGAGCATCCAGCGCTCGCGCGACATGCCGCTTGCGCGCTTCATCTACGCGCTCGGCATTCCGGGCGTCGGGGAGGAAGTGGCCAAGGTGCTGGCGCGGCACTTCCGCAGCTTCCAGGCCCTGCTGGAAGCCGAATGGTCCACCCTGGCGGCAGACAAGGAGGCCGTCCGCAAGCAGAATACGGCGCTCAAGAGGCGCGGCGAGCCGCTGCTCGCCGTGCCCCTGGAAGGCATCGGACCGGAGCTCATGGAAAGCCTCCAGCAGTTCCTCCACGAGCCGCACAACCGAGGGGTCATCGCGCGGCTGACGGACCCCGAGCACGGCGTGCGCGTGCTGCCGGAGGAAGCGCCGCCGGCTGCGACGGTCTCCAAGTCCGCCTCGGGGGGCGCCAAGACGTTCGTCCTGACCGGGACCCTTTCCGGCCTGACGCGGGACGAGGCGAAAGCCCTCATCGAGTCGAAAGGGCACAAGGTGACGAGCTCGGTCTCCGCGAAGACCGACTACCTCGTGGCGGGCGCCGACGCCGGCAGCAAGCTCGAGCGCGCCCGCGCGCTCGGCGTCGAAGTCATCGACGAACAGCAACTCAAGGATCTACTGGACGCTTCGTAGCCATGCCCATCAAGCTGAGAAAAGCCGTCTTCCCGGTCGCCGGTCTCGGCAGCCGCTTCCTTCCGGTGACCAAGGCGAGCCCGAAGGAGATGCTCCCGGTCGTCGACAAGCCCCTCATCCAGTACGCGGTCGAGGAGGCGGCGGCCGCCGGGATCACCGACATGATCTTCGTCACGGGGCGCAACAAGCGCGCCATCGAGGACCATTTCGACAAGGCCTACGAGCTCGAGACCGAGCTCGAGCGCAAGGGCAAGGAGGGCCTGCTCGACATGGTGAAGTCGGTCCTGCCCTGCAACGTGCGCTGCATGTACGTGCGCCAGGCCGAGCCGCTCGGGCTCGGGCACGCCGTGCTCTGCGCGCAGCCGATCGTCGGCCGCGAGCCGTTCGCCGTTCTGCTGGCGGACGACCTCATGGACTCCGAACCGCCCGCCATGGCGCGCATGGCCGAGGTGTTCGAGCGCGAGTCGGCGTCGCTCCTCGGGGTGGAGGAGGTGCCGCGCGACCAGACCCAGAACTACGGCATCGTCACGGCGGACGCCATGGAGGGCGATGTCGCCCGGGTGCACGGCATCGTCGAGAAGCCGAAGCCGGCGGACGCGCCGTCGAACCTCGCCGTCATCGGCCGCTACGTGCTCACGCCGCGGATCTTCGACCTTCTCGGCCAGGTGACGCCCGGCGCCGGCGGCGAGATCCAGCTCACCGACGGCATCGCCGCGCTGCTCGGCGAGGAGCGCGTGCTCGCGCTGCGGCTCCCCGGCAGGCGCTACGACTGCGGCTCGAAGCTCGGCTACTTGCAGGCGACCGTCGATCTCGGCGTGCGCCATCCCGAGGTCGGCGCCGAGTTCCGCCGCTTCCTCGAGTCGCGCCGGACCGGCTAGGCAAGCAAGGTCGAAGGTAGCAAGTGCAAGGTAGTCGCCCCCGCGAAGGCGGGGGCCCAGATTGTGCAATCGGATAGACTCGGGGCGATGGCCGAATCGCCCGATGCCCTGACCGATCACGCGAAGGCCGCCTGGGAATTCCTCGAGCGCTCGGAGCCCGTCGCCAGCGCCGACGAAGTGCAGGCCGCCGTGCGCCGCCTGGCTGCCGAGATCGAGGCGCGCCTCGCCGAGCGCTACCCGCTCGTCCTCGCCGTCATGGGCGGCGCGGTGGTGTTCGCCGGGCAGATCCTGCCGCTCCTTCGCTTTCCGCTCGACTTCGACTACATCCACGCCTCGCGCTACGGGTCTGCCACGCGCGGCGGAACCATCGAGTGGCGCGTCACGCCGCCGCCCCGCGTCGCGGGGCGCGACGTGCTCGTGCTGGACGACATCCTGGACGGCGGCCAGACCATGAGCGCCATCCGCGAGCGGCTGCTGGGGCTCGGCGCGGCGAGCTTCCAGTGCGCCGTGCTGGTCGAAAAGGAGCTTTCGGTGGCGAAGCCGATCGCCGCCGACTTCGTGGGCCTGCGGGTGGCCGACCGCTTCGTGTTCGGCTGCGGCATGGACGCGAAGGGCTACTGGCGCAACCTCCCGGAGATCCGGGCGATGAAGGAAGACTAGGGATGCTGGCGATCATCGGCGGAAGCGGGCTCTCGAAGCTCGGCAACATGGAGGTCACGCAGCGCAAGATCATGCGCACGCCCTACGGCGAGCCCTCCGGGGCGCTCACCTTCGGCCGCATCGCCGCAAAGGACGTCGTGTTCCTCGCCCGCCATGGCTACGGCCACACCATCGCGCCGCACCAGGTGAACTATCGCGCCAACCTGTGGGCGCTCAAGGAAGCCGGTGCCGACGCGGTCGTGTCGGTCGCCTCCGTCGGCGGCATCCGCAACGACCTCGGCCCGGGCGTGCTCGTGCTCCCCGACCAGATCATCGACTACACCTGGGGCCGGGCCTCGACCTTCTTCGAGGGCGTCGGCGCCCCGGTGAACCACATCGACTTCACCGAGCCTTACTCGGCGCCGCTTCGCCGGCGCCTGCTCGCGGCGGCCGCCCGCTGCGGGGAGCCGATCGTCGACGGCGGCGTCTACGCGGCGACCCAGGGGCCGCGGCTCGAGACCGCCGCCGAGATCACGCGGCTCGAGCGCGACGGCGCCGACGTCGTCGGCATGACCGGGATGCCGGAGGCCGCGCTTGCCCGCGAGGTGAGCCTGGAATACGCTGCGATCAACCTCGTCGCGAACTACGCCGCCGGGCGCGGCGACAGCGAGCACGCGGTGCCGCTCGACCGGATCGAGGCGGTGCTCGCCGAGTCCATGGGCCGGGTGCGGCGCATCATCGAGGCGCTCTGCAGCGAATGATCCGCGAAGTCCTCCGCATGGGTGATCCGCGGCTCCTCCAGGTCTCGGAGAAGGTCACGCGCTTCGGCACGCCGGAGCTTGCCGCGCTGCTCCAGGACATGCGCGACACCATGGCGCACCTGAACGGCGCCGGGCTCGCCGCGCCGCAGATCGGCGTGCTCCTGCGCGTGGTGATCTTCGGCGTCGCCTCGAACCCGCGCTATCCCGGCGTCGAGCCGGTCCCGGACACGGTGCTCATCAATCCGGTGATCACGCCGCTCTCGGAGGAGATGGAGGAGGGCTGGGAAGGCTGCCTCTCGGTGCCCGGCATGCGGGGCCTCGTGCCGCGCTACCGGCGCCTTCGCTACAGCGGGCTCGACGAGCAGGGCCGGCCCTTCGAGCGCGAAGCCGAGGGCTTCCATGCCCGCGTCGTCCAGCACGAGGTCGATCACCTCGACGGCATCCTTTACCCGAGACGCATCCGCGACCTCACCCAGTTCGGCTTTACCGACGTGCTCTTTCCGGGCGCCGATCTGGCCGACGACTAGCCGGGCCGGCCCGCTAGGCCGAGTCGTTGACCTGGAGCGCCTTGACGAGGTCCTGCTCGAGCTGCAGCACCGTGCGCGGATTCGAGAGCGCCTCGCCGGAGACGAGGAAGACGTCCTCGGCGCGGTCGCCCAGCGTGTTGATGCGCGCCGTGTGCAGGTTGATGCGGTAGCGCGCGAGCACCCGCGCCACGGCGTAGAGCAATCCCGGGCGGTCGCTCGCGACGAGGGAGAGCACCTGGTAGGCGCCGCGCTCGTCCGGGCGCACGTCCACGCTCGGCGTGATGGGAAAGTGCCGCACCCGGCGCGAGATGCGGCCGCCGCGCGGCGGCGGGAGGGGGCCGTCCTTCGAAAGATCCTCGGCGAGCGCCGCCTCCGTGAGGCTGATCATGTCGCGGTAGTGCGGCGTGGTCCCCTGCCCGAGGACGACGAAGGTGTCGAGCGCGTAGCCGTTGCGCGTCGTGTGGATCTTGGCCTCGGCGATGCTGAAGCCCAGCCGCTCGAAGCAGCCGCAGATGCGAGCGAAGAGCGCCTCCCGGTCCTTCGTGTAGATCATGACCTGCAGGCCTTCGCCGAAGGGCGCGAGGCGCGCCTTGACGACCGGCGCATCGGTATCGACGCGGTAGTGAAGGTTGCGCGTCTGCCAGGCGATCTCCTGCGCGTCGTGGCGCAGGAAATACGTGGTGTCGAGCTGCTTCCAGAGGCGGTCCTTGACGCCGTCGGAGAGCGCGTAGAGGCGAAGGAGCCGGACGGCTTCCTCGCGCTTTTCGGCGAGCGCCTTGTCGCGCGCGAGCGGCTCGCCGGTGAGCACGCGCCGTGCGGCGCGGAAAAGGTCCTCGAGGAGCTTGCCTTTCCAGGCGTTCCAGACCTTGGGGCTCGTGCCGCGCACGTCGGCGACCGTGAGGAGATAGAGCGCGACGAGGCGCCGCTCGGTCCCGACCCGCGCGGCGAACGCGCGCACGACCTCCGGGTCGTGCACGTCCTGCTTCTGCGCGACCCCCGACATGGCGAGGTGGTTCTCCACGAGGAACGCGACGAGGTCCTCGTCCTGCGGCGCGAGCCCGTGGCGGCGGCAGAAGCGCCTCGCGTCGTCGGCGCCGAGCTCCGAATGGTCGCCGCCGCGGCCCTTGGCGATGTCGTGGAAGAGGGCGGCGACGTACAGGAGCCAGCGGCGCTCGAATCCGTTCATGAGCTCGCTGCAGAGCGGGAACTCGTGGGCGAGCTCCGGCATCGTGAAGCGGCGGAGGTTGCGCACGACCATGAGGATGTGCTGGTCCACGGTATAGACGTGGAAGAGGTCGTGCTGCATCTGGCCGACGATGCGGCCGAACTCGGGAAGGTAGCGGCCGAGGATCCCGTACTGGTTCATGCGCCGGAACTCGTGCACGATGCCGCGCGGCTGCTGGAGGATGAGGAGAAAGAGCAGGCGCGCCACCGGGTCGGCGCGGAAGCGGGCGTCGACGGCCGTGCGCGCGCGCCACAGCGCGCGCAGCGTCGACGCCGTCATGCCGCGGAGCTCCGGGTGCTGCATCATGAGGAGGAAGGACTCGAGCACGGCCGAGGGCGTCTGCTGGAAGATGCGCTCGTCGACCACCTCGAGGAGCTCGCCCTCGATGCGAAAGCGCTCGTTGAGCGGCCGGGCGGGCGCGGTCGGCCGCGGCGCGAAGCGCGCCTCGAGGTTCTGCAGGAGGATGGTGTTCAGCTGCGTGACGGTCTTCGCCGCGAGGTAGTAGCGCTGCATCATCGCCTCGCTTGCCCGCCGGTGCTCGGTCCCGACGTAGCCGTACTGCTCGGCAAGCGCCTCCTGGTAGTCGAACACGATGCGGTCTTCGCGCCTTCGCGCGAGGTAGTGGAGCCGGATGCGCAGGTCCTGGAAGGCCGCCTCGTGCCGCGCGAGCTTGCGCGCCTCGTCCTCCTCGATCAGGCCGTTCGCCGCGAGGTCGCTCCAGCGCGCGCCGATGCCGCAGGCGGCCGCGATCCACTGGATGACCTGCAGGTCGCGCAGCCCCCCGGGCGCCTCCTTGAGGTTCGGCTCGAGGGAATACGGGGAATCGTGATGCTTCGCGTGGCGCTGCTCCTGCTCGAGCTTCTTCGCCTTGAGGAACGAGACCGGGTCGAGCGCGCGGCGAAACGCCGACTGCAGCTCGCCGAAGCGCTTCCGGCTGCCGCACAGGAAGCGCGACTCGAGGAGGCTGGTGGCGATGGTGATGTCGCCTGCCGCCGCCTCGATGCAGCCCTCCACGGTGCGCACGCTGTGGCCGACCTCGAGGCCGATGTCCCAGAAGGCGCCGATCAGCCGCTCGATGGCGCCGCGCGCCGCCTCGTCCGGCTCGCCGGCGAGGAGGATCAGGATGTCGATGTCGGAGGCGGGATAAAGCTCGCCGCGCCCGTAGCCGCCGGTGGCGACGAGGGCGGCGTCGCGCGGCGGCGCCGACTCGCGCCAGAGCGCCTTGAGGATGCCGTCGATCAGCCGGGCATGGCGGCGGAGCAGCGACGCCGGCCGCACCGAGAGCCGGCCCGGCGTGCGCGGCCTCGCATAGCTCGCCTCCAGTGCTGCCCGGCCCGCCGCGAGCGCCCGCCGCCCTTCCTCCGCGGCCGCGGGCATCCGCTCGGGCGCGCTCATCCCGCCTGCGCGGCCGGCAGGCGCGTGCCCTCGGACTGGGTCAGGACCTCGTGGCCGGTCTCGGTCACGAGGATGGTGTGCTCCCACTGCGCCGAGAGGCTGTGGTCCTTGGTGACGATGGTCCAGCCGTCGGCGAGCTCGCGCACGGCCGCCTTGCCCGCGTTGATCATGGGCTCGATGGTGAAGGTCATGCCCGGCTCGAGCACGAGGCCGGTCGCCGGCCGGCCGTAGTGCAGCACCTGCGGCTCCTCGTGGAACTTGCGCCCGATGCCGTGGCCGCAGAACTCGCGCACGACGGCGTAGCCGTTTGCCTCGGCGTGGCGCTGGATCGCCGCGCCGATGTCGCCCAGGCGCGCGCCCGGGCGCACTTCGCCGATGCCGCGCCACATGCACTCGAACGTGACCTCCACCAGGCGCCGCGCCTGGATGCTCGGCTCGCCGACGAAGAACATGCGGCTGCAGTCGCCGTGGTAGCCGTCCTTGATGACGGTGATGTCGATGTTGAGGATGTCGCCGGCCTTCAGCACCCGCTCGCCGGGCACGCCGTGGCAGACCTGGTGGTTGACGGAAGTGCAGATCGACTTGGGGTAGGGCCGGTAGCCCGGCGGCGCGTAGTTGAGCGGCGCGGGCACGGTCTTCTGAACGTTCACCATGTAGTCATGGCAGAGGTCGTTCAGCTTCCCGGTCGTCACGCCGGCCTTGACGTACGGGGTGATGAAGTCGAGGACTTCGGAGGCGAGCCGGCCGGCGACGCGCATGCGCTCGATCTCCTCGGGGGTCTTCAGTGCTACGGCCATTGATGCCTGATTATGCTAGAATTTCGGGCTCACTTGGCGGTTCGCCAGGTAAATTTCCTGCCCGGTTCACTAGGGTGCCCGTTTCGCAGCAGGCGAACGCGAGCGGGTTCTTGGACCGGGCGGCAGACCCAACCCTAAGGAGAGAAGCGTGTCGGTGACCATGCGTCAGATGCTCGAGGCCGGCGTCCATTTCGGACACCAGACCCGATACTGGAACCCGAAGATGGCGCAGTACATCTTCGGCCATCGCAACAAGATCCACATCATCAACCTCGAGCGCACCCTGGTGCTCTACCAGGAAGCGATGAAGTTCGTGCGTCAGCTCGCCGCGAACCGCGGGACGCTGCTCTTCGTCGGCACCAAGCGACAGGCCCGCGACATCGTGCGCGAGGAGGCCCAGCGCTGCGCCATGCCCTACGTCGACCACCGCTGGCTCGGCGGCATGCTGACGAACTTCAAGACCGTGAAGCAGTCCATCAAGCGGCTGAAGGAGATGGAGCAGATGGCGCAGGACGGCAGCTTCGACCGGATGTCCAAGAAGGAGGCGCTCGGCCTACAGCGCGAGCTGGAGAAGCTGCAGCGCTCGCTCGGCGGCATCAAGGAGCTTTCCGCGCTGCCCGATGCGCTCTTCGTCATCGACGTCGGCTACCAGAAGGGCGCCGTCGCCGAGGCCGTGAAGCTCGGCATCCCGGTGGTCGGCGTGGTCGACACGAACCATTCCCCCGAAGGCGTGGACTACGTGATCCCGGGCAACGACGACTCGAGCAGGGCGATCCGCCTCTACGCCCGCGGCGTCGCCGACGCCGTGCTGGAAGGCCGCAACCAGGCCGTCGAGGAAGTCGTGGCCGCCTCGCGCGACGAGTTCGTCGAGGTCGAGGACGAGGAGGCGGCGAAGTAGGCCTTGGCCGCCAGAGCGGGAAGAAAGGGGCCGAGCGCCCCTTTTTTTCAACCTGACGGCCGCGCAGGACAACCGTCGCTGTACAACGCAGGTGCAAGGAGCGAAAGGAATGGCAGAGATCAGTGCAGGCATGGTGAAGGAGCTGAGAGAGCGCACCGGCCTCGGAATGATGGAGTGCAAGAAGGCGCTCGCCGAGGCGGGCGGTGACCTGAAGAAGGCCGAAGAGCTGCTGCGCATCAAGAGCGGCGCCAAGGCGACCAAGGCCGCCGCGCGCATCGCCGCCGAGGGCGTCATCGGCGCCTGGCTCGCCGCCGACGCGCGGGTCGGCGCCCTGGTCGAGCTCAACTGCGAGACCGACTTCGTGGCGAAGAACGAGGACTTCCTCGCGTTCGCGGCCTCGCTCGCCGAGATCGTCGCGACGCGCGCGCCCGCCAACGTCGAGGAGCTCGCGTCGATCGATCTCCCCGGCACCACGGTCGAGGCGCGCCGCCAGGCGCTCGTGCAGAAGATCGGCGAGAACATCACCATCCGCCGCTTCCGGCGCCTGGAGGCTAAGGAAGGCCCGTCGAAGCTCGCGCTCTACGTGCACGGCACGAAGATCGGCGTGCTGGTCGACTACGAGGGACCCGAGGAGGTGGGCAAGGACCTCGGCATGCACATCGCCTTCGCGAAGCCGCTCTACCTCGGCAAGGCGGACGTGCCGCAGGACGCGGTCGCCGAGGAGCGGCGCATCCAGGAAGCCCGGGCGAAGGAATCCGGCAAGCCGGCCGAGATCGTGGCGAAGATGGTCGAAGGCGCGCTCGGCAAGTGGATCAACGAGAAGACGCTCCTCGGCCAGCCGTTCGTCAAGGACGACAAGCAGACGGTGGAGAAGATGCTCGCGGCGAAGAAGGCGAAGGTCCACGGGTATGCGTTCTTCGTGGTCGGCGAAGGCCTCGAGCGGCGCAGCGACGACTTCGCCGCCGAGGTGATGGCGCAGGCGCAGGCGGCCCGCGCGCGCTAGCGGGCGGCCACGGGCGCCGGGGAGACTCATGAAGGAGGCGGCGTGACGCCGAAGTACAAGCGCATCCTGCTCAAGCTCTCGGGGGAAGCCCTGATGGGCGAGGATGCCTTCGGCATCAACCGCCAGACGATCGAGTCGATCGTGGGCGAGATCGCCCAGGTCTCCCGCATGGGCGTGGAGACGGCCGTGGTCATCGGCGGCGGCAACATCTTCCGCGGCGTCGCTCCCGGCGCCGCCGGCATGGACCGCGCGACCGCGGACTACATGGGCATGCTCGCCACGGTCATGAACGCCCTCGCCCTGCAGGACGCGATGCGGCGCGCCGGGCTTGCAAGCCGCGCCCTCTCCGCGCTCAATATCGAGCAGATCGTCGAGCCCTATATCCGCGGCAAGGCCATCCGCTACCTGGAGGAGGGCAAGATCGTCATTTTCGCCGCCGGCACCGGCAATCCTTTCTTCACCACGGATACCGCCGCGGCCCTGCGGGGCGCGGAGATGGGCGCCGAGATCGTCCTGAAGGCGACCAAGGTGGACGGCGTGTACAGCGCCGACCCCAAGACCGACCCGACGGCCGAGCGCTATGCGCGCATCAGCTTCGACGAGGCCATCGCGCGCAACCTCAAGGTCATGGACGCCACGGCGCTCACGCTGTGCCGGGACCAGAAGCTGCCGATCAGCGTGTTCAGCATCTTCAAGCGCGAGGCGCTCCGGCGGGTGGTGGTGGGCGACGACGAAGGGACCCTCGTTCACGTATGATCTGCACTGCCGGGCCGCGGTCCCCCCGGGCGAGAGCCTGACTTGCTGGAGGCATCATGATTCCGGAGCTGAAGAAGACCACCGAGCAGAAGATGGGCAAGAGCATCGAGGCGTTCAAGGGCGACCTCGCCAAGGTCCGCACGGGCCGGGCCCACACGGGGCTGCTCGACCACATCTCGGTCGACTACTACGGCAATCCGACGCCGCTCAACCAGGTCGCCAAGGTGGTGCTGCTCGACTCGCGCACCATCGGCGTGACGCCCTTCGAGAAGAAGATGATCCAGACGGTCGAGAAGGCCATCCGCGACTCCGACCTCGGCCTCAATCCCGCCACGAGCGGCGACACGGTGCGGGTGCCGATGCCGCCGCTCACCGAGGAGCGCCGCAAGGAGCTCATCAAGGTGGTGCGCCACGAGGCCGAGAACGCCCGCGTCGCGATCCGCAACCTGCGGCGCGAAGCGAACCACGCGCTCAAGGAGGCGCTGAAGAAGAAGGACATCTCCGAGAACGACGAGCGCCGGGCGCAGGACGACGTGCAGAAGCTCACCGACCGCCACATCGGCGAGATCGACCGCCTGCTGCAGCAGAAGGAAGCCGAGCTGCTCGCCGTATGAGCGCGCCGAGCTCGACGCAGGCGGTGCCGCAGCACGGCGACGTTCCGCGCCATGTGGCCATCATCATGGACGGCAACGGCCGCTGGGCGAAGCGGCGGCACCTGCCGCGCTTCGCCGGCCACAAGCGCGGCGTGGAAGCCGTCCGCGCCACGGTCCAGGCCTGCGTCGACCGCGGCGTCGAGTTCCTCACGCTCTTCGCCTTCAGCTCCGAGAACTGGCGCCGCCCGGCCGAGGAGGTGGCGCTCCTCATGCAGCTCTTCCATGCCGCCCTCACGAACGAGGTCGGCAAGCTGCATCGCAACGGCGTGCGCCTTCGCGTGATCGGCGACACCGCGCGCTTCGACCCGAAGATCACCCAGCTCATCGAGAAGGGCGAGAAGCTGACCGCCGCCAACCAGCGGCTCACCCTCACGGTCGCCGCGAACTACGGCGGCCGGTGGGACATCCTCCAGGCCACCAACCGGCTCCTCCAGGCACGCGGCCTGCGCGAGGAAATCACCGAGGCCGACCTGGCCCCCTACCTGGCGATGCACTACGCGCCCGAGCCGGACCTTTTCATCCGGACCGGCGGCGAGCAGCGCATCAGCAACTTTCTCCTCTGGCAGCTTGCCTACACCGAGCTTTATTTCACCGACACCCTGTGGCCCGACTTCGACGCCGCCGCGCTCGACGCGGCGATCGTGTCCTACCGCCAGCGCGAGCGGCGCTTCGGGCGCACGAGCGAGCAGGTCGAGCAGGCGAAGCGGGCCGAGGTCGCCTGAAGCGGTGGGCGCAGGCGCACCCCCGGCAGCCGGTGCGCTGGCCGTGCGCGTGGGCACCGCCGCGGCGCTGCTGGCGGGTCTGCTCGCGGCGCTTTTCCTGCTTCCGCAAGCGGCCTTCGCCGTGGTCGTCGCCGCAGTGCTGCTGCTCGCGGGCGCGGAATGGGCGCGGCTCTGCGGGCTGGGCCAGGGCGTGGCGTGGGCCTATGCGGGCAGCGTCGTCCTCGCCTACGCCGCGTGGGCGTACGCGGGCCGGGTCGACCTCGCCTTCGGCCTCTCGGCGCTCTTCTGGATCGCGGTCGTGCCCGCCTGGCTCGGGCGCGGGGTCGGCGCGCGGCAGACGCCCTGGCTCTCGCTCGCCGGGTTCCCGGTCCTGGTTCCGGCCGGCCTCGCCATGATCGCGTTGCGGCCGGGGGAACTCCTGCTTGTGCTCGGCGGCGTCTGGATTGCCGACACCGCAGCCTACTTTACGGGGCGCGCGTGGGGCCGCCGCAAGCTCGCGCCCAGCATCAGCCCGGGCAAGACCTGGGAAGGCGCGATCGGCGGCGTGGCCGGCGTGCTCGCCTATGCGGCGATTTGCGGCCTGCTCGCCGGAGAAGTGCGCTGGGCGATCCTCGTTGGCGCCGCGGCGCTTCTGGCCGTCCTCAGCATCTACGGGGATCTTTTCGAGTCGGCGCTCAAGCGGCAGGCCGGCCGCAAGGACAGCGGCACGCTTCTTCCGGGCCATGGCGGCGTCCTCGACCGCGTGGACAGCGCCACGGCGGCGCTGCCGCTCGCCGCGCTGGCGCTTCCGTGGATCGTGGGAGGCGACTGAGATGAACGTCACGGTGCTCGGCGCGACCGGGTCGATTGGCGCAAGCACGCTCGACGTCCTCGCCCGCCATCCGGAGCGCTACCGGCCGTTCGCGCTCACCGCGCATACGGGGAGCGAGGCGCTCCTCGAGCTCTGCCGCCGCCACCGACCGGCCTACGCCGTGCTCTCGGGCATGCCCGAGAGCCGAGCCGAGCGCGAGCGCTTCAAGGACGTTGGAACGGAGCTTCTCTTCGGCCCGCGGGCGCTGGAGGAGGTGGCCGGGCATCCGGACGGCGGGAGCGTGATGGCGGCCATCGTGGGCGCGGCCGGACTTCCGGCGACGCTCTGCGCCGCGCGCGCCGGAAAGCGCCTGCTCCTCGCCAACAAGGAGGCGCTCGTCATGGCGGGCCCGCTCCTCATGCAGGCGGCGAGCGACGCCCGGGCGGTGCTCCTCCCCATCGACAGCGAGCACAACGCCGTCTTCCAGTGCCTCGCCGGCAGCCCGACGCGCGCGGTGCGACGGATCATCCTGACGGCCTCCGGCGGCCCGTTTCGCTCGCTCTCGCTCGACAAGCTCGGCTCGGTCACGCCCGATCAGGCCTGCGCCCACCCGAACTGGGTGATGGGACGCAAGATCTCGGTCGACTCCGCCACCATGATGAACAAGGGCCTGGAGGTGATCGAGGCGCGCTGGCTCTTCGACGTCGCGCCGGCCCGGATCGAGGTGCTCGTGCATCCGCAGAGCATCGTGCATTCCATGGTCGAATACGCCGACGGCTCGATCCTCGCGCAGCTCTCGAATCCCGACATGCGCGTGCCGATCGCGCACGCGCTCGCGTATCCGGAGCGCGTCGCCTCCGGCGCGAGCTACCTCGACCTCGCCGCTTCGCCTGCGCTCTCGTTCGAGCGGCCCGACAACAAGCGCTTCCCGTGCATCGGGCTCGCCTACGCGGCGCTCGAGGCCGGCGGCACGGCGCCCGCGATCCTCAACGCGGCGAACGAGGTGGCCGTGGAGGCGTTCCTCGCGGGGCGCCTGCCGTTCATCGCCATCCCGAAAGTGATCGAGCAGACCCTCGGGCGCATCGCCGCCGTCGCCGCCGGGAGCCTGGAGACCGTCCTCGGGGCCGATGCCGAGGCGCGGCGGCTCGCCGCGACGCTCGCCGCCGGCCTCAACGAGGTGCGAGCGGCATGAGCTTCCTGCACACGGTCGTCGCCTTCGTCGTCGCGCTCGGCGTGCTCATCGTCGTGCACGAGTACGGCCACTATCTCGCCGCAAGGCTCTGCAACGTGCGGGTGCTGCGCTTCTCCGTCGGATTCGGCCGCCCGATCGCGCTCCTGCGGCGCGGGAAGGACCGCACCGAATGGGTGCTGGCGGCCATCCCCTTCGGCGGCTACGTCAAGATGCTCGACGAGCGCGAGGGCCCGGTTCCCGCGGAGGAGGTGCGCCGCGCCTTCAACCGCCAGAGCGTCGGGCGCCGGTTCTTCATCGTCGCCGCCGGCCCCGCCTTCAACTTCCTATTCGCGATCCTGTTGTACGCGGGCCTCTACATGGCCGGCATGCCCGAGGCGCGCCCCGTGCTCGCCGAGCCGCCGGCGGGAACCGTCGCTGCGCAGGCCGGTTTGAAGGCGGGCGACACGGTGCGCTCGGTCGAGGGCGAAGCGGTGACGACCTGGCAGGAGGTGCGCTGGCGCGTGCTGCAGGCGGCGCTCGAGCAGGAGCGCATCACGCTCGAAGCGGCGCGCGACGACGGCGCAGCGCGGGTCGTCACGCTCGACTTCAGAGGCTTTTCCACCGACGAGGTCGAGCGCGACGTGCTCGCTCGCGCCGGCCTCGGCCTTTTCCGGCCGCCGCTCGCGCCGGTGCTCGGGGCCGTGGTTTCCGGCTCGCCCGCCGAGGCGGCGGGGCTTGCCGCCGGCGATCGCATCGTGCGCGCGAACGGCAGGCCGATCGGGACCTGGGAAGCGCTCGTCGAGGCCGTGCGCGGAAGTCCCGGCACGCCGCTCGCGCTGACGGTGGAGCGGGGCGAGACGACGTTGCCGATCGAAGTCGTCCCCGAGGCGGTGCCGGCGGGCGAGGCGGTGATCGGGCGCATCGGCGCGGCCCCGAGGATCACCGCCGCGGACCGCGAGGCGATGACCGTGCACGTGCGCCACGGGCCGCTCGCCAGTCTCGGCATGGCCGTGGCGAAGACCTGGGACATCTCGGTGTTCAGCCTGCGGATGCTCGGTCGCATGGTCTTCGGCCAGGTCTCGTGGAAGCATCTCTCCGGGCCGGTCACCATCGCCGACTTCGCCGGGCAGTCGGCGCAGCTCGGCTGGATCTCGTACCTCACGTTCCTCGCGCTCATCAGCATCAGCCTCGGCGTGCTGAACCTGCTTCCCATCCCGCTGCTCGACGGCGGGCACCTGATGTACTATGGCATCGAGCTCATCAAGGGAAAGCCCGTCTCCGAGCGGGCCATGGAGCTCGGGCAGCGGGTAGGTCTCGCGCTGCTGCTGGTGCTGATGGCCTTCGCCTTCTATAACGACTTCAATCGCCTTCTGACCGGCTGATGGTTCGCAGAGCGTTGACCGCGGCGGTGCTTGCACTCGCCCTGCTGGCAGGCACCGCGGGGGCCTTCGCCCAGTCCTTCACGCCGTTCGTGGTGCGCGACATCCGCGTCGAGGGCCTGCAGCGCACCGAGCCGGGCACCGTCTTCGCCTACCTGCCCGTGAAGGTGGGCGAGGTCATCGACGGGAAGAAGGCGCAGGAGGCCCTGCGCGCGCTCTTCGCCACGGGCTTTTTCCAGGACGTGCGGCTCGAGGCCGAGGGCAACGTGCTCGTCGTCCTCGTGCGCGAGCGGCCGGCCATCGCGCAGATCGATTTCGTGGGGATGAAGGAGTTCCAGCCCGACGCCATCCGGCAGGCGCTGCGCCAGCTCGGCATGGCCGAAGGCCGCATCTTCGACCGCTCGCAGCTCGAGACCGCCGAGCAGGAGATCAAGCGCCAGTACCTCTCGCGCGGCCTCTACGGCGCCGAGGTGCAGGTGACCGTCACGCCGCTCGAGCGCAACCGCGTGGGCATCAACATCGCGGTGACCGAAGGCGAGGTGGCGAAGATCCGGGGCATCAACATCGTGGGCGCCGAGGACTTTCCGGAAAGCGAGCTCCTCGACGAGCTCACCCTGCGCACGCCGGGGTGGCTCACCTGGTACACGAAGCACGACCGCTATGCGCGCGAGAAGCTCGCCGCGGACCTCGAGGCGCTGCGCTCGTTCTACCAGAACCGCGGCTACCTCGACTTCAACATCGAGTCCACGCAGGTTTCGATCACGCCCGACCGCCGCGACATCTACATCACGATCAACATCAGCGAGGGCGAGCGCTACACGGTGTCCGGCGTGGACCTCTCCGGGCAGCTGATCGCCCCGCGCGAGGAGCTCGAAGCCCTGGTGCAGCTCAAGCCGGGCGACGTCTTCTCGCGCGAGAAGCTCGTGGCGAGCACGCAGGCGATCGCCGACCGGCTCGGCAACGACGGCTATGCCTTCGCCAACGCCAACGCCGTGCCGGAGGTCGACAAGGAGAAGCGCACGGTGTCGTTCAACATCGTCGTGGATCCGGGCCGTCGCGTTTACGTGCGGCGGATCAACGTGGCGGGCAACACGAAGACGCGCGACGAGGTGGTCCGCCGCGAGATGCGCCAGCTGGAGGGCGCCTACTACGACACCTCGAAGATCCAGCTGTCGCGGCGCCGGATCGACCGCACCGGCCACTTCGCCGAGGTCACGGTCGACACGCAGCCGGTGGAGGGCGTCCCCGACCAGGTGGACGTCGTCTACACGGTGAAGGAGAAGCCGACGGGCGCGCTGCTCCTCGGGCTCGGGTTCTCGAGCACCGAGAACCTCATCCTGCAGGCCTCGATCCAGCAGTCGAACATCTTCGGCACGGGCAAGTACCTGTCGGCGGCGGTGAGCTCCGGCAAGGTGAACCGGGTGTACTCGCTCTCCTACAACGACCCGTACTACACCGTGGACGGCGTGAGCCAGGGCTTCGACATCTACCAGCGGCGCACCGACGCGTCCGACCTCGCGGTCGGTCCCTACAGCACCGACGCCCTCGGCGGCGGCATCAAGTGGGGCTACCCGGTCTCGGAGGCGACGCGCATCAGCCTGGGCTTCAACGTCGAGAGCGTCGAGCTCGACACGTTCTCGGACAGCCCGGAGCAGTACATCGACTTCGTGCGGGAGTTCGGAGACAGGTACAAGTACGGCGCCGTCACGACCGGCTGGTCGCGCGACACGCGCGACAGCGTCATCCTGACGCGCGACGGATCGCTCAGCCGCATCTCCGCCGAGCTCGCCGGCGGCGACGTGAAGTTCTATCGCCTGACGTTCCACCAGGAATGGTTCCATCCCATCGGGCGCGACTACGCGATCGCGCTGCGCGCCGACTTCGGCTACGCCGACGGGCTGGGCGGCCGGCCGCTGCCGTTCTTCAAGAACTACTATGCCGGCGGCCCGGAGACGGTTCGCGGCTACCGCCCGTTCTCGCTCGGCCCCAAGGATCGGGACGACAACGCCCTGGGCGGCAACCGCCGCATCGTGGCGAGCGCCGAGTTCCAGTTTCCGATGCCGGGCGCCGCCCGCGAGCAGAACCTGCGGCTCTCGGCGTTTCTCGACGGCGGCCAGGTCTACGCGGAAGGCGAGAAGCTCAGGCTGGGCGAGCTGCGCTACTCGACCGGCATTGCGCTCAGCTGGCTTTCGCCCTTCGGCCCCCTGCGGCTGTCCTTCGGGCATCCCCTGAACGACAAGCCGGAGGACGAAATCCAAAGGTTACAATTCACGTTCGGCACAACGTTCTGAGAACGGCTCCGGGGACATGAGGACATCTTTCACCGCTTTTGTCGTGCGGCTCGCCGGCGGGCTCGCCTGCGCCGCGCTCCTCAGCGTCGCGGCCTGGGGGCAGGGCGCGCAGGCGACCGGCAAGCTCGGCTTCGTCAACACCGAGCGCATCCTGCGCGACGCCGCGCCCGCGGTGCGGGCGCAGAAGAAGATCGAGGCCGAGTTCAAGAAGCGCGACGAGGAGCTCGCGCGCATGGCCGAGCAGCTGCGCAAGCTCCAGGACGACCTCGATCGCAACGCCATGACCATGAGCGACTCGCAGCGGCGCTCGCGCGAGCGCGAGTTCGCCGAGATGAACCGCGACTTCCAGCGCAAGCAGCGCGAGTTCCGCGAGGACCTGAACCAGCGGCGCAACGAGGAGCTCGCGCAGGTCGTCGAGCAGGCGAACCGCGTCATCCGCCAGATCGCCGAGCAGGAGAAGTTCGACATCATCTTCCAGGACGCCGTGTTCTTCAGCCCGCGCATCGACATCACCGACAAGGTGATCAAGGCGCTGGACAGCGCGAAGCCCGCAAAGTAGCGCCATGGCCGGGCCGTTGACGCTCGCGCAGATCGTGTCGCGGCTCGGCGGACGGGTGGCCGGAGACGCGGGCACGGTCGTGGAGCGGGTGGGAACGCTCGAGGGCGCGAACGCCGGGGCGATCGCCTTCCTCGCGAATCCCCGCTACGCCGCGCAGCTCGCCACGACCTCCGCCACGGCGGTCGTGCTGGGGCCGGAGCACGAATCCCTCACCGGCCTTCCGCGCATCGTGGCGGAGAATCCATACGCCTACTTCGCCAGGGTCTCGCAGCTCTTCAATCCGCTCTTGCGGCAGGCCCCCGGCGTGCACCCGTCGGCGGTCGTCGCGCCCGGCGCGCGCATCGGGCGCGGCGCCTCCATCGGCGCGCACTGCTTCGTCGGCGAGGACGTGGAGATCGGCGAGGAGAGCTGCCTGTACCCGGGCGTGGTCGTCTACCCCGGCTGCCGCATCGGGGCGCGCGCCATCGTGCACTCGGGCGCGGTGATCGGCGCCGACGGCTTCGGCATCGCCGAGGAGGCCGGCCGCTGGATCAAGATCCCGCAGGTCGGCCGGGTCGTCATCGGCGACGACGTCGAGGTCGGCGCCAACACCACCATCGACCGCGGCGCCATCGACGACACGGTGCTCGAGGACGGCGTCAAGCTCGACAACCAGATCCAGATCGGGCACAACGTCCGCGTCGGCGCCCACACCGCGATGGCCGGCTGCGTGGCCGTCGCCGGCAGCGCCAGAATCGGCCGCCACTGCACGCTCGGCGCGGCGGCCGTCATCCTCGGGCACCTCGAGCTCGCCGATCACGTCCACGTGTCCGCCGGCACGGTGATCTCGCGCTCGATCCTCAAGCCGGGCACCTACACGGGCATGTTCCCGTTCGACGAGAACGACGCCTGGGCACGCAATACCGCCGTCGTGCGCCACCTCGCGGAGCTCCGCAGCCGCGTGCGCGCGCTGGAAGCGAGGGAGAAAGGCAATGGCTGAGATGGACATCAACGAGGTGCTCGCGCACCTGCCGCAGCGCTATCCGGTGCTGATGGTCGACCGCGTGCGCGAGATCGAGCCGGGCAAGCGCATCCTTGCCGTGAAGAACGTCTCGGCGAACGAGCCGTACTTCGAAGGGCACTTCCCGAACCGGCCGATCATGCCGGGGGTGCTCATCCTCGAGGCGATGGCGCAGGCGGCCGGCATCCTCGTCTTCAAGACGCGCGGCACCAGGCCCGACGCCGAGTCCCTCTATTACTACGTGGGAATCGACAGCGCGCGCTTCAAGAGGCCGGTGATCCCGGGCGACCAGCTCGAGCTCGAGGTGATCTTCGAGCGGGAGCTTCGCAGCATCGCGCGCTTCCAGTGCGAGGCGCGCGTCGACGGCCGCAAGGTGGCCGAAGCCACCATTCTCTGCTCGGTGCAGTCGGCCGATAAATGAGAGCCGAGCAGTGAGAGCCGCGCAATGAGTGCCGAGGGATTGAGCGCCGAGAGATGAGCGCCGGAATCCACCCGAGCGCCATCGTTCATCCCGGCGCCCGGCTCGCGAGCGACGTGACGGTGGGGCCCTTCTCCGTCATCGGCCCGGAGGTCGAGGCGGGGGAAGGCACCTGGATCGGCTCCCACGTGGTCATCGAGGGGCGCACGCGCATCGGCCGGCGCAACCGCATCTTCCACTTCGCCGCGATCGGCGGGCCGCCGCAGGACAAGAAGTACGCGGGCGAGGCGAGCGAAGTGGAGATCGGCGACGGCAACACGATCCGGGAGTACGTCACCATCAACCGGGGCACCGCGCTCGACAGCGGCGCGACGCGCGTCGGGGACGACAACTGGATCATGGCGTACGTCCATTTCGCGCACGACTGCCGCATCGGCAGCCACACCATCGTCGCCAACGCCTGCCAGCTCGCCGGGCACGTGAGCCTGGGCGACTGGGCGATCCTCGGCGCCACGACGCTCGTGCACCAGTTCGTCAGCATCGGAGCCCACGCCTTCACGGGGATGGGCACGTACCTCGCGCAGGACCTGCCGCCCTACGTCATGGCGGCCGGCAATGCGGCGCGGCCCTACGGCATCAACGTCGAGGGCCTGCGGCGCCGCGGCTTCTCGGCCGAGGCGCTGAGCGCGCTGAAGCGCGCGTACCGCACCCTCTATCGGAGCGGCCTGCCGCTCGAGGAGGCGCGCCGGGCGCTCGAGGCGCAGGCGGCAACCTCGCCCGAGGTGGGGGCGATCGTCGCGTTCCTCGCGGCTTCCCGGCGCGGCATCCTCCGCTAGTGAGCGCCTCTGTCCTGCGCGTCGGCATGGTGGCCGGCGAAGCCTCCGGCGACCTCCTCGCCGCGCACCTGATCGGGGCGCTGAAGGCGCGCCGGCCGGCGCGCTTCGCCGGCATCGGCGGGCCCCGCATGCAGAGCGAAGGGTTCGAGTCGCACTTCCCGATGGAGAAGCTCTCCGTGCGCGGCTACGGCGAGCTGCTCGGCCACTACCGGGAAATCATGAGAATCCGCCGCCGGCTGGCCGCGTCGCTCATCGACGAGCGGCCCGATCTCTTCATCGGCGTCGACTCCTCGGGATTCAACCTCGCGCTCGAGCGCCGGCTGAAGGAGGCCGGCGTTCCCGCCATCCACTACGTGAGCCCGTCGATCTGGGCGTGGCGCGGCTGGCGCATCCGGGAGATCGCCCGGTCCGTGAGCCACATGCTCGTGCTCTTTCCTTTCGAGGAGGCGCTCTACCGCAAGGCGGGCGTACCGGTCAGCTACGTCGGCCATCCGCTCGCCGACGTGATTCCGCTGAAGCCCGACCGGGAAGAGGCGCGCGCCCAGCTTCGCCTGCCGCCCGGAAAGCTGATCGTCGTGCTGATGCCCGGCAGCCGGCGCTCGGAGCTCCACTACATGGCGAACGCCTTCGTCCTCGCGGCGCACCGCTTCCGGCAGGAAGTGCCCGACGTGCACTTCGTCGTGCCGACGGTGACGCGCCAGACGCGCGACATGTTCGAGCGCGCCGTGCACGAGCAGCAGCGCACGGACCTTCCGCTGACGCTCCTCTTCGGCCACTCGCACGAGGCGCTCGCGGCGGCGCACCTCGCGCTCGTGGCGAGCGGCACGGCCGCGCTCGAGGCGGCGCTCTTCAAGACGCCCATGGTGGTCACGTACCGGCAGTCGCCGATCACCTGGGCGCTCATGCGGCGGCTTCTCTACCTGCCCTACGTGAGCCTGCCCAACATCCTCGCCGGGGAGATGCTCGTGCCCGAGCTCCTCCAGGACGCGGCGACGCCGTCGGCGCTCTCGGCTGCGCTCCTCGAGCTGCTGCGCGACAGCGCGGCGCAGTCGCGGCAGGTCGAGCGCTTCGCCGAGTTCCATCACCTCCTGAGGCAGAATAACGCGGCGCGCGCCGCCGACGCCGTGCTCGGCGTGCTGGAGGAGCGCGGACCATCACGGCAGGGAGGACGATGACCGGCATCGTCGTTTGCGGCGTCGACGAGGCGGGGCGGGGGCCCATCGCGGGCCCCGTCTATGCCGCGGCGGTGGTGCTGAACCCCGAGCGGCGGGTGAACGGCCTCGCCGACTCGAAGGTCCTGACCGCGGAGCGTCGCGAGGTGCTCGCCGCCCGGGTGAAGGAGCGGGCGATCGCCTGGTCCATCGCGTACGCGACCGTGGAGGAGATCGATTCCCTCAACATCTTCCAGGCGGCGATGCTCGCCATGCGCCGCGCCGTCCAGGGGCTCTCCGTGAAGCCCGACGAGGCCTGGGTCGACGGCAACCACTGCCCGCAGCTCGACTGCCGCGCGCGCGCGATCGTCGACGGCGACGCGAAGCACAAGGTGATCTCCGCCGCCTCGATCCTTGCGAAGACGGCCCGCGACGCCGAGATGCTCGCCTGGCACGAGCGCTATCCGGAGTACGGATTCGACCGCCACAAGGGCTACTCGACCCCCGAGCATTTCGAGCAGCTCGCGCGCCACGGGCCGTGCCCCATTCACCGGCGCAGCTTCGACCCGATCCGCAGCTACTTCCAGAAGGACCTCTTCGCCGAGGGCTGAGCCGGCCGCGCCATGACGATCCTGCGCTCCCGCGACAACCCCCGCGTGCGGCGCTGGGCGCGGCTCGCGAGCGAGCGCGCCGAGCGGCGCCGCGAACGGCGCGCCGTCGCGGAGGGACCGCATCTGGTAGGCGCCGCGCTCTCCCACGGCTGGCCGCTGGAGGCGCTCGTGGTGAGCGAGTCCGGGCTCGCGCGACCGGAGATCGCGGCGCTCGTCGCCGCCGCCGGCCTCGAGCCGACGGTGCTCGCCGACCGGGTTTTTCGCAGCACTTTTGAAGTCGCGACCCCGCAAGGCATCGCCGCGGAACTGGCGACCGACGCACGCGCCAACGCGGATGCGAACCGGCAGCAGGCCGGTCCCTGGGTGTTCCTCGAGCATGTGCAGGACCCCGGCAACGTGGGGACGATCGTGCGAAGCGCCGCGGCCTTCGGCGCCGCGGCGGTCGTGCTCGACGCCGGCTGCGCCGACCCGTGGTCGCCCAAGGCGCTGCGAAGCGGGATGGGCGGACACTTCGGCGTGCCGATCGTGCAGTGCGCGGCCCCGCGGTGGCCGAGCCTCGAAGCCGCCCTGCGCGAGTTCCAGCGCGACCACGGCGGCACCGTGCTTGCTGCCGAGAGCCGCGGCGCGACGCCGCTCTACGAGGCTGCGCTCGAGGGGCGCATCGGATGGGTCTTCGGGAGCGAGGGACGAGGGCTGAGCGAGACCGTGCGCGCGCTCGCGGCCGCCAGCGTTGCCATCCCGGTTGCCGGCAAGACCGAGTCGCTCAACGTGGCGGCGGCCGCCGCCATCTGCCTGTACGAGACGTCCCGCCGCCTGGCAAGGACCTGAAGATTCAAGCTAAGGAAAGGTGAATGTCACCCCCGCGAAGGCGGGGGCCTAGTACACCTGCCGCTGGATGCGCAGCTCGCGGAGGATCGTGGTGGCGATCTCCTCGATCGACTTGGACGTGGAATTGATGCAGCGGATGCCCTCGCGCCGCATGAGCGCCTCGGCCTCTTCCACCTCGAAGCGGCAGTTCTCGAGCGACGCGTAGCGGCTGTCGGGGCGGCGCTCCTTGCGGATCTCGTGGAGCCGGTCGGGGGCGATGGTGAGGCCGAAGAGCCGCTGCCGGCTGGCGTGCAGCGCCTCGGGCAGGCGCATGCGGTCGAAGTCCTCCGGGATCAGCGGATAGTTGGCCGCCTTCACGCCGAATTGCATCGCGAGGTATAGGCAGGTCGGGGTCTTGCCGCTTCGCGACACGCCGATCAGGATGACGTCGGCCTGGCCGAGCTCGCGGTGGGAGGAGCCGTCGTCGTGCGCCATCGCGAAGTTGATGGCCTCCATGCGCTGCTGGTATTCCTTCTTGTCCATCGCGCTGTGGGAGCGCCCGATGGTGTGGCTCGACTTGATGCCGAGGCCCGCCTCCAGGGGATCGATGAAGGTCTCGAAGAAATCGAGGAAGAGGGCATTGGCCTTGCGCACCACCGAGCGCAGCTCCGGATTGACGAGCGTGGAGAAGACGATCGGCTGGCCGTTGCTCTCCGATTCGGCTTCGATGCGCCAGCGGCATTCCTCGGCCCGCTCGACGCTGTCGACGAAAGGCAGCGTCACCTGGGTGAACATGACCCCTTCGAACTGGGTGAGCAGGCTGTGCCCCAGCATCTGGGCCGTGATACCGGTGCCGTCGGAGACGAAGAAGACGGTGCGGCGGTGCGTCATCACGATAAAATACTATGGCAATGCGAGTCGCGTGGCTTAAGGATCTTCGGCTCCGGGACCTGGACCAGGTCGGCGGAAAGAATTCCTCCCTGGGAGAGATGATCGGCGGCCTCTCGGCGGCCGGCATCCGCGTGCCGGGCGGCTTCGCCACCACGGCCGACGCCTACCGCGAATTCCTCGCCGCCGGCGGGCTCGACAAGCGCATCGAGAAGCGCATCGCCGCCCTCGACCCGTCCGACGTGGAGGCGCTCGCGGCCTGCGGCTCGGAGATCCGCTCGTGGATCACCAAAGCGCCTTTTCCGGCCGCTCTCGAGCAAGATATTCGCTCGTATTATCAATCGCTTGAGAAAGAAAGTGGAAGTGAAGTCTCATTCGCTGTCCGCTCCTCCGCGACGGCCGAGGACCTGCCCGACGCCTCGTTCGCGGGCCAGCAGGAGACGTTCCTCAACATCCGCGGCGTCGAGAACGTGCTCGAGGCCATCCGCCACGTCTTCGCGTCCCTCTACAACGATCGCGCGATCTCGTACCGCGCGCACCAGGGCTTCGAGCACGGCTCGGTCGCCCTGTCGGCGGCGGTCCAGCAGATGGTGCGAACCGACCTCGGCGCGAGCGGCGTTCTCTTCACCCTCGATACCGAGTCCGGGTTCCCGGACGTCGTCTTCATCACCTCCACCTACGGCCTGGGCGAGCTCGTCGTCCAGGGCGCGGTGAATCCCGACGAGTTCTACGTCCACAAGCCGATGCTCGAGAAGGGCCACCCGGCCATCGTGCGCCGCGCGCTCGGCTCGAAGCGCCAGAAGATGGTGTTCGCCGACACCGCCGCCGCCGGCCGCTCGACCCGCACGGTGGACGTCGCGGAAGCCGAGCGCAACCGCTTCTCGCTCTCGGACCCCGAGATCCTCGAGCTGGCGCGCTATGCCGTCGCGGTGGAGCGCCATTACGGCCGCCCGATGGACATCGAGTGGGGCAAGGACGGCCTCGACGGCCGCATCTACGTGCTGCAGGCCCGTCCCGAGACGGTCAAGTCGCGAAAGCGCGACGTGGAGGAGCGCTACGCGCTCAAGGGAAGCTCGCGCGTGCTCGTCACCGGCCGCGCCATCGGCCACAAGATCGGCAGCGGCACGGTGCGCGTGGTGCCGAGCGCCGACGAGATGTCGCGCGTCAAGGAGGGCGACGTCCTCGTCACCGACATGACCGACCCCAACTGGGAGCCGGTGATGAAGCGCGCCGCCGCCATCGTCACGAACCGCGGCGGGCGCACCTGCCATGCGGCCATCATCGCCCGCGAGCTCGGCATCCCGGCCGTGGTCGGCTGCGGGGAGGCGACGCGCATCCTGAAGGACGCGCAGGCGGTCACGGTCTCGTGCGCCGAAGGCGACACGGGCAACGTCTACGAGGGCCTGCTTCCGTTCGAGATCTCGAGCCGCGAGCGCGGGGAGATGCCGCCCATCCCGGTCAAGATCGCGATGAACGTCGGCAATCCGGAGCTCGCCTTCCAGTTCGCCCAGCTGCCGAACGCCGGCGTGGGGCTCGCGCGCCTCGAGTTCATCATCAACAACGAGATCGGCGTGCACCCGAAGGCCTGCCTCGAGCATCCCGAGCTGCCGGCGCCGCTTCGCCAGCGGATCGACGAGAAGGCGCGCGGCTACGCCGATCCCCGCACGTTCTTCCGCGAGAAGATGGTCGAGGGCGTGGCGACGATCGCCGCCGCCTTCTGGCCCAAGCCCGTCATCGTGCGGCTCTCGGACTTTAAGTCGAACGAGTACAAGAAGCTGATCGGCGGCGAGCGCTACGAGCCCGACGAGGAGAACCCGATGCTCGGCTTCCGCGGCGCCTCGCGCTACGTCGACCCGAGCTTCCGCGACTGCTTCGAGCTCGAGTGCGCGGCGATGAAGAAGGTGCGCGACGAGCTCGGCCTGACCAACGTGGAGCTCATGGTCCCGTTCGTGCGCACGGTGGCCGAGGCGCGCGAGGTGCTCGACCTCCTCGCCCAGAAGGGCCTGAAGCGGGGCGAGAACGGCCTTCGCATCGTCATGATGTGCGAGCTGCCCTCCAACGCGCTCCTCGCCGACGCGTTCCTCGAGCTCTTCGACGGCTTTTCCATCGGCTCGAACGACCTCACGCAGCTCACGCTCGGGCTCGACCGCGACTCCGGCCTCGTGGCCGAGCGCTTCGACGAGCGCGACGAGGCGGTGAAGATGCTTCTCTCGGCGGCGATCCGCGCCTGCCGGCGCCAGGGCAAGTACGTCGGCATCTGCGGCCAGGGCCCGTCGGACCATCCCGACCTCGCCCGCTGGCTGATGGAGGAGGGCATCGAGAGCCTTTCGCTCAACCCCGACACCGTCGTCTCCACCTGGCTTTCGCTCGCCGAATCCCCTCCGCCGACGAAGAAGACGTCAGCGGCTGCGTAGCAGGCGCTGCTTCTCGCGGTTCCAGTCCTTCTCGCGCTCGGCGGCGCGCTTGTCGTGCTTGAGCTTGCCGCGCGCGAGCCCGATCTCGAGCTTGATGCGCCCCTTCTTGTAGTGCAGGTTGAGGGGCACGAGGGTGTAGCCGCGCTGCTCCACCTTGCCGATGAGGCGCTTGATCTCCTCGGCGTGCAGCAGGAGCTTGCGGCTTCGCGTCGGATCGGGGACGAAGTGGGTGGAGACCGTCGGTAGCGGCGTGATGTTCGCGCCGATGAGGAAGAGCTCGCCGTTGCGGACGAGGACGTAGCCGTCGCTCAGCTGCGCGCGCCCGGCGCGGATCGCCTTGACTTCCCAGCCCTCGAGCGCGATCCCGGCCTCGTAGCGCTCTTCGATGAAATAATCATGGAAAGCCTTGCGGTTCTCGACGATCGACATGGTCCCCATTCTCACATGAAGCGCATTACCCGATCGGCGCTCGTGCGCCACGGCGCCGAGGAGGTCTACGCCCTCGTCGACGCGATCGAGGCCTACCCCGGCTTTCTTCCCTGGTGCCTGGCCGCCCAGGTGCACGAGCGCACCGGCGAGTCGACCCGGGCGACCCTCACCGTGGGTGTCCGCGGCGTGCGCCAGAGCTTCACCACGCGCAACGAGAACACGCCCGGCCGGGCGATCCGGATGCACCTCGTCGAGGGCCCGTTCCGCCACTTCCGTGCCGAGTGGCGGTTCCAGCCGCTCGCCCCGCAGGCGTCCAAGGTCGAGTTCACCTTCGAGTACGAGTTCTCCACGCGGCTCCTCGCGCGGCTCCTCGAGCCGCTCTTCGAGCGCATCGCCGACACGATGGTCGATGCCTTCGTCCGGCGCGCCGACGCCATCTACGGCAATGCTCAGGGTTGAGGTCTACGGCCAATGCTGAGGGTTGAGGTCGTGTTCGCGCTCCCCGACCGGCACGAGTCGGTCGAGGTGCGGGTCCCGCAGGGCGCGACGCTCGCCGATGCGGTCGCGGCCTCGGGCCTCGCCGCGCGCTACCCGGGAAGTTTCAGAATTGGCGTCTACGGAAACGAGCGGGATCCGGATTCGCCGGCCGCGGACGGCGACCGGATCGAGCTCTACCGCCCGCTCGCCATGGATCCCAAGGAAGCCCGCCGCCTCCGCGCCGAGGGAAAAACCTAAATCCGTCGTTCCCGCGAGACCCGTCGCTCCGGCAAGGGAACAAGCGGCCCGTCGTTCCCGCGAAGGCGAGAACCCAGTTTTTTCAGTAACCTGCTAGTTGCACCAGTCGGCCACGAGCTTCCGGGCGCGCGCGATCTCGGCAGGGCGGTCCGCGTCCTCCAGGTACTGCCGCTCGCCGTTGGCGTCGAAGCGCGCGATGCGCTGGCCGCTCTCGAGGGCCGTGAGCTGGCGCTTCGCGCCGGCGCAATTTTCCTGCCTTTGCTTCTCGGCGGCCGCTTCCTTGGCCCGCTCTTCCTCGGCCTTCTGCGCCTCGATCCGGCGCTTGCGGAAGGCGGCCTCCTGCTCGGCCGGCGTGAGGCGCTGCGGCGTTGCCGTCGATGAGGAGGAGGAAGGGGCCGGGCCCGAGGGCGCCTGCAGCGCCTTCGCGTTTACGCCCGGCGGCGGCCTGTCGCCATAGCGCACGCGCCCGTCCTTGTCCACCCACTTGTACGCCTGGGCGAGCGCGCCGCCGGCCAGGAGCATCGCGGCCAGCAGCAGGGAAAGCCTGGAAATCCATCGAGACGGCCGGGAAATCTGCACGGGGATCAGCTTTCTCATTCGCCTGGTTTCTTGGTTGGGTCCGGCCCCGCGGACGACCGGGTGACAGTAGCGGCTTTCATTTTGGGCGTCAAACCCGCCCGCGTATAATGCGGCTTTGCGAGAAAGGAAAACCCAGTGCGGGTCATCCGGAAGGCGCTGACCTTCGACGACGTACTCCTCGTTCCCGCCCACTCGCGCGTCCTCCCGCGCGAAGTTTCCCTCAGAACACGCCTCACCCGCGCCATCGAGCTCAACATCCCGCTCGTGTCGGCCGCCATGGATACCGTCACCGAGGCGCGCCTGGCGATCAGGATGGCGCAGGAGGGCGGGATCGGGATCGTGCACAAGAACCTCCCCATCGCGGCGCAGGCGGCGGAAGTCGCCAAGGTGAAGCGCTTCGAGTCGGGCGTGCTGCGCGACCCCATGACCATCACGCCCGAGCAGACGGTGCGGGAGGTGCTCGCCCTGCAGCGCGAGCACAAGATCTCGGGCTTCCCGGTGGTCAAGGCCGGAAAGGTGGTCGGCATCGTGACCAACCGCGACCTGCGCTTCGAGACGCAGCTCGACCAGCCGGTCAAGGCCATCATGACGCCGCAGCGCAAGCTCATCACGGTGCGCGAGGGCACCCCGCGCGAAGAGGCCATGAAGCTCATGCACCAGCACCGGCTCGAGCGCGTGCTGGTCGTCGACGACGAGTACCGGCTGTGCGGCCTCGTCACGGTGAAGGACATCCTCAAGGAAAGCGAGCACCCCAACGCCTGCAAGGACGCGCATGGAAAGCTGCGCGTCGGCGCGGCCGTCGGCGTGGGCGAGGGCACCGACGAGCGGGTCGCGGCCCTGGTGGAGGCGGGCGTCGACCTCCTCGTGGTCGACACCGCCCACGGCCATGCGCAGGGCGTGCTCGACCGGGTCAAGTGGATCAAGAGCCGCTATCCCTCCGTCCAGGTGATCGGCGGCAATGTGGGCACCGCCGAGGGCGCGCGGGCGCTCGTCGACCACGGCGCCGACGGGGTGAAGGTCGGCATCGGCCCGGGCTCGATCTGCACGACGAGGATCGTGGCCGGCGTCGGCGTTCCCCAGATCACCGCCATCCAGGACGTCGCCGAGGCGCTCGCCAGGCTCGAGGTGCCCCTCGTCGCCGACGGTGGCATCCGCTATTCCGGCGACGTCGCCAAGGCGCTGGCCGCCGGCGCCAACGCGGTCATGCTGGGCTCCCTCTTCGCCGGCACGGAGGAGTCGCCCGGCGAGATCGAGCTCTACCAGGGCCGCTCCTACAAGTCCTATCGGGGCATGGGCTCGCTCGGCGCGATGCAGCAAGGCGCCGCCGACCGCTACTTCCAGGACGCGGAAATGAACGTCGAGAAGCTCGTGCCGGAGGGCGTCGAGGGGCGCGTGCCCTACAAGGGCACGGTCCTGCGCGTGATCGAGCAGCTGATCGGCGGCCTGCGGGCGAGCATGGGCTACACCGGCTGCGCCACCATCGACGAGCTTCGCACGCGCACGCAGTTCGTCGAGATCACCGCCGCCGGGATCCGCGAATCGCACGTCCATGACGTCCAGATCGTCAAGGAAGCGCCGAACTACCGGGTCGACTGAAGCCGGCCGAGCGTGCACCAGAAGATCCTGATCCTCGACTTCGGGGCGCAGTACACCCAGCTCATCGCGCGTCGCGTGCGGGAGGGAAGGGTGTACTGCGAGATCCACCCGCACGACGTCTCGGACGAGTTCGTGCGCGGCTTCGGCGCCCAGGGCGTCATCCTTTCAGGCAGCCACCTGGCGGCCTACGAGGAAGGCGCGGGCAAGGCGCCCGCCGCGGTCTTCGAGCTCGGCGTGCCGGTGCTCGGCATCTGCTACGGCATGCAGACGATGGCGCAGCAGCTCGGCGGGACGGTCGAGCCGGGCAAGGTGCGCGAGTTCGGCTATGCCGAGGTCCGGGCACGCGGCCACACCCGGCTCCTCGAAGGCATCGAGGACTTCCGCAACGCCGAGGGGCATGGGCTCCTCAAGGTGTGGATGAGCCACGGCGACAAGGTCACGGCGCTTCCGCCGGGCTTCAAGCTGATGGCCTCGACCGAAAGCTGCCCGATCGCCGGCATGGCGGACGAGACGCGGCGCTTCTACGGCGTGCAGTTCCATCCCGAGGTCACGCATACGACGCAGGGAACCCGGCTCCTCCATCGGTTCGTCCACGAGATCTGCGGCTGCCGCGCCGACTGGACGATGCCCGACTACGTCGGCGAGGCCGTGAAGAAGATCCGCGAGCAGGTCGGCTCCGACGAAGTGGTGCTCGGGCTCTCCGGCGGCGTCGATTCCTCGGTCGCGGCGGCGCTCATCCATCGGGCGATCGGCGACCAGCTCACCTGCGTCTTCGTCGACCATGGGCTGCTGCGGCTGAACGAGGCCGCGGAGGTCCTGCAGACCTTCGCGACCCAGAAGCACATGAAGGTCGTGCACGTCGATGCCGGGCAGGAGTTCCTCGCCGCGCTGAAGGGCGTATCCGACCCGGAGGCGAAGCGCAAGATCATCGGCCGGCATTTCGTCGAGGTGTTCCAGCGCGAGGCGGCGAAGATCCGCAACGCCCGCTGGCTCGCCCAGGGAACCATCTACCCGGACGTCATCGAGTCGGCCGGGGCGAAGACGAAGAAGGCGCAGAACATCAAGTCGCACCACAACGTCGGCGGGCTTCCCGAGACGCTTCACCTCAAGCTCCTCGAGCCGCTGCGCGAGCTCTTCAAGGACGAGGTGCGCGAGCTCGGCCTGCTGCTCGGGCTGCCGCGGGAGATGGTCTACCGCCATCCTTTCCCGGGCCCCGGGCTCGGCGTGCGGATCCTGGGCGAGATCCGCAAGGAGTTCGTCGAGCTCCTCCAGCGAGCCGACCACATCTTCATCGAGGAGCTGCGCGCGGCCGGCTGGTACGAGAAGACCGCGCAGGCCTTCACCGTGTTCCTGCCGGTGAAGTCGGTGGGCGTCATGGGCGACGGCCGGACCTACGAGTACGTGGTCGCCCTTCGCGCGGTGCAGACCACCGACTTCATGACGGCGGACTGGGCGCCCCTGCCGCACGAGCTCCTCGCCCGTGTGTCGAGCCGCATCATCAACGAGGTGCGCGGCATCAACCGTGTCACCTACGACGTCTCCTCCAAGCCGCCGGCCACGATCGAGTGGGAGTAGGGCGGCGCCCGGACCGCAGCGGCGCCCGCCTCTAGAGGACGAGCGACGGAAGCCAGGTCGCGAGCGACGGCACCAGCATGATGAGGACGAGCCCTAGGATCATGATGAGCGTGTAGGGCGTCACCGACTGGTAGATGTCGCCCATCGTGATGCCGGCGGGCACGATGCCCTTCAGGTAGAAGAGGTTGAAGCCGAAGGGCGGCGTCTGGTAGCCGATCTCCATGTTGATGATGAACAGGACGCCGAACCAGATCGGGTCGAAGCCGAGCGCCGTCACGATGGGGAGGAAGACCGGGAGGGTGATCAGCATGATCCCGACCGGGTCGAGCACCATCCCGAGCAGGAGCAGCACGATCTGCATGAAGATCAGCGCGCCCCAGGCACCCCCCGGGAGGTGGCCCATCAGCGACTGGATGAGCGACTGCGCGCCCATCGACTGGTAGGCGGAGCTGAAGGCGTGGGCGGCGAACAGGATCCACATGATCATGCCGGTCAGCCGGAAGGTGCGGATGCACGACTCGCGCAGCAGCGTCCAGCTCAGCTTGCGGTGCACGAGCGCCGAGACGAGGGCGCCGAGCACGCCGATGGCCGCCGCTTCGGTCGGCGTGGCGAGCCCGAGCATGATCGAGCCGAGCACCATCACCACGATCAGCATGGGGAGCAGCACCGCGCGGAGGGCGGCGATCTTTTCCGGCCAGCGGCCTCTTTCCTCGCGCGGCAGCGAGGGTCCCAGCTCCGGCTGCAGCGCGCAGCGGATGAAGATGTAGGCGCAGATCAGAACCGCGAGCAGGAGCCCGGGGACGACGCCGGCGGCGAAGAGCTTGCCGACCGAGACGCCGGTGATGAGCGAGTAGAGGATCATGAGGACGCTCGGCGGGATCAGGATGCCGAGGCCGCCGCCGGCGCTGATGCAGCCGATGGCCATCCTCTTGTCGTAGCGCCGCTCGAGCATCGCGGGCAGCGCGATCGTGCCCATGGTGACGACCGCGGCGCCGCTGATGCCGACCATGGCCGCGAAGATCGTGCAGATCGCCACGGTGCCGATGGCAAGCCCGCCGCGCACGCCGCCCCACCAGAGGTGCATCATGCGGTAGAGCGCCTGGGCGACGCCCGTCTTCTCGAGGATCATCGCCATCAGGACGAAGAGGGGGATGGCCACCAGGGTGAAGCTGTTCATGCTCCCCCACATCTGGGAGGCGACCATGTAGAACGAGTCGATCCCCCAGGTGAAGTAGAGGAACACGACCGACACGCCGCCGAGCACGAAGGCGAGGGGCAGCCCGAGCGCGAGGAAGACGAGCAGCGAGCCGAAGAAAAGCAGCGTGAGCAGGCCGATGCTCATGGCGCCGTCGTCGTGCGGTCCCCGGGCACGGCGTCATCCGGCTTCTCGACGCCGAGGAGGACGAAAATGTCCCGCAGGAGCTTCACCAGCCCCTGCAGCAGGAGGAGCGCCGCGCCGAGCGGAATCGCGAGCTTCACCGGCCAGATGGGCGGGTCCCACGCCGACTGCGAGCGCTCCCAGAACGACACCGATTCCCAGGCGAGCGAGCCGCCGAAGTAGAGCAGCGCGCCGACGAAGACGAGAAACAGGAACGAGGTGAAGACGTCCACCGCCGCGCGGGCGCGCGGGGCGAGCCGCGAGTACAGGATGTCGACGTTGACGTGGCCGCCGTGCGCCAGGAGGTAGCCGCCCGAGAGCACCGCATAGACGCCGAAGAGGAGCTGCGTCAGCTCGCCCGTCCACACCTTGGGCGCGCCCGCGACGTAGCGGAAGAAGACTTCGGCGATCAGGAGGACGAAGATCACCAGAACGAGCAGCGACAGGAGCCGCCCGACGGCGTCGTTCAGCCGCGTGATCCCGCGCATGGCGTAGCGCAGCGCGCGCATCGGCGCTCTCCCCTGTAAAGGCGCCGGCCCGGCGGGGCCGCCGGGCCGGGCGTGCGGCTTACTTGATGTAGCCGAGCTCGCCGAGGAACGCCTTCAGCTCGGCCAGCGCCTTCTGCGCCATCGGGCCCTTCTTGCCTTCTTCCTCCCAGTGCTGGACCGCCACTTTCGTCAGGTGGTCGAGCACCTGCGGCGGCAGCTGGTTCACCTTGACGCCCTTCTCGCCGATCGCCTTGGCGAGGGTGACCTGCTCGAGGTACTGGTACTCGTTGGTGCGCATCCAGAACTGCTCGTCGAGCTTCTCGACGAGGCACCGGCGCAGGTCGGCGGGCAGCTTGTCCATCGCCTTCTGGTTGATGACGAAGGCATCCGTGCCGGCGATGTTCAGCGCCGGGCGCACGTGGAACTTCGCCGCCTCGTACAGGCCCATGCTGTTCGCCCCCTGCACGGCGCCCCAGTGCACGCCGTTGATCACGCCGGTCGAGAGCGCCGGGTAGATCTCCGGGCCGGGGAGGTACGAAGCGGCCGCGCCGGCGGCCGTAAGGAAGCGCTGGAGCGTGCCGGAGGAGCGGATCTTCAGCTTGCGGAAGTCGTCGAGCGAAGCGACCGGCGTCTTCACCACCATCTCGGTGGGGTAGACCTTGTCGGTCGAATAGTAGACGCCCTGCTCGGCGACCTCGTCGCGGATCATCTTCTCGAAGCCGCGATGCTTGTGGAAGTACGCCGCTTCCCAGACCTCGCGGAAGGCGAAGGGCAGGCCCGACGCGATGCCGGCCGTCGTCACCGTCTGCGGAAGGTAGGCGGGCGAGATCGTGCCCATCGGAATGACGCCGCGCTTGACCGCGGGGAAGATCTCCTTGGCCGGGAAGAGCGCGCCCGCCTCGTGCGGCTCGAGGATCAGCCGTCCGTTGGTGCAGGCCGCCAGCTCGTTCTTGAGGCGTCCCAGGCTGTCCTTGAACGAGCTGCTCGCGTTGGGCCAGTGCGACTGGACCCGCCAGGTGATCGTCTCCTGCGCCACGCCGCTGGCGGGCCATGCGAATGCGGCAACCACGGCCGTCGCCACGGTGGCGGAGGCAGCCGTGCGGAACTTGCGCGAAAGCGATGCAATCATCTCGTTCTCCTCTCCCAGAATGCTTGACGATACCGTTTTGGCGCCCACATCACAAACGGGCGTCCAAGCCGCTGGTCGTCTAGGATAGCGGCTTGTGACACCATCGCGAAGCGAAGCAGAAACGTACATGCGAAGGGCGCTCGAGCTCGCCCGCCGCGCCGAGACCGAAGGCGAGGTGCCGGTCGGGGCGGTGCTGGTGCTCGACGGGAAGGTGGCGGGCGAAGGATGGAATCGGCCGATCGCCGCGTGCGATCCGACCGCGCATGCGGAAATCCAGGCGATGCGCGACGCGGCGAGGCGGCTGGGCAACTACCGCCTGACCGGCGCGACGCTCTACGTGACCCTCGAGCCGTGCGACATGTGCGTGGGCGCGATGTTCCACGCCCGCATCGGGCGCGTCGTGTACGGCGCGAGCGATCCCAAGAAGCAGGTGCTGAAGAACAGCGTGGCGATCGAGGGCGGGGTGCTCGCCCAGGCTTGCGGCGCGCTGCTGTCGGAGTTCTTTGCCGCCCGGCGACAAGGAAGGGAATGAAGATCGAGATCAGCCTCGCCCGCCAGGCGCTACGTCTGCTCGACGACGAGGATCGCGCCATCAGGACCTACGCCGTCTCGACGGCGAAGAAGGGCGCGGGCGAGAAGAACGGCAGCTTCTGCACGCCGCGCGGGCGCCACATCATCCGCGCCAAGATCGGCGCGGGCCAGCCGCTCAACACGGTGTTCGTCCGCCGCCGGCCGACCGGCGAGATCTGGACGCCGGCGCTCGGCGCCCGCTATCCGGGACGCGACTGGATGCTCACGCGCATCCTCTGGCTCTCGGGCTGCGAGCCGGGCCGCAACCGCCTGGGCGACGTCGACACGATGCGCCGCTACATCTACCTGCACGGTGCCCCGGACACGGCGGAGATGGGAAAGCCCGGCTCCATCGGCTGCGTGCGCATGCGAAACGCCGACATCGTCGAGCTCTTCGACCTCGTCCCGCCGTACACGCCGGTGGAGATCCGCGAGACCTAGGCTCGCGGGCGCCCGGCGGTGCCGAGCAGCGCTTCGATCTTCTCTCGCGTGGGGTGCATCACCACGCCTTTCTCGCAGATGATCCCGGTGACGAGCTCCGCCGGGGTCACGTCGAACGCGGGGTTTCGCACCGCGACGCCCTCCGGCGCCCAGCGCGTGTCGCGATAGCCGGTCACTTCCGCGCCCGGGCGCTCCTCGATCGGGATGTGCGCCCCGTCCGGAATCGCCGGATCGAACGTCGAAAGCGGCGCCGCCACGTAGAACGGCACGCCATGGCGCTTCGCCAGCACGGCGAGCGCATAGGTGCCGATCTTGTTGGCGACGTCGCCGTTCGCCGCGATGCGGTCGGCGCCGACGACCACGACGTCCACCTCGCCGCGGCTCATGAGATGGCCGGCCATGCTGTCGGTGATCAGGGTGCAGGGGATGCCTTCCCGCACGAGCTCGTAGGCCGTGAGCCGCGCGCCCTGCAGGTAGGGGCGCGTCTCGTTCGCGATGACGGAAATCTTCTTGTCCCGCGCGGAGCGGATGACGCCGAGCGCCGTCCCGTAGCCCGCGGTGGCAAGCGCGCCCGCGTTGCAGTGGGTCATCACGCGCGCGCCTTCCGGGATCAGGGCCGCGCCAAGGTCGCCCATCGCGCGATTGGCTGCGAGGTCTTCCGCGTGAATCGCACGCGCCTCGGCCTCGAGGTCTTTGCCTGCGTCCCGCGCCGCTTTCATGCGCTCGAGCGCCCAGAAGAGGTTCACCGCCGTGGGCCGGCTTTTCGCCAGGACTTCGAAGGCTTCCGGCGAGCCCTTCGACAGGACGACGCCGAACGCCGCGGCGCAGCCGATGGCGGGGGCGCCGCGCACGACCATGTCGCGGATGGCCTGCGCGACTTCGTCCGCGCTTCGGCAGGCGACGTACTCGGTCCGCCCGGGAAGGAGCCGCTGGTCGAGGAGCTCGAGCCGGTCGCCTTTCCAGCGCAGCGGCTCGACGGCGTCGGCCATGCTAGACGACGCGCTCGTTGCCGCCGTCGACGGGAACCTGCGCCGCGGTGGTCTTCGCGAAAAGCGGGCCGCACATCTCGGCGGCGAGCTCGGCGACGTCGCGCGAGGCGACCTCGGTACGCAGGAGGTTGTTCTTCCTGTACTGCTCGACGGTCAGGCCGTAGGCCTTCGCCCGCGAGGCGAGCACCTCGTCGGTCCAGAGCGCCGTGTCGTAGACCGCGTTCGGATGCAGCGTGTTGATGCGGATGCCATCCCTGGCCCATTCCAGGGCCGCGACGCGGGCGAGCTGGTTGAGCGCCGCCTTGGACGCCGAGTAGGCGGCCGCGCCGGGCCCCGGCGCCGGCACGTTCTTGGAGCCGATCACGACGATGCGCCCGCCGCGCGGGGCGAGCTTGAGGAACGCATGGCTCGCCTGAAGGACGAGCAGGTTCGCCTCGACGTTCACCGCCATCGCGCCGCGCCAGCTCTCGGGCGCGATGCTCTGGATCGGCTGGGAGGAGGGGAAGATGCCGGCGTTCAGCACGAGCATGTCGACGCCGCCGAAGCGGCGCACCGCCTGCTCGAGCGCCTGGCGAACGGCGGCGGCGTCCGTGAGGTCGCAGGCGACGCCCAGGTAGTCCGGCCGCTGCCACAACCCAGTGATGGCCGGATTGCGGTCCACGCCGACCACGGCGGCGCCGCGCTTGAGGAACGCTTCGGCGCAGGCCTTGCCGATGCCGGACGCCGCGCCGGTGACGAGCGCCACCTCGCCGGCGAACACGGGCGGCGAGCCGGCCTTGCGGAGCTTCGCCTGCTCGAGGTCCCAGTACTCGATGTCGAACGTATGCTGCTGCTCGAGCGCCCGCCAGCCGCCGAGCGCCTCCGCGCGCAGGATCACGTCTATGGTGTGGTCGTAGAGCTCCTCGACGATCGCCGCGTCCTTCGCCGTGCGGCCCGCCGCCGCGAACCCGAGCGCCGGATCGAGCACCATGCGCGGCGCCGCGTCGAGCATCGTCTTCTTCTCTTTCGCCTTCGCCGAATGGCGCTCGAAATAGGCGCGGTATTTCGAGGCGTACGCAGCGACGTCGCGGCCGAGCATGGGGAAGGGCTTGGTGCGGATGACATGGTCGGGGGTCGCGGGCCCCTGCTGCGAGAGCTTCTCCACGTCGGGCCGCTGCGCGAAGCCGAGGAACTTGTTGCTGTCGTTCACGCGCAGGATCATCGGGAATCCGGCCTCGTCGGAGATCGCGCGCCGCAGCGCTGCGATGGCCTCACTACTTGCAGCGTCACCTGCCTCGCCGGCTGCGGCTCGGCTCACGGCCGGCGTGGGCACGTTCCACGCCTTCTTGCGCGCGAGGTAGTCCTCGGCCATCGAGACGAGCTCGATCATGAGCTCGTAGCTCGTGCGCGCGTCGGGGCCGAACGAGAAGATGCCGTGCGAGAGGAGCACCATGCCGACGGTCTGCGGGCCGGCCTGCCGCTCGAACTCGCGCGCGCAGTACGCCGCGAGGTCGAAGCCCGCCATGATGTACGGGATGACGACGACGCGATCGCCGTAGATCTCGCGGATGCGCTTTTCGCCGTCGGGCGCATTCGAGACCGCGAGCACCGCGTCGGCGTGCGTGTGGTCGACGTAGGTGTGCGGCAGGCTCGCGTGCAGGATGGTCTCGACCGAGGGGGAGGGCGCGCCGGCGTTCAGCTTGTGCGTATTGAGCTCGTTCACCATCTGCGGGTCCGGCAGGCTCGGCAGCGAGGCGAGCCGGCGCACGTAGGCGAGGGCGACCGGCGTGAAGCCGGCGGGCTCGATCGTCTCGAGATCCCACCCGCTTCCCTTCACGTAGAGGACATCCTCGTCCTCGCCGAAGAGGTTCTTCTCGCGCAGCTTGACCGAGGTGTTGCCGCCGCCGTGCAGCACGAGCGAGCGGTCGCGGCCGAGGAGCCGCGACGTGTAGACGCGAGGGCCGAGGGGGCCGGCGAAGCGGGCCGCCTCCGCGTCGCTCCAGAGGCTTTTCATGGCGCGCAATTATACTTTCGCGCCATGCTCCGAATCGCGCTCATGGACTGGGAGAAGGCGCGCACGCAGGCCTCGCCGATCCGCTTCGCGGTGTTCGTCGAGGAGCAGGGCGTGCCGCGCGAGATCGAGCTCGACGAGATGGATGCGCGCTCGCTCCATGCGCTCGCATGGCACGAGGAAACGCCCGTGGCCACCGGGCGGCTGCTGCCCGATGGGCACGTGGGCCGCATGGCGGTGCTGAAGCCCTGGCGCGGCCAGGGCGTCGGTGGGCGCGTGCTCGAGGCACTCGTCGAAGCGGCGAGGCTGCGGGGCGACGCCGAGGTCGTCCTCTCCGCGCAGGTGCACGCGATCGCGTTCTATCGCCGCCACGGCTTCGAGCCGGACGGCGGCGTCTACGAAGAAGCCGGCATTGCGCACCAGCAGATGCGCCGCGCGCTTTAACGCGGGTCCTGCGAGGGCAACGGAAGCTCGAAGAGCAGCGTCTCGCGCTCGGAGCCGTCGGGCACGAAGCTTCGCTCGGCGTAGCGGCCGCGGCCGTCGCGGCCCCGCCGCCAGACGCTCGAGCAGCGGGTGCCATAGGCCGGATTCACGACCTTCGCTGCCGACACCACGGAGAAAAGCGCCTCGGTGCCGGGCGCCCGGGTGGCGACCGCGGCGAACTCGCTCTTCAGCTTGTCGAGCCCCGGATCGTCGAGCAGCAGGTTGCCGAGCCCGTAGATGCCGGGCGGGAGCCGCCGAGGCGGGCTCGCGCGGTTCGAGAACCACCAGAGGCTCTCGTCGTCCGCGGCGAGGAGATTGAAGCCGCTGTAGCGCCCGGCGCTTTCGACGAGGCTCTCCATGTACGCGCCGGGCGGCTCCGACCCCGCGAGGAAGCGGCTCACGAGCGCGCCGCGCGACTCCGGCGCGCTCGGCTCGTGCGCGCCCCGGTAGTTGGTGACGGCGGCAAAGCGGCCGCTGCGGGAAACGCCCATCCAGGTGCCGCCGGCGCGCAGGTCCCGGCCGGCGAGGATTTGCGGCGCATCGTGCCAGTACGCCGCCGGCGCGGCCGCGCGCTCATGAAACTCGTCGCGGTTCGCCGCGACGATGAGCGGGTAGTCGCCGTGGACCTGCCACGCGGCGAGGATCAGGCAGATTGGAAGCGCTCCACTTTGCGCGCGGCGCCGAGCGCCTCGCCTTCGCGCCGCAGGAAGGCCTCGAACCCCGCCTCGTCCGCCACGCCTTCGTACACTTCCATGTAGGTGCTGGGGTCGTCGCGCCTGCGCATCCAGCGCCCGCGCACGCCGAACTGGGCCTGCGCCCGCGAGAAGATCTGCTCGACCTGCGCGCGCACGTCGCCCGCGCTCGCCGGATCGATCTTGTAGTACACGTAGTAGTTCACCTCGCGCACGAGGTCGCTTACTCGCCTTCGACGGGCAGGACGACGAGCGCCTCGCTGCCCGCGTCGGTGGGCGCCGCGTCGACGACCGTTCCTTCTTCGTAGGCCTCGCCCGGCCCTGGTGCCGATCCCGGGGGCAGGGTGACGAGGCGCATGCGCCGCTTGACCTGCCCGCGGTACTGCGCGCGCGCCACGACCTCCTGGCCCGGATAGCAGCCTTTCTGAAAGTTCACCGCGCCGACCTTCTCGTAGTTCACCATCTGCGGGACGAAGAGATCCTGCGTCGCGGCGGTGATGAGCGCCCGTCCGGCACGGATCTCGTCGAGCGCCCAGCGTGCCGGCGGCACCGCCCGGCTTTCGCGCTCGAGCGGCGAGGGGTCCTTGGCGAGCACGAGCAGGCGTCCTTCGCCCATGCGCACGGCGATGAGCCCCTCGGCTGCGGCGAGCGCCAGCGGCGCTTCGGGAACAGCTATCGCTGGCAACGTCCCCCAGACGCCGAGCTGGTGCCAGGCGGCAGACTCGTCGGTGACCTTCACCTTCGAGCGCAGCACGAACATGGCGAGGCGCTTCGCAATCGTCGGCACGAGATCGCGCGAGAGCTGCAGGAGAAAGCCGTCGGTCCAGGGCACGACGAGGAAGCTGGCGAGCAGGCGTCCCTTGGGCGAGCACCAGCCCGCGAGCGCCGCGCGATCGGCGGGCAGCCCGGCGATGTCGTTGGTGAGCTGGGCGTGAAGAAATGCGCGCGCATCGGCGCCAGTCACGCCGAGCAAGCCGTAGCGTTCGAGTCTCGCGTGCTCCATCGTAGAATCCCCATTTTACCTTCCGTGTCGCCCTGAAAACCCTTCTCGCGCTCGTCCTTCTCGCCGTGCTCGCGGCCGCCGGCTACGGGGCGTGGTACGCCTCGACGCCCGTCGAGACGGCCACGCTGCCGGCGGGGTTCGAGATTCCGCATGGCGCACGTTTTCGCACCGTGGCGCAGAAAATCGACGCCGCCGGCGTGCGCGTCAGGCCGCTGCAGTTCGAGCTTCTGGCGCGGATCCTGGGGCGCGCGCGCGACGCCAAGGCGGGCAGCTACGAGCTGACCGAGCCCGTGACGCCGCTTGAGCTCCTCGACAAGCTTACCCGCGGCGACGTGACTCAGGCCGAAGTGCGTCTCATCGAGGGCTGGACGTTCGCGCAGTTCCGCGCGGCGCTCGACGCGCATCCGGACCTCCGGCACGACACGGCGGGGCTCGACGACGCGCAGATCCTCGCGCGGATCGGGGCAGAGGAGGCCCATCCGGAAGGACTCTTTTTCCCGGACACGTACCTTTTCGCGAAGGGCTCGAGCGACGTGGCAGTGCTGCGGCGGGCCTACCGGGCCATGCAGCGGCACCTCGCGGCGGAATGGGAGGCGCGCCTTCCGGCAGTGCCTTACCGGACGCCTTACGAGGCGCTCATCATGGCGTCCATCGTCGAGAAGGAGACGGGGCGCGAGGAAGAGCGCGCCGTCATCGCGGGCGTGCTCGCCAACCGGCTGCGCATCGGCATGCGCCTGCAGGTGGATCCGACCGTGATCTACGGCCTGGGAAGCGCGTTCGACGGCAACCTGAAGAAGGTGCACCTCCTCGAGGACGGCCCGTACAACACCTACACGCGCGCGGGGCTCACGCCCACGCCCATCGCAATGCCGGGACTCGCGTCGCTCCGCGCCGCGATGCGACCCGAAAAGACCGATGCGCTCTACTATGTGTCGCGTGGCGACGGCTCGAGCCATTTCTCGCGGACGATCCGCGAGCACAACCGCGCCGTGAACAAGTATCAGCTGGGACGGTGAGAGGAACGAGGAGGAGATGAGCGACTCGGCTGTGTTTGTCACGCTGGAGGGCGTCGACGGGGCAGGGAAGTCGAGCCACGTGCAGCACGTCGCCGACCATCTGCGCGGCGGCGGCCGGCACGTCGTCGTGACGCGCGAGCCCGGAGGTACCGACCTCGCCGAGCGGCTGCGCGGCGCGATCCTCGAGCAGCCGATGTCGGCGCTCACGGAAACGCTGCTCCTTCTCGCCGCGCGTGCCGACCACGTGGAGCGCGTGATCGCACCGGCCCTCCAGGCCGGCAACGCGGTCGTCTGCGACCGGTTCGAGGACGCGACAATCGCGTACCAGGGCGCGGGAAAAGGCGTGTCGCTGGAGCTCATCGCGAGCCTTTCCGAGGCCGCGCATGCAGGCCTCAAGCCGAAGCGCACGCTGCTCTTCGATTGCACCTACGAAGTCGCGAGCCGCCGGCTAGCGGCGACCGGGCGGGCGCTCGACCGGTTCGAGCGGGAAGGGCGCGAGTTCTTCGAGCGCGTGCGCAAGGCCTATCTCGATCGCGCCCAGGCCGAGCCGTTCCGCATCCGGGTCATCGACGCCGGCGGGGACCTCGAGAGCGTCCGAGAGCAGGTCGTCGCCGCCCTCAAGGATCTCTAGGAGCGACCTCGAGGCGCCCGTACGCATGCATCCCTGGAACGAGCCCATCTTCCTCGCCCTGCGGCAGCGTCTCGAGGCCTTGCCGCACGCGTTCCTCATCCACGGTCCCCAGGGCGTGGGGAAGCTCGCCCTGGCCGAGAGGCTTGCGCAAGCCATCCTTTGCGAGGCCCCGGAGGTCGCCGCGCGGCCTTGCGGCGCCTGCGAGGGCTGTCGCTGGTACCTGGCCGGCAGCCATCCCGACTTCCGGCGGGTCGAGCCGGAGGCGCTCGCGCCCAGGACCGACGTTGATGCGGATGCCGATGAGCCCGCTCCCGCCTCGCGCAGCAAGGCGAAGCCGAGCACCGAAATCAAGATCGACCAGATCCGGGGCCTCGCGGGCTTCCTCAACGTCGGCTCGCACCGCGGGCGCCGCCGGATCGCGCTCGTGCACCCGGCCGAGGAAATGAACCTCAATGCCGCGAACGCGCTTCTGAAGGGCCTGGAAGAGCCGCCCGGCGGGGCGATGTTCCTCCTCGTCTCCCATCGGCCCGCGCGGCTTCTCCCGACCATCCGCAGCCGCTGCGTCGCCGTCCCGGTCCCGGTCCCGCCGCCCGACGTGGCGGCCGAGTGGCTGGCCGGGCAGGGGCTCAAGGACGCGCCCCGCTGGCTCGCTTTCGCGAGCGGCGCGCCGCTTCGGGCCCTGGCCTATGCCGAAGACCCGGCCGCCCTCCAGCGCCTGATCGACGCGGTCACGGGCGGCCGGCGGGTCCTCCCGGACACCCGCGAGGACCTCGAGGCGCTGGCCGAGGTCTTGCAAAAGCACGCCCTCGACCAGGCCATGGCGCTGATGGGCCTGCCTTCCATCTACGGCCTTTCGACCGCCCGCGGACCCAACCCCGAGCTCGCCGAGCAGTGGCTCCGATTCGCCCGCGAGATGGGCCCTTCACGCGCCCTCGCTCGCCATCCTCTCAACCCGCGCCTCTTCGCCGCCGACCTCCAGGCACGCGCTCCGGAATCCAAGAAGTAGCTTGAAGTAGGTCTCGTAATAGTCTGATAGAGCTAGCTAAAGCCTCTCAGGAGCATTCGGATCCAGCAGTAGGGGCTGCAGACCGAAAGAGGGTAGCTGGCGGCCCGGCAGGTCGTCCTACAGGCGGGATATCGTAGTTAACATAATACACATTGTATTTCCCAGGATCACGGGGACGAAGGTCACGATCCCGAGCCTGGCCAAGGCGCCGGGGTCTTCCCCGGAGGCTTGCTAGTTCAGCTGGTCCCTGGGAGGAAGCGGAAAACGGGCGACGGGGATGCCCTCATCGACCAGGGCATCGTGCTCGGCCTGGGTGGCGACGCCGCGGATGGGACGCGCGGGAGCCTGGTCGTAGTGGATGCGGCGGGCTTCCTCGGGGAAGTCCTTGCCGACGTCCTCGGTCTTGGTGAGGAGCTCGTCGAGCATCCGGGAATAGAGCATCTGCGCGATGGCGAACGGGTCCCTGCCTTCCATGTCCCCCGTCTTGGCGGGCGCTGGCCCCTGCTTGCCGGCGCGGCCGCGCTTGCCGCCGACGTGCCGCTCCTTCGCCGGACGCCCGGGCTCGGTCGCGCCGAGATTGAAACGGGCCGGCGAAGGGACGCGTTTCACGTCCGCCGAGCCGCAGCTCGGGCACTGGAGCAGGTTACGCTCCTTCTGCGAAGCGAAGTCCTCGGCCGAGGAGAACCATCCCTCGAACCGGTGGCCGCTTGCACAAAGAAGATCGAAAACAATCATTTGAAGCACATTCTACATACAATCGCCGGATGCTCGCCGACCGTCTCGAAGGCAAGTGGATCGACCTCTTCGCGGAGGTATTCGCGCTCTGCAAGGTTCGCCGCGACGAGCCGTGCGCCGTGCTTTCCGAGACGCAGTCGCGTGCGCTGAACGTCCAGCTCGCCGAGCTGGCGCTGCAGCGGCTGGGCGCCAAGCCGTTCCACGTCGTGGTGCCGACGCCGCGCCAGACGGCGCCCGTGCCGGTGCGCTCGACCGGCGCCTCCGACGTCCTGCGCGAGGCCGCGCCGGCCGTGGCGGCGCTCGCAGCCTCCTCGTTCGTCGCCGACTGCACCGTCGAAGGCCTCATGCACGCCCGCGAGCTGCCGCAGATCCTGAAAGGCGGCGCGCGCGTGCTCTACATCTCCAACGAGCACCCGGACGTGCTCGAGCGGCTCGTGCCCTCCCCCGCGGATGAGCAGCAGGTGAGGGCGGCCATGCGCCTTCTGCGGGACGGAAAGCGCATGCAGGTCTCCTCCCCCGCCGGCACCCAGCTCGAAATCGCGCTGGAAGGGGCGAGAGTCGGTGGCGTGTGGGGCTTTACCGAGAAGCCCGGGACGCTCTCCCACTGGCCCGGCGGCCTCTGCCTCGCCTTCCCGAGGGCGGGCAGCGTCAATGGCACGCTCGTCATGGCCGCCGGCGACCTGAACCTGACCTTCAAGCGCTACCTGGAAAGCCCCGTGCGGTTCAAGGTGGAATCCGACTACGTTACCGCCGTCGAGGGCGAGGGCCTGGACGCCGAGCTCACCCGCTCGTACTTCGCGGCCTGGGGCGATCGCGAAGCCTATGCGGTGTCCCACGTCGGCTGGGGCATGAACCGCCGGGCCCGCTGGGACGCCCTGCCGCTCTACGACCGGCGCGACGTCAACGGCACCGAGCAGCGCGCCTTCGCCGGCAACTTCCTCTACTCGACCGGCGCCAACGAGGTGGCCGGGCGGCACACGCTCGGACACTTCGACCTGCCGCTGCGGGGCTGCACCATTGCCATCGACGAACGCGTCGTCGTGCGCGACGGGGCGCTCGTCGAATGACGCACCTCCTCTTCCTGCACGGCATCGGCGGCGGCCACCATGCCTGGGACCGGCAGCTCCCCTACTTCGCCGAGCGCGGCTACGCGGCGCACGCCTGGGACCAGCCCGGCTACGGCCATTCCCCGCTCGTCGAGCCCTACGACCTCGAGCAGGTCGCTGCGGCGGCGCGCCGGCTGATCGAGTCCCTGACCGACGGGCCGGTGGTTCTCGTCGGCCACAGCATGGGCGGCTTCGTCGCGCAGGAGGTCCATGCCCGCTACCCCGAGCTCGTGAAGGGCCTCGTGCTCGCCTTCACGAGCGCCGCCTTCGGCGGCTCGAGCACGGCCTTCGCGCGCCAGTTCATCGCCGCGCGGACCGAGCCGCTCGACGCGGGCAAGACCATGGCGGAGCTGGCGGCGGACCTCATGCCGACCATGCGCGGGGCGAAATCCGAGCCGGAAGGGCTCGCGCATGCCCAGCGCATCATGTCCGGCGTCCCGGCCGAGACGTACCGCAAGGCGGTGCAGCTTCTCACCACGTTCGACCGGCGCGCGGAGCTCGCGCGCATCGCCGTGCCGACGCTCGTCGTCGCCGGGAGCGACGACCGCACGGCGCCGCCGGCGGTCATGGAGCGCATGGCGAAGGCCATTCCCGGCGCCGAGTACGTGCTGCTCGAAGGCTGCGGCCACCTCGGGCCCATGGACCAGCCCGACGCGTTCAATGCGGTGCTGGAAGACTTCCTCAAGCGAAAGCGACTATGACCGATCCCCGCTATTCCGTCGTCGGCTCGGGCTACGAGCTGGACGAGCGCCAGCGCGAGCTCGTCGCCGCCGTCGAGGCCCTCGGCCCGCGCTTCGCCGAGCGCGCCGCGCGCTACGACCGCGAGGCGAGCTTCCCGCACGAGAACTACGCGGACCTGCGCGAGGCGGGGCTCCTCGGACTGTGCGTGCCCGAGGCCTACGGCGGCCGCGGCGCGGACCTGAGGACCTACGCCATCGTCTCCGCCACGCTCGGCAAGTACTGCGGCGCGACCGCCCTCACCTTCAACATGCATGCGTGCTCGACGCTCTGGCCCGGGGTCCTGGCGGACGCGCTCGACATGACCGCGGCCCAGCGCAAGGAGCACGAGGCGAATCGCGCGGTGCACTTCGAGCGCGTGGTTCGCGAAGGCGCCATCTACGCGCAGCCGTTTTCCGAGGGCAGCGCCGCGGCGGCCGGCCGGGCGCCGTTCGGCACGACGGCGACGCGGGTGGACGGCGGCTGGCGCATCAACGGCAGGAAGATCTTCGCTTCGCTCTCGGGCGCGGCGCATTACTACGGCGTACTGTGCACCGAGGCGAAGCCGGAGCTCTCGATGCGCGACACCCTGTACCTCGCGGTGCCCGGGGACGCGCCGGGGCTCAGCGTGGTCGGCGACTGGGACCCGCTCGGCATGCGCGGAACGGTCTCGCGCACCCTCATCTTCAAGGACGTGCTGGTCCCCGACCAGGCCCAGATGATGCCGCGCGGGGTGTACCACCAGGCGGCGACCCGCTGGCCGCACATGTTCACGACGCTCTCGCCCACCTACTTCGGCATCGCCATCGCCGCCTACGAGTTCACCGTGCGCTACCTGCGCGGCGAAGTCGCCGGCATGCCGCCCGTCAAGCGCCGCATGTACCCGACCAAGCAGATCGCCGTGGCGGAGATGCACGTGAAGCTCGAGCAGACGCGGGCGCTTTTCCTCCGCATGCTGGAAGACGCGCGGATCGACCCGCCGAAGGACGCGCGGCTGCGCGCCTATGCGACGCAGTACACCATCATGGAGAACGCGAACGATCTCTGCCGGCTCGCGATCCGCACGTGCGGCGGCCAGTCGATGCTGAAGTCGCTGCCGCTCGAGCGGCTCTACCGCGACTCGCGTTGCGGCGCGCTCATGCTGCCCTGGACGGCGGAGCTCTGCCTCGATCGCATCGGGCGCGAGGCCCTCTACGAGCCGGGCGAGTCCGACGACTAGCGCCATGTCGGAGCTGAATCCGGCGCGCATCCTCGAGCGGCGGGCGGCCGAGGCGCCCGGGAAGGCCGCGATTCATTTCGAAGGCGAGGCGATTTCCTACGCCGACCTGTGGCGGCGCGTGCAGGCCGTGGCGCGCGGGCTCGCGATCGCGCCGGGCGATCGCATCGCCTATCTCGGCTACAACGAGCCCGCCCTCCTCGTCCTTCTTTTCGCGGCCGCGTTGCGCAACGGCATCGTCGTGCCCCTCAACTGGCGGCTTGCGCCCGGCGAGCACCGGCGCATCCTCGCCGACTGCGCCCCGCGCGTCCTCTACTACGGAGCGGAGTTCGAGGCGCCCGCGGGCGCGCTTGGCATTCCCGCCGCGAGCACGCGGGCCCTGCCGAGCGCCGACGAGGGGCGGCTGGAGCCGGGCAACGGCGAGCGCGACCTTCTCATCGTCTACACGTCGGGCACGACCGGCGCGCCCAAGGGCGCGGTGCTCACCCAGTCGGCCATCGTGTGGAATGCGCGCAATTCCTTCCACGCGCACGAGCTCGGCGCGGAGGACCACGTGCTTACGGCGCTGCCCATGTTCCATGTCGGGGGCCTCAACATCCAGACGGTGCCCGCGCTCCTCGCGGGCGCGACCGTCACGCTGCATCGGCGATTCGATCCGGGACTGTGGCTTGCCGACGTCGCTTCGCGCAGGCCCACGCACAGCCTGCTCGTGCCGGCCACCATGAGCGCGGTGATCGGGCATCCGAAGTGGCGCGAAACCGACCTCTCGAGCCTGAAGATGCTGAACACCGGCTCGATGGTCGTGCCCGACTCGCTCATCCATGCCTTCCACGAGCGGGGCGTTCCCGTGGGCCAGGTGTACGGCTCCACCGAGACCGCGCCGATCGCCGTCGTGCTGCGGCGCGAGGACGCTTTTCGCAAGGTCGGAAGCGCGGGACGGCCCTCGCCGCATTGCGAAGTGAAGCTCCTCGACGGCGAGATCTGCGTGCGCGGCCCCTCGGTGATGCGCGGCTACTGGAACGCCCGGTCCGACGCCGATCGGGGCCTCGACCCGGAAGGCTGGTTCCACAGCGGCGACCTCGCGCAGATCGACGAGGACGGCTTCTACCGCATCGTCGGGCGCTCGAAGGACATCATCATCTCCGGCGGCGAGAACATCCATCCGGCCGAGCTCGAGAACGTGCTCGCCGATTGCCCGCAGATCGCCGAGGCCGCGGTGGTCGGCATTCCGGATCCCCGCTGGGGAGAAGCGGCGTGCGCGGCGGTCGTCCCGGCCTCCGGCGCGGCGCTCGACGAGGCCGCGGTGCTGCGGCTCTTCGAGGGCCGCCTCGCCCGCTTCAAGCACCCGCGCAAAGTCGTGTTTCTTCCCGAGCTGCCCAAGAACGCGATGGCGAAGGTGCGTCGGGCGGAGCTGCGCCGCCTACTCGACGAGCAGCTCCGCGGCGCCTAGGCCCTCGACGGAAAACTCGACGCGGTCGCCGGGGGCCACCGCCTTCGAGGTCACGAGGCTTCCGGTGAGCACGACATCGCTTCGCAGCAGGCCGCGGCCGAGCGAGGCGAGATGCGTCGCGACCCAGCCCACCGCATCGAGCGGGTGGCCCATCGCCTCGGCGCCGACGCCCTCGCCCACCACGGCGCCGTTGATGCGCGCGACGCCCCGGACGCGCGCGAGATCGAGCTCGCGCCACGCCTCGACCGGCGCCCCGAGCACGGCGCCCTCGTTCCAGGTGTTGTCCGCGATGAGATCGAGCGGGCGCCTGGCGAGCATCGCGTAGTCGGCCGCCCGGTCATCGGCAAGCTCGAGCGCCGGCATGACGGCGCCGACGGCCTCGGCGACCCGCTCGCGGGTGAAGGGCGCATCCGCCACGGGCAGGTCGTCGGCCATCCTGACCGCGATCTCGAACTCGACGATGAGCCTTCCGTAGTCGCGTGAGGCCACGCGCGCGGGCGACTCGTGCACGGTGTTGGCAAGGATGCAGCCGGCCTGGGGGGAATCGACGCCGACGAAAGCGCGCATCGCCGGCGTGGAGAGCGCGACCTTGTAGCCGACGAGCGCACCCTTGCGCGCGGAGCGCAGGGAGACGAACACGTCCTGCACGCCGTACGCCTCGACCTCCGTGCGCGGCGCGAGCGGCTCGGGCAGCGGCGCGAAGCGGGCCCGGCGCTCGTGCTGCTGCGCAAGCCACTCGGCCGCCTCCCGGATTCGATCGCGGCGCCTCGCCCGTCGTTTCGCCAAGCGCATTCCCAGCCGTCTGTCCAGTCGGTTATCCCGGGCCCGCCTGCCGGGGCGTTTTCCCAATCTGCCGGGTGCCCTCTACAATAGGGCAAAACAACGACCAGCTTAGACATGCCGGTTCCCCACCGCAACTACGCCGACGTGCGCGTCGTCACACCGGCGGGACGCCTCGATCACGCCAACTGTGACACATTTCGCGCCGACATCGCCGAGCACGTCGACGCCTGCGTGGTCGGCGGGCGGCTTGTGCTCGACCTCTCCGGCCTCGAATACGTCTCCAGCGCCGGGCTGCGCTGCCTGATGCTCGCCGCCAAGGAAGCCGACCTGCGCGGCATCCGGATGGTGGTGGCGGCGATGCAGCCGGTCGTGGCCGAGATCTTCCAGATCAGCCGCTTCCACCTGGTGTTCGACATCTTCGCGACGCTCGGCGAAGCGCTCGCCGCCATCTCGCCCGACGCGGCGCGGGCGTACCAGCACGGCTAGCTCAGTGCGCGTCCGCTTCTGGGGCACGCGCGGCTCCATCCCGGTCGCGCTGACGCCGGCCGACATCCGCGACAAGCTCGCCCAGGCGCTCGTCGCCGCTTCGGGCCGGACGTTCGCCTCGGCCGGCGAAGCCTACGCGTTCGTCACCGAGAGCCTGCCCTTCTCGGTGACGCACACCTATGGCGGCCACACGTCGTGCGTGGAGCTCGAGAACGGCGCCGACGAGTACTTCGTGTGCGACATGGGAAGCGGCGCCCGCGCGTTCGGCTCGCACGTGCTCGCCCGCCAGGGCGGCCGCCCGGCGACGATCAACGTCTTCATGTCGCACGTGCACTGGGACCACATCATGGGCTTTCCCTTCTTCGGCCCGGCCTACGTTCCCGGCACGCGCATCCGCATCCACGGCTGCCACGACGTCCTCGAGCAGGCGTTCCGGCTGCAGCAGAGCGCGCCCTGCTTTCCGGTGGACTTCGCGCAGCTTTCCGCGAGCATCGAGTTCGTGCGGCTGCAGCCGGGCGAGCGCCACGAGGTGTGCGGCCTCTCGGTCACGCCGAAGCTGCAGCGCCACTCGGGCGATTCGTTCGGCTATCGCTTCGAGGCGAACGGGCGCTCGGTCGTCTACAGCACCGACTCGGAGCACAAGCTCGACGACCCCGGCGAGACGGCGGCGTTCGTCTCCTTCTTCCACGCCGCCGACCTGGTCGTCTTCGACGCCATGTACTCGCTCGCCGAGGCGGTCTCGGTGAAGGCGGACTGGGGCCACTCGAGCAACATCATCGGCGTGGAGCTCTGCCAGATGGCGCGCGCCCGGCACCTCGTGCTCTTCCACCACGAGCCGGCCAACGACGACAAGACGATCGAAGGGATCCTGCGCGACGCCCGCAGGCTGGAGGAGCTCACGCGCGAGGGGCGCGAGCTGCGGATCACGGCCGCATACGACGGACTGGAGATCGACCTCTGAGCCTGGCGAGCGCGCCCCGCGTCGCCGGCAGCGCGGTCCTCGCCGTCCTTGCTCTCCTCGTGCTTGCGCTTCCGGGGCCGCTTGCCGGCCTGCGGGACCAGGCCTTCGACGCCTACCAGCGCCTCATGCCGCGGACACGAGAGAGCGCTCCAGCGCTCATCGTGGCGATCGACGAGGCTTCGCTCGATGCGCACGGGCAATGGCCGTGGCCAAGGACGCTGACCGCGCGTCTGGTCGAGTCGATCGCCCGGGCGGAGCCCGCGGCCATCGGCTTCGACCTTCTCTTTCCCGAGCCGGACCGCTCGGCGCCCGAGGGCGATCGCGCCTTCGCCGAGGCGCTGAAGCGCGTGCCGAGCGTCCTTGCGATCGCCGGCCTCCCGCAGCCCGATCGGCGGTTTCGCGACCCGCCGGGCGCGCCTCCCGTGCGGCTGGCGGGCGAGCGCGAGCTTCCGCTCGCCCGCTACCCCGGGCACCTGCAGAGCATCGAAATGCTCGACAGGGCCGCTGGCGGCCGCGGCCTCATCAGCGCGCAGGACGCCCGGGACGCGGTGGTGCGCCAGGCGCCGCTCGTCGCGCGAGTCGGTGAGCTGATCGTGCCGTCGCTGTCCGTGGAAATGGTTCGGGTCGCGGCCGGCCTGCCGTTCCTCGCCATCGACGATCGCGGCGGCGAAGACGTGGACCTGGTGCTGGCCGACGACCTGCGCATTCCGATGCAGTCCGACGGGCGGCTGCACGTGCACTTCGGCGGCTCGGATCCGGACCGGTTCGTCTCGGCGTCCGAAGTCCTCGCAGGCAAGGTGGAGGCGGAGCGCGTGCGCGGCAAGCTCGTCCTCGTCGGCGTCACGGGGCTCGGGCTGCTCGACTACAAGACGACGCCGCTCGGGGAACTTATCCCCGGCGTCGAGGTGCACGCTCAGGTCCTCGAGCAGATCTTCGACGGCCGCTTTCTGCGCCGCCCTACGGGAGCCGCGGCCATCGAGGCCGCCGCCCTCCTCGTCGCGGGCGCCGCGCTGGTCGCCATCGTGCCGGCGGCTACGGCATGGATTTCGGCCGCGCTCCTGGGCGCCCTCCTCCTTCTTTTCGGCGCGGGCGGCATCCTCGCTTTCCGATCGGGGCTCCTGCTCGACGCGGCGACCCCGTCGATCGGGCTTCTGCTCGTCTTCGGGACGCTCCTCGGGTTCACGTTCGCCCAGGCCGATCGCCAGCGGCGGCGCCTGCGCGAGGCGCAGGCGCGCCTCGCCGGAGAGCTCGAGGCCGCGCGGCGCATCCAGGTCGGGCTTCTTCCCGACCCGCGCGCCCTCTTCGCCGGCGAGCGGCGCTTTTCCCTGGAGGCGTCGCTGGCGCCGGCGCGCACGGTGGGCGGCGATTTCTACGATTGCTTCCTGGTGGACGAGCACCGGCTCTTTTTCGTCGTGGCCGACGTGTCGGGGAAAGGGCTCCCGGCGAGCCTTTTCATGGCGCTCTCCAAGTCCCTGCTGAAGAGCATCGCGCTTCGCGCACGCGAGCCGGAACCGGGCGAGATCCTCACCGCGGCGAATGCCGAGATCGGCCGCGACAACCCGGAGTCGCTCTTCGTCACGGCCTTCGCCGCCCTGCTCGACCTGCGAACCGGCGTGCTCGCGTTCTCGAGCGCGGGTCACGAGCCGGCGCTCGGCCGGCGGACCGACGGCACGCTCGAGGTCCTCGACCACGCTGGCGGACCGCCCCTATGCGTGATCGAAGGCTTTGAATATCCGACTGCACGGCGGCAGCTCGCGCCGGGCGAGCTCGTCTGCCTCGTCACCGACGGCGTCACGGAGGCCATGAACCCGCGGGGCGAGCTCTACGGTGCGGCACGGATGCGCGAGCTGCTCGCCCGCGCGAGCGACGGCGCGCCCGAGGCGCTGGTCCGTGCGCTCGTCGAGGACATTGCGGCCTTTGCAGCCGGCGCCGAGCCGGCGGATGACGTCACGCTTCTCAGCGTGCGCTGGAACGGCTAGCGGACGTTGATTTCGACCCGGCGGTTGCGGGGCTCGTCGACGTTGTCCGCCGTGGGCACGAGAAGCTCGCGCTCGCCGCGGCCCGCGGTATGGATGCGCGAGGCGGCGATGCCGATGCCGATGAGGTACTGCTTGACGCGCTCGGCGCGCTGCGCCGAAAGCCTGTCGTTGTCGGCGACATCGCCCACGGTGTCGGTGTGCGCGATGACCGCGATGTCGGGCACGGGGCGGCGGCGAAGCTCGTCGAGGATGCGCTCGAGCTCGGCGCGCGAGGCGGGCGTGAGCTCGTCCTTGCCGAACTCGAAATAGAGCAGGAAGGAGGCCGGCCGCCCGGGCAGCGCGGCGAGCACCGGGCCGAACGACGCGCGGACGGCGGCGGGGTCGCGCTGCTCGACCTCCGTCGCCCCGGCCCGGCTTGCTGCATAGGGACGGTCGAGCACGTGGCGCTGGCCGTCGCGCTCGACGACCAGCCTGCCGACATGGCCGTCCGCGCCCGGAAGGAGGACCACCTCATCCTTCGGCGCCTGGCCCGAAAGCACCATCGCCCAGGCAAGCGCGGCGGTGACGAGGAGCATCACGGCGTTGGTCGCCCTCCTTCGCTAGCCGGGGCGGTCAGTCGACGCGCACCAGGAACTCGGTCCCGCGCACCCCCATGATGGAGGACGGCGTGCGCACGCGCATGGCGCCCGGCGACTGCTTCACGATCTTGCCGGAGACGACGGCGAGCGTGCCCTTCTTGAGCGAAGCGTCGAAATAGCCGGCGTGCGTCGTGGTGTCGAACGCATAGCGCTCGATCACGAGCACGCTGCCCGGACCGGCCGAAAGCAGGCTGTTGTCCGAGAACGTGATGCCGACCGAGCCGTCGCGGCCGGTGACCACCGAGTCGGACCGGTTCACCTTGACGCCCGGCGCGGCGGCGATCCGCTGGCCGTCGCGCTCGATGTGGACTTCGCCGGAAGCCACCTTGATCTGGCCGACCTCCTGGGCTTCGGCCGCGGTGGCGGCCGGCGCGAAGGCGACGAGGCATGCCGAGGCGAGCCCGGCCACAAGCATCCTGCGCATAATCCCCCCTTCTTGTTTTATGGGCGGATTCTATAATGCCCCGCGACCACGAGGGATCGCGTGACTAAATGCCGCTCTGCAATGTTTTACGCCCGGCTGTCCGAGCTCGGCCTCATCAGCCGCTTCCTCGAGGGCTTCTGCGACGAGGCCGGCATCGAGCGGACCCATCGCCTGCGCCTCAACGTGGTGCTCGAGGAGCTCTTCGTGAACACCGTGCGCCACGGGCACCGGGGCGACTGCGACGCGCCCGTATGGCTGCATATCGGCGCCGTGGACGGCAGCATGCGCGTCACCTACGAGGACACCGCGCCGCCCTTCAATCCGTATGCGCGGCTCCCCACCGCCCCGCCCGATACCACGCTGGAAATGCGCAAGATCGGCGGCCTGGGGCTCCTCCTCACCAAGGAGCTCGCCTCGCAGCGCGACTACGCCTACGTCTTCGGCCGCAACCGCATCCGGCTCGCCATGAAGGCCCGATGAAGGCCTGGAAGCTGGTGCCCGGGCCCGGACTCGAACCGGGACGCCTTTCGGCTGGGGATTTTAAGTCCCCTGTGTCTACCAGTTTCACCACCCGGGCGGCGCCTGGTTGCCTTAGGATGACACGGGAACGAGGCTGGAGGCGGGAGTCGGAATCGAACCGGCGTCCACGGCTTTGCAGGCCGCTGCATAACCACTCTGCCATCCCGCCGGGGATCGGCAAGAAAAAGGGAAGGCTGCCGGCCTTCCCTTTCGAAATCTGGAGCGGGAGACGAGTCTCGAACTCGCGACCTTAACCTTGGCAAGGTTACGCTCTACCAACTGAGCTACTCCCGCGTGGGCCGGCAATTATAAGGCCTCGGCGTCCGGCCCCTCAAGGTCCTGCACTGCGGCGGCATGGCTCCTTCTACCCCGGCAGCGAGGCATGGGGCAGCGCCTTTCTCATGTAGTAGAGCATCGATGCCACCGTGAGGACGGCCGCCGCGTTGATGAGGACGGTGCCGAGCCACTGGCAGTCGATCGTCTCGAAGAGCGGGTCGTGGTAGAGGAGCAGCGGGATGGCGACCATCTGCGTCAGCGTCTTCGCCTTGCCGATGAAGGCCACGGCGACGCTCTTCGACTTGCCCACCTTGGCCATCCACTCGCGCAGCGCCGAGATCGCGATTTCCCGCCCGATCACGATCAGGGCGACGAGCGCCTCCACGCGGCCGAGCTGAACGAGAATGATGAGGGCCCCGGTCACGATCAGCTTGTCGGCCACCGGGTCGAGGAAGGCGCCGAACGCCGACATCTGGTTCAGCCTGCGCGCGAGGTAGCCGTCGAGCCAGTCGGTGACGGCCGCGAGCACGAAGACGGCCGTGGCGGCCACGTTTCGCCGGTCCACCGCCAGCCAGTCCTCCGGCAGGTAGTAGATCCCGATGATGAGCGGGATGAGGATGATCCGGGAGAGCGTGACGACGTTGGGAACGTTGAGGAAGACCATCAGCCTGCCGCCGAATCGTGGAGATGGCGGTAGATGCGCTCCGCGAGCGGCCGGCTGATGCCCTCCACCTTGGCGATCTCGTCCACCGCGGCCGATTGCACGCCGCGCAGCCCGCCGAAGGCGGCGAGGAGCGCCTGGCGGCGGCGCGCGCCGATGCCCGGAATCTCGTTGAGAAGCGAGGTGGTGCGCGCCTTGCCGCGCCGCGCCCGGTGCCCGGCGATGGCGAAGCGGTGCGCTTCGTCGCGGATGGCCTGGATGAGGTGCAGCCCCGGGTTCGAGGGCGGAAGCTGCAGCGTGCGCGCGCCAGCCTCGAGGATGAGCTCCTCGAGCCCGGGCTTTCGCTCCGGCCCCTTCGCCACGCCCACCACGCACACCTGGTGCAGGCCGAGCTCGACAAGCGCCGAGCGGGCCGCGCTCACCTGCCCCTTGCCGCCGTCGATCAGCACGAGGTCCGGAATGCGCCCGGCCTCCGCGCTCACGCGCTCGTAGCGCCGCGAGAGCGCCTGGCGCATCGCGCCGTAGTCGTCGCCGGGCGTGACGTCCCGGATGTTGAAGCGTCGGTATTCGGATTTCTGCATTTGCTGCCGATCGTATACGACGCAGGAGGCCACCGTCGCCTCGCCCATCGTGTGGCTGATGTCGAAGCATTCGATGCGCTGGGCGCCTTCGGGCAGGCCGAGCGCCTCGCGCAGCGCCTGCAGCCGGCTCTCCTGCGTCGCCCGGTCGCGGGCGCGCTGCGCGATGGCGAGGATCGCGTTCTTGCGTGCCATGTCGAGCCACACGCGGCGCTCGCCATGCGAGGGCGTGACGATTTCGGTGCGCTCGAGCTCGAGCTCGACCGGGTGGTCGACGACCACGAGGCGCGGGGGCGGCTGGTCGAGGTAGTGCTGCCCGAGGAAGGCGCTCACCACCTCCGCCTCGTCGGCCCCCTCGGCATTGGAGGGGAAGAAGCTGCGGTCGCCGACGTGCCGGCCGGCGCGGATCATCACGAGGTTCACGCAGGAGATGCCGCCCTCGATGGCGCAGGCGACCACGTCGGCGTCGATGCCGCGGTTCGACTCGACGTACTGGCGCGCCTGCACGCGCGAGAGCGCGCGCACCTGGTCGCGAAGCAGCGCCGCCTCCTCGTAGCGCTGGGCCTCGGACGCCTCGTGCATCCGGCGCGTCAGCGCGCGCACCACGTCGTCCTCGCGCCCCTCGAGGAAGAGCTGGGCGTTGCGCACGTCCTCGGCGTACGCCTCGGCGGTGATGAGGCCCGTGCACGGCGCGGTGCAGCGCTGGATCTGGTGCAGCAGGCACGGGCGCGAGCGGTTCTCGAAGACGGTGTTCTCGCAGGTGCGCAGGCGGAACACGCGCTGCAGGAGCTGGATGCTCTCGCGCACGGCGTAGGCGTGCGGGAACGGCCCGTAGTAGCGGTGCGTGGAGTCCTTGGCGCCGCGGTGGAAGCCCAGGCGCGGAAAGCGATCGCCCGAGATCGCGAGGTACGGATAGGACTTGTCGTCGCGAAAGAGGATGTTGTAGCGCGGCGCGAGGCTCTTGATGAGGTTGTTCTCGAGGAGCAGCGCCTCGCTCTCCGAGCGCGTCACCGTCACCTCGATGGAGGCGACCTGGCTCACCATCATCTGGATGCGCGGGCTCGCGTGCTGCTTGTGGAAGTACGAGCCGACCCGCTTCCTGAGGTCGCGCGCCTTGCCCACATAGAGCGCCTCGCCGTCCGCGCCGAGCATGCGGTAGACGCCCGGCAGCCCGGGCAGCCCGGCTACGAAGGACTTCGCGTCGAACACGATCGGGCGATTATAAATCCTGTAAAATCCACGCCTTTTTCAGGTCAGCGAATCCGAATCCCATGGCGAAAGTCGAGGCAGTCGAGATCCGGGCGGGAAACCTGCTGGAATGGGACAAGCGCGTCTGGCGCGTCCTCAAGGCCTACCACGTCCACGTCGGCGGGCGCGGCGGCGCCTTCATGCAGGTCGAGATGAAGGACATCGAGGCGGGCACGAAGACCAACCAGCGCTTTCGCACCGAGGACAAGGTGGAGCGCGCTTTCGTCGAGCCGCGCGACATGGAGTACCTGTACCAGGACGGCGAGAGCTACGTCTTCATGGACAAGGAGAACTACGAGCAGATCTCGCTCTCGGCCGAGTTCCTCGAGGGCCAGGCCGGCTTTCTCCTGCCGAACACGGAAGTGCAGATCAACTTCTACAACGGCCGCCCCATCGGCGTTCAGCTCCCGCCCTCGGTCATCCTCACGGTGGTCGACACGGAGCC
>CAYWSG010000009.1:57176-74817 GCA_964461055.1 uncultured Enterobacteriaceae bacterium | reverse complement strand
CAGTCCCAGTGTGGCTGGTCGTCCTCTCAGACCAGCTACGGATCGTTGCCTTGGTGGGCCATTACCCCGCCAACTAGCTAATCCGGCATCGGCCGCTCCTCTCGCGCAAGGCCTTGCGGTCCCCTGCTTTCCTCTCTCGAGCTCATGCGGTATTAGCCAATCTTTCGACTGGTTATCCCCCACAAGAGGACACGTTCCGATGCATTACTCACCCGTTCGCCACTCGCCACCAGGGTTGCCCCCGTGCTGCCGTTCGACTTGCATGTGTAAGGCATGCCGCCAGCGTTCAATCTGAGCCAGGATCAAACTCTTCAATTAATCCTGCTACCCCGGGCCGCCTCTTGCGAGACGCCGCCGGAGCGAATTACGAATGCTTCACTCAAAGTAAACGAGGTTTACTTCTCGTGAGCACTTGATACTTTGGCCACCTGCAGGACGAGCCTGCGGGCGGCGCCTTCCATCAAGCGCCCACACTTATCGGCTGCGAATTTTTAAAGAGCTCGAGCTGCGCCGTCGAAGGAAGTGCCGTCCGGTGCTCTGGACTACGCCGCAGCAAGTGAGACAGAGATTATGGGGCCTTGCGAAGCACTCTGCAAGCCCTTTCGACGAAAAAATCGCCGTCTCGACTACATCCGTTTCCGGTGAACCGCGACAGGGATGGGCCCCACGCCCTTTGGTCCCCGGAAACTGAACGCGCCCCAAGCCGGGGGGCGTGGGGCGCGTCTTCAAACTGGTTGCGGGGAGAGGATTTGAACCTCTGACCTTCGGGTTATGAGCCCGACGAGCTGCCAGACTGCTCCACCCCGCGTCTGTACCGCTATTCTAGATCAATCGACGGTCGCGCCGCTAGCCCTGATGACCTTCGACCACTTGTCCGATTCGGAGCGGATCCAGCGCTGGAACTCGGCGGGCGTGCTCGCCACGACGTCGAATCCCTTGTTGCCGAGCAGCTCCCGGACCTCGGGGGCGCCCATGGCGCGGATCGTCGCGGCGCTCAGCCGCTCGAGGATCCCGGCGGGCGTGCCGGCGGGCGCCGCGAGCCCGATCCAGGCGAGCGACTCGAGCTGCGGATAGCCGAGCTCCGCGACGCTCGGCAGGTCGGGGGCGAGGCGGCTGCGCTTGAGCGCGGTCACCGCGAGGCCGTTCATTTTCCCGGCCTTCACGTGCGGCAGGACGCCGGGGACGATCGCGAACATGGCGTGGATGTTGCCGCCGAGCATGTCGGTCACCGCAGGCGGAAAGCCCCGGTAGGGGATGTGCACGATGAAGACGCCGGCGTCGTTCTTCAGAAGCTCCATGGTGAGGTGCGAGGCGCTGCCGGCGCCGACCGAGCCGTACGAGAGCTTGCCGGGATTGCGGCGCGCGTAGTCGAGGAACCCCTTGAACGAGTCGATCTTGAGGGACGGGTTGACGACGAGCATCTGCGGCGCCGAGGCGAGCAGCGAGATCGGCGCGAAGTCCTTGTCGGGATTGAACGGCATGCTCTTGTAGAGGTGCTTGTTCGTCGCGAAAACGCCGTTCGTGCTCACGAGCAGGGTATGGCCGTCGGGGGCCGCCCTCGCGACCTCGTTCGCGCCGATGTTCCCGCCGGCGCCGCCGCGGTTCTCGACCACGAAGGCGCCGCCGATTTCCTTCTCGAGGCCGCTCGCAAGCGCGCGCCCGACGATGTCGGGCGTCGAGCCCGGCGGGAACGTCACGACCACGCGCACCGGCTTCGAGGGATAGCCCTGCGCGAGGGCGACGAGCGGTGCGGCCAGCACGACTGCGAGGAGCGTTCGTAGGTTCATGGGGATCCTCTCTGTTCTGCCGCTTCGCGGGCGGCATGTTGTTGGCGCGAAGGACTGTACTAGATTCCCCGCCGGTCGAGGAGCGCCTGGGACACCGTCCCGACGTCCACGTACTCGAGCTCGCCGCCGAGGGGCACGCCGCGCGCGATCCTGCTCACGCGCACCTGGCGCTCGCGCAGCATCTCGGCGATGTAGTGCGCGGTCGCCTCGCCCTCGTTGGTGAAGTTCGTGGCGAGGATGACTTCGGAAAGCTCGCCCTCGCCCACCCGGGCGAGCAGCTTGTCGAGGCCGATGTCCCGGGGACCGACGCCATCGAGCGGCGAGAGCCTGCCCATGAGGACGAAATAGAGGCCCGAGTAGCTGAGGCTGTGCTCGACCGTGGCGAGATCGGCGGGGGTCTCTACGACGCAGAGGAGCGACGGGTCGCGCCGCGGCGAGCGGCAGAGCGAGCACACCTCCTCCTCCGAGAAGTTGTTGCAGCGGCCGCAGCGGCGCACCGTCCGCAGGGCATTCGAGATCGCCTCCGCAAGGGCCTGCGCCCCCGCGCGGTCGTGCTGCAGCAGGTGGTAGGCCATGCGCTGGGCCGAGCGCGGGCCGACGCCCGGGAGGACCCGCAGCGCCTCCAGGAGCCGCTCGAGCGCGGCCGCCGACGGTACGGAGTCCCGGTCGTTCAAAACGGCAGCTTGAATCCGGGCGGCAGCCCGAGCCCCGCCGTCATGCCGCTCATCTTCTCGGCGATGGTGGCCTCGACGCGGTGCGCGGCATCGTTGAACGCCGCGGCGACGAGGTCCTCGAGCATCTCGCGGTCGTCGCCGAGCAGCGAGGGATCGATGGAAACCCGCTTCACCTCGTGCTTGCACGTCATCTGCACCTTCACCATGCCGGCGCCGGACTGTCCCTCGACTTCGATGGAGGCGAGCTGCTCCTGCATGCGGCGCATGTTGTCCTGCATCATCTGCGCCTGCTTCATGAGCTGCCCGAGGTTCGGTTTCATTTCTGCCTTTCCCTCTCAGTTTCCTGCACAGTTTCGCGAATGGTGGACTCGACGATCCTGCCGTCGAAGAGATTGACGAGCTCGTTCACGAAGCCGTCGTTGCGCACGGCCTGGTCGGCGTCGGCCCGGCGGGCCTCCCGCTCGCTCGCCTCGAGCGCGGCGGCCGTGACGCCGCCCGCCTCGCCCACCGCGACAGCCAGCGTCACCCGCGTGCCGAGATGGGCTTCCAGCGCGGCCTTGAGCTTTTCCTGATAGGCGCGTCCGGCGAGATACGCCTTGGCCTTCGGCACGACGAGCTCGAATGCGCCGTTCTCGCGGCCCCGAAGCTCGGCGTTGCGCGCGAGCTCGCGCGCCGCGCCGGTGACGGCGAGCCGCCGGACGAGCTCGGGCCAGTCGCCCGCGTCGGCCGCCGGCGCCGCAGTTGCCGTGGAGGTTGCCGTGGAGGCCGGCGTCGGTGCCGCAGCCGCCGGCGCGGCCGTCTCCGCGCGGCCCGCGGCCGGCGCTCGTGAGCCGCTCGCCGATTGGGGTGCGCGCCGCGGGGGCGTCGTGGACGGCGCGCCGGATTCGGGCCGGAAGGCGAGCATGCGCAGCAGCGTCATGACGAAGCCCGCGTACTCATCGGGCGCGAGCGGCAGGTCCTGGCGCCCCTGCAGCGCGATCTGATAGCAGAGCTGCACCATCTCGGGATCGAGCGCCGAAGCGAGCGGCGCGAGGCTCGCGCGCTCCGGCTCCTCGAGGGCCTCGGGTACCGCCTGCGCGAGCGCGACGCGCGTGAGGAGCATCGCAAGCTCGGCGAGCGCGGCGTCGAAGGAAAGGCTCCGTGCCCGCATCTCGTCGGCCACGGCGAGCGCGCCGGCGGCGTCGCCCGCCCCCACCCGCTCCGCCAGGCGCAGCAGATACGACTGGTCGATGGCGCCGAGCATCTGCGCCACCCCCTCGGCGGAGAGGCCGCCGCCGCCATGCGCGATCGCCTGGTCGAGAAGCGAGAGCGCGTCGCGCATGCTGCCCGCCGCCGCCCTCGCGATCATGGCGAGCGCGGGCGCCTCGAAGGCCACCGACTCCTTCTCGAGGATGGCGCCCAGATGGCCGGAAATCGCCGCGGGCGGCATCTGCTTGAGGTTGAACTGCAGGCAGCGGCTGAGCACGGTGACCGGGATCTTCTGCGGATCGGTCGTGGCGAGGATGAACTTGAGGTGCTCCGGTGGCTCCTCCAGCGTCTTCAGCATGGCGTTGAAGGCCGAGGTGGACAGCATGTGCACCTCGTCGATCACGTAGACCTTGTAGCGGCCGCGCGTGGGCGCGTACTGCGCCGTCTCGAGGAGCTGGCGCATCTCGTCCACCTTGGTGTTCGTGGCCGCGTCGACCTCGAGGAGGTCGACGAAGCGCCCCGCGTCGATCTCGATGCACGCGCTGCACGAGCCGCAGGGCTGGGCCGTGATCCCGGTCTCGCAGTTCAGGCATTTCGCCAGGATCCGGGCGATCGTCGTCTTGCCCACGCCGCGCGTCCCGGTGAAGAGATACGCGTGATGCAGCCGCTGCGCCTCGAGCGCATGGCGAAGCGCGCGCACGACGTGCTCCTGCCCGACGAGGGTGCCGAAATCCCTCGGCCTCCACTTCCGCGCAAGGACCTGGTAGCTCATGGCGTGATGAAAATTAGGAGGCGAGCCCGACCCCCGGCACTCGCAGGGACCGGCTGTGGCTGCTTCCTTCCGGACCTGACCAGGTTCACCAGGCTGCGATGCGGGGAGGCCCGCCGGCACCTATTGTATGCCATCGGCCCTGTCATTGATGCGCCGCAGCGCCCGCTTGCCCGGGGCCGCGCGCCTGCGCTCCATCTTTCGGGGTGGCGGAGAGAGAGGGATTCGAACCCTCGATACGCTGTTAACGTATACACGCTTTCCAAGCGTGCGCCTTAAGCCACTCGGCCATCTCTCCCCGCAGGCGCCATTCTAGTGCAACTAGTTGAGGATTTTGCCGAGCAGGCTGGCGATGACCCGCGCGATGTCGCTTTCGAGCGGAAACGACAGCATTCCCATGACCGAATACCCGAGCAGCCAGGGCATGACGTAGAAGCGGATCATGAAGAAGAACCAGGCCACGTAGAGCGGCACCATGGGCGGGATCAGGAATCCCGGCGTGATGGGCGCGAAAGCGCGCAGCAGCGGATCGGTCGAGCGGACGAAGAACCGCATGAAGAAGAACCGGCTCGACTCCGGAAGGAAGATGTTCATCGCCGAGCGGCCGATGAGGGTCCACATCACCATCCCGAGGAGGTAGTCGAGGACGAGGACCCAGACGGGAAAGGCGTCGTGCATGGCGTCAGATTCTAAGGGGTGAGGGATGGGGCCAAAAAAAAGCCGGGGCGAGCGCCCCGGCTTTTTTGCTTCCAGCCCGGCTAGTGGGTCGAGCCGAGGATCGTCTGGCCCCTCGGAATGCGGATCTCGTCCACCATGGCCTGCGTCTCCTTGTCCGGAGCCGGCGTCATGAGCGTCACCGCGACCATGGCGATCAGGCTCGCCGCCGCGCCAATGATGCCGAAGCGCAGGTCGTCGATGCCGATCCAGGGCGCCATGCCGCCCCACTTCACCATGTAGAGGTACCAGGTGCCGACCGCGAGGCCGACCACCATGCCGGCGATGGCTCCGGCCCGGTTGGCGCGCTTCCACCAGACGCCCAGCACCAGCGGGAAGAAGAGCCCCGACATGGCGAAGTCGAAGGCCCAGGCCACCGCGCCGAGAATCCCGGTGAGGCGCATGCTCGCCACGATGGCGCCGAGCGCCCCGATGCCGATGAGCAGCACGCGCGCGACGATCAGCCGGCGCTTCACGTCCGCCTTCGGATCGACCATCTTGTAGTAGATGTCGTGCGAGAGCGCGTTGGCGATGGCGAGCAGCAGCCCGTCGGCGGTCGACATCGCCGCCGCCATGCCGCCGGCGGCCACCAGGCCCGAGATCACGTACGGCAGGCCTGCGATCTCCGGCGTGGCGAGCACCACGATGTCGGCCCGCATGAAGAACTCGTTCACCTGGACGATGCCGTCGCCGTTCGCGTCGATCACCTTGAGGAACCCGGTCTGGCTCCATTTCTGGACCCACTCGAGCGCGTTCACCTGCGCGACCGACTTGCCGATGACGCTGGTGACCAGGTTCGGGTCGAGCATCTGCAGCTTGGTGAACGTCGCGAGCGCGGGCGCCGTGAAGTAGAGCAGGAAGATGAAGAAGAGCGACCAGGCGACCGAGGTGCGCGCCGCACGGACCGACGGCGTGGTGAAGTAGCGCATCAGGATGTGCGGGAGCGACGCGGTGCCGAGCATCATGCAGGCGACCAGCGTGGCGAACCGAACCTGCGCCACGAAGGTGTCCGCCGGCGCGTTGTGCGGGACGGTGAGCGCGCTCATGCCGGGCCCGGGCGCGGGGCCCGAAGGCTTCAGCACGCCGACCTGGTGCAGCTGCTCGAGCTCGACGATCCGCTGCACCGCATCGCCGTACACGAGCTGGGGGATGATGCCGAAGCCCTGCTTGTTCGACATCCAGATCACCGGCACGAGGTAGGCGATGATCAGCACGATGTACTGCGCCACCTGCGTCCAGGTCACCGCGCGCATGCCGCCCAGCATGGAGCAGAGCAGGATGCTCGCGAGGCCGATCCAGACCCCCACCCCGAACGGGATGAGCAGCGCGCGGGAGGCGATCGTCCCGGTGGCGTTGATCTGCGCGGTCACGTAGGTGAACGAGGCGATCACGAGCACCAGCACGGCGCAGGCCCGGGCCACGTTCCCGCCGTAGCGCGTGCCGATGAAGTCGGGCACGGTGTAGCAGCCGAACTTGCGCAGGTACGGCGCCATGAGCACCGCCACGAGCACGTAGCCGCCGGTCCAGCCCACCACGAACGCGAGATACGGATGGCCGCCCATGTAGATGCCGCCGGCCATCGCCACGAACGAGGCGCCCGACATCCAGTCGGCCGCCGTCGCCATGCCGTTGAAGACGGCGGGCACCTGCCGCCCGGCGACATAGTAGGCGTCGAGCTGCATGGTGCGGGAAAGCCACCCGATCAGGGCGTAGATGGCGATCGTGAAGCCGACGAAGAGCAGGCCGATCGTGTCCTCCTTCAGGCCCGCCTGCTCGAGCAGCGCCATCAGGAAGATGAAGACGATGAAGCTGCCGGTGTAGAGGCCGTAGATCTTCGGCAGGTTCTCGATGAACGTGCCTTTCATTCGGAATACGGACATAGCGCGCTTCTCCCTTTAGTCTTCTTCGGCCATGCCGTGGTCGCGGTCGATCTTGTCCTGCTGCCAGGCGAAGACGAAGAGCTGGACCACGAAGACGACGAGCGAGCCCTGCGCGGCCATGTAGAAGCCGAGCGGGAAGTCCATGAACCGCACCCGGTTGAGCTCGGGGGCGAACCAGTGGACCACGTAGGAGGCGATGAACCAGATGACGATGTGCGTGATCATCAGGTTTCGCGTCCTACGCCAGTGCTGCTCCTTCTGCGCTTGCGAAGCTACCGCACTCATATCGACCCTCCTCCTTCCCATGCGAAAAAATCCAACGTGCGCCCGCGAGCCGCGATAATGCGGCCATGAGCGAATCCCCTGCCGGCCAGCCCGCGCTCCTCGCCCGCCTTGCCGGCACGGTGCGCCGCCTCTGGCGCCGGCGCCGCGAGGAGCCGGTGCGCGACGCGGCGGCGCTGCGCCTTTTCGTCCAGACCCGCGCGAGCTACGTCGCGCAGATGACGCTCTACGGCTACCTGCGCACCCGGGCGGGCGCGCGGTTTCCGGAGCTCTTCGACGACGACGTCTTCGTCGCCTCGATCAACATCGCCAAGTGGCATGTCTGGCTCGCCTGCCTGTCGGATCTTTCCGTCTATGCGGGCGGCCTGCTGCGGCGCGCCGGCGCAAGCGCAGCGACGGTCGGCGCAATCGTTGCGAGCCTGGTGGACCGGATCCTGGAGGAAACCGGCGTGCCGGCCGACGCCGGACCGCAGTTCGGCGCCCACGCCGAGCGCATCCGGGCGCGCATCGCGCTTTGTGACTGGAGCGCCATTGCCGACGACGACAGCGCCTTCTGCGAAAGCCCGGCGGCGCTGGTGGAATGGGCGCCCGTGGTGGAGGACCTGAAGCAGCTCGACGCGCACATCGTGCGCAATTCGGTGCGCTTTCGCTGGAACGAGATCCGCCAGGAGCTGCGCCGGACGCTCGACGGGCAGGCACTGGTCCTGGAAAGCGCGGCAGCGACGGATCGCGCGGAGCGTCCGCTCTAGGCAGGGTTTGACTGTGAGCCCTTGCGCGCCGATCGGCATTCGGTCGTTCCGATCTCCCGATGCGAGTCGTCGAGTTGACCGCGGGCACTCTACTGGCCGGCGCGCCGGCCAGCCAATTAGGGAAAACCCTTTCTGCGCTGCAGCATGGTCTGCACCAGCTCGGCCACGGAGCTCACCCCCAGCTTTTCCATCCCCTTCGCCCGGTGCGCCTCCACCGTCTTGATGCTGATGTCGAGCTCGGCCGCGATGATCTTGTTCGCCTTGCCCTCGATCACCCGGTCCATGACTTCCCGCTCCCGCTCGGTGAGCAGGGCGAGCCGCGCCTCCAGGTCGGTCTGGCGGGCCCGGGCGCTGCGGTTCTGGCGGTCGAGCTCGAAGGCCCGCTCGACCACCTGCACGGCGAGGCGGTAGTTGAACGGCTTCTCGATGAAGTCGACCGCCCCGCTCTTCAGCGCGGCGACGGCGGCCGGAACGTCGCCGTGCGCGGTGACGAACACGATCGGGATCTCGACGCCCTGGGCGCTGAGGTAGCGCTGGAGCTCGAGCCCGCTCATGTCCGGGAGATTCAGGTCGAGCACCAGGCAGGCCGCGCCCTCGTCGCGGTACCCGGCGATGAACTCGCTCGCGCTCGCGAAGGTGCGCACCGGATAGCCGCGCGACTCCATGAGCCATTGCCAGAGCGTGCGGATCGACTCGTCGTCGTCCACCACGTAGGCGATCGAGGCTTCGGCGGCGCTCATCTCAGGCGGGCTCGGCCATGGCGTCGATGGTGTCCGCCGCGAGGGGCAGCGTAAAGGAGAAGCAGGCGCCCTCGCCCGGCGCGCTCGCCACCCACATGCGGCCGCCGAAGTGCTCGACGATGCGGCGGCTGATGTGGAGGCCCAGCCCGGTGCCCTGCGCCTTGGTGAGCGGGTTGCCCGCCTGGCGGAACTTCTCGAACACCACCTCGTGGTGCTCCGGGGCGATGCCGATGCCGTTGTCCCGCACGTCCACGCGGAGGAACCCGGGCTCCTGCGAGAGCGCGATCTCCACGCGCCCGCGCCGGGGCTCGCTGAACTTCACGGCGTTGGAGAGGAGGTTCACGATCACCTGCGTGATGCGGTCGAGGTCGCCGCGCACGAGCGGCAGGTTCTCCGGCACGCGGCTCGTGATCTGCACCTCGCGCTCGCGGAAGAGCTGGCTCGTGGCGGCGATCGTGTCCTCCACGAGCTGGCGCATGTCGATGAGCGAGATGCGCCACTGCGCCTGCCCGGATTCCAGGCGCGACAGGTCGAGCGTCTGGTTGATGAGGCGCGTGAGGCGCTCGGTCTCCTTGATGATGATGACGAGGAAGCGGCTGCGCTGGGCCGCGTCGAGCTGCGGGTGGTCGTGCAGGATCTCGGAGAAGGCGCGAATGGAGGTGAGCGGCGTGCGCAGCTCGTGCGACACCATGGAGACGAAGTCGTCCTTCAGCCGGTCGAGCTCGGTGAGCCGCGCGTTCGCCGCGCGCAGCTCCGCCGTCGCGGCCTCCAGCTCGCGCGATTTCTGCTCGAGGCGATGGCTGTACACGACCACCTCGGAGGCCTCGTCGAGGATGCGGCGGACCTCCTCCACGGTGAGCACCTCCTCTTTCGCCACCGAGGCGACCATCACGCGGGCCGACGCCGCGCCCAGGGCGCCGGCGAGCTGGGTTTCCACGTAGTGCACGAGCTCGGCATCGGCGGCGAGCGCCGCGCTCGGCCAGTCGGCGCCGCGGGCCGCCGCATAGGCCCGCATGGCCTCGTCCGCGTTCGCGACCCCGGTGAAGCGCGCGAGCAGGGTGAAGAGCTCAGGCACTGACGCCGTCCCGCGCCAGAAGCGCGCGCCGCCCGCCTCGCCCGTGTTGCGGAAGACGTCGACGAAGAGGCTCGCCTGGCGGTGCTCCTCCGCCCCCGGGGCGGCGGCGAGCGAAACTCCGACGTAGGCGCCGATGTTGGCGATCATGCTCCAGAGCATGGCGTGGGTGATCTGGTCGAGCCCGGCGAGCCCGAAGAGCTGCAGCGGCTTGAGGAGCTCGATGCCGAGCGGCCCTTCCTCCAGGAAGCCCGCCGGCAGCCAGCCCGAGCGCGCGAGCGCCGGGAGCAGGAGCGTATAAAGCCATACCGCGAAGCCGGCGAGGAGGCCGCAGATCGCGCCCCGCCGGGTGCCGCCCTTCCAGAAGATCCCGCCCAGCATCGCCGGGGCGAACTGCGCCACCGCGGCGAAGGAGATGAGGCCGATGGAGACGAGCGCATAGGCCTCCCCCGCCGCGCGGAAGTACGTGTAGCCGAGGAGGAGGATCGCCACGATGGCCCCGCGCCGGATGCCGAGGACGAGCCCCGTGAGATCCGGGCGCTCGTTCAGGCGCAGGCGCTTCATGCGCAGGAGCACCGGCATCAGAAGGTCGTTGCACACCATGGTGGAGAGCGCGATGGTCTCCACGATCACCATGCCCGTGGCGGCGGAGAGCCCGCCGATGAAGACGAGGAGCGCGAGGAGCTCCTGCTTCTCCGCCATCGGCAGGGTCAGCACGAAGGTGTCGGCGTCGAGGCCTGCGTCGCCCAGGCGCAGCAGTCCGCCGAAGGCGATCGGCAGCACGAAGACGTTGATCGCGAGCATGTACAGGGGAAAGAGCCAGATCGCCTTGTTGAGGTGCTTCTCGTCCAGGTTCTCGATCACCGAGACCTGGAATTGCCGCGGCAGGAACATGATCGCGAGCATCGAGAGGACGGTCAGCCAGACCCAGGTCGCGTAGCTCCCCGCCACGCCCTCGAAGGGCGTCATCATCGCCGCGAGCCGCGGCTCCACGGCGGCGCGGCCGAAGAGATCGCCGAAGCCGTCGAAGATGCCGAAGGTCACGAAGACGCCGACGGCGAGAAAGGCGAGCAGCTTCACGAGGGACTCGAACGCGATGGCCGCGACCATGCCCTGGTGGTGCTCGGCGGCGTCGAGGTGGCGCGTGCCGAACGCGATGGTGAACATGGCGAGGATCATGGCGACCCAGAAGGCGGTGTCGTGCCAGATGAACGGCGAGCCGGCCTCGGGCATGCGCAGCTCCGGGTATTGCACGAGGATCGAGTAGCTGCTCGAGATCGCCTTCAGCTGCAGCGAGATGTAGGGCAGGATGCCGATCACCGCGATGACCGTGACGATGCCCCCGAGCAGCGCGCTCTTGCCGTAGCGCGAAGCGATGAAGTCGGCGAGCGAGGTGATGCGGTTCTGCTTCGAGATGCGCAGGATCTTGCGCATCACGATCCACCACAGCGCCATCATGAGCGTCGGGCCGATGTAGATCGGCAGGAACCCGACGCCGTCGATCGCCGCACGCCCGACGCTGCCGTAGAAGGTCCAGGCCGTGGCGTACACCGCGAGCGAGAGGCTGTAGACGTACGGGCTCGCGATCACCGAGCGCCCGGCGTCGGCGCGCTTGTCCGCGTAATACGCGATGGCGAAGAGCAGCCCGAGGTAGGCGAACGACGTGAGGATGACGACCGGGCCGTGCAGCATGGCCGTGCGCTATCCGGCCGACTCGGCGACGAGGGCCATGAGGGCGATCAGCGCCGCCCAGGCGGCGAAGATGTAGGCGTAGAGGACCGGGACGCCGAAGAGCGTCCCGGTCACGTTGAAGAGCGCGAGGACGGGGTAATTGAAGAGGACCGTCCCCAGCATGCAGAGGGCGGCGAAGCGGTGGGCGCTGGCGTCGCTCATCCGCCGGTTCCGCGGCTCAGCCCGGCATCAGCTGACCTGCTTCAGCTGCTCGAGGATCGCCGGATTCTCGAGCGTCGACACGTCCTGCGTGATCTCCTCGCCGCGCGCGATGGCGCGCAGGAGCCGGCGCATGATCTTGCCCGAGCGCGTCTTCGGCAGGTTCTCGCCGAAGCGGATGTCCTTCGGGCGGGCGATGGGGCCGATCTCCTTCGCCACCCACTCGCGCAGCTCCTTCGCGATCTTCTGCGCCTCCTCGCCGCTCGGGCGCGGGCGCTTCAGCACGACGAACGCGCAGATCGCCTCGCCCGTGAGATCGTCGGGGCGCCCCACGACGGCCGCCTCGGCGACGAGGCTCGTGTGCGCCACCAGCGCCGACTCGATCTCCATGGTGCCCAGGCGGTGGCCGGAGACGTTGAGCACGTCGTCGATGCGCCCGACGATGCGGAAGTAGCCCTCCTCGTCCATGCTGGCGCCGTCGCCGGCGAGGTAGAGCTTGCCCTTGAAGTCGTCGGGGAAGTAGGTCTTCTTGTAGCGCTCGGGATCGCCCCAGATCGTGCGCAGCATGGCGGGCCAGGGCCGCCGGATGACGAGGATCCCGCCCTTGCCGCGCCCGACCGAGTTCCCGGTCTCGTCCACCACGTCGGCGAAGATGCCCGGCAGCGGCAGCGTGGCCGAGCCGGGCTTCGTCGGCGTGGCCCCCGGCAGCGGCGTGATCATGTGGCCGCCGGTCTCGGTCTGCCACCAGGTGTCGACGATGGGGCAGCGGCCGCGGCCGACGTTCTCGTGGTACCACATCCACGCCTCGGGATTGATGGGCTCGCCCACCGTGCCGAGAAGGCGCAGCGAAGAAAGGTCGTATTTCTTCGGCAGGTCGCCGCCCGCCTTGATGAGCGAGCGGATCGCGGTAGGCGCGGTATAGAAGACGTTGACCTTGTGGTCCTGGATGACCTTCCAGAACCGGCCGGCGTCCGGATACGTGGGCACGCCCTCGAAGACCACCACGGTCGCGCCGAGCGCGAGCGGACCATACGTGATGTACGAGTGGCCGGTCACCCAGCCGACGTCCGCCGTGCACCAGAAGATGTCCGACTCCTTGTGGTCGAACACCCACTTCTGGGTGAGCGCGCACCAGAGCAGGTAGCCGCCCGTGGAGTGCTGGATGCCCTTGGGCTTGCCGGTCGATCCGGAGGTGTAGAGGATGAAGAGCGGATGCTCGGCGTTCACGAAGGCCGGCTCGCACGTCTCGGGCTGGCCGCGCACGGCGTCCTCCCACCAGACGTCGCGCCCCTCCTTCATGGAGACGGGGCTCCCGGAGCGCCGGTAGACGATGATGTTCCTGATCGCCTCGCAGCCGCCCATGGCGAGCGCCTCGTCGACCACGGGCTTCAGCGGAATCTCCTTGCCGCCGCGGAACTGGCCGTCGGCGGTGATCACGGCGACCGCGCCGGCATCGATGATCCGCTCGTGCACGCTCTTCGCCGAGAACCCGCCGAACACCACCGAGTGCGTGGCGCCGATGCGCGCGCAGGCCTGCATGGCGACCACCGCCTGGATGGACATCGGCATGTAGATGAGCACCCGGTCGCCGGTCTTGATGCCCTTCCCCCTGAGCGCGTTGGCGAAGCGGCAGACCTCCTGATGGAGGGCGCGGTACGTGATGCGGCTGACCTTGCCGTCGTCGGCCTCGAAGATGATCGCCGTCTTGTCGCCCCGCGTCTTGAGGTGGCGATCCAGGCAGTTGTACGAAGCGTTCAGCTCCCCATCGTAGAACCAGCGGAAGAAGGGCGGGTTGGATTCGTCCAGCACCTTGGTGAAGGGCTTCGACCAGTCGAGCGTCTCGCGCGCAAGGCGCGCCCAGAACCCTTCGAAGTCGCGCTCGGCCTCCGCCACGAGCTTGCGGTAGGCCTCCATGCCGGAGACGTTGGCGTTCCGGACGAAATCCTCGGCGGGCGGAAAGATCCGGTTCTCCTGCAGGACCGATACGATGGCCGACATGCACGTTCCTCCTCTCTGAAGTCCGGCAATAGAATCACCAAATCAAGGGCCTGTAAAGCCGTCGCTGTGCTACAGTGGCGCCCGCTGCTCGCTGCCGTCCCGAACGCCCCGTCCCCGGAAGACACCCGATGAATCCCTCCCAGGAAGCCCGCGCCCTTCAGCCATGACGACCACCATCCGGCACGATGACCTGGTGAACAGCATCGCCGATGCGCTGCAGTTCATTTCCTATTACCACCCGGCCGACTACATCCGCGCGCTCGGCCGCGCCTACGAGCGCGAGCGCTCGCCCGCGGCCAGGGACGCCATCGCCCAGATCCTCACCAACTCGCGCCTGTGCGCCGAAGGGCATCGGCCGATCTGCCAGGACACCGGCATCGTGAACGTCTTCGTGAAGCTCGGCATGGACGTGCGCTTCGAGGGCTTCGCCGGCTCGCTCGAGGACGCGATCAACGAGGGCGTGCGGCGCGCCTACCTGAATCCCGAGAACCCGCTGCGCGCTTCGGTGCTCGCCGACGTCGTCGGCGCGAGAAAGAACACCCGCGACAATACGCCGGCCGTGATCCACGTGCAGGTCGTGCCCGGCGGCCGGCTCGAGGTGGACGTCGCCGCGAAGGGCGGCGGCTCGGAGGCGAAATCCAAGTTCGCCATGCTGAATCCGTCGGACTCCATCGTCGACTGGGTGCTGAAGACGGTGCCGACCATGGGCGCCGGCTGGTGCCCGCCGGGGATGCTCGGCATCGGCATCGGCGGCACCGCGGAGAAGGCCATGCTGATGGCCAAGGAATCGCTGATGGCGCCCATCGACATGGCCGAGCTCAAGGCGCGCGGCCCGCAGAACCGGGTGGAGGAGCTGCGCATCGAGCTCTACGACAAGGTGAACGCGCTCGGCATCGGCGCGCAGGGCCTCGGCGGCCTTTCCACGGTGCTCGACGTCAAGATCGCCACCTATCCCACGCACGCCGCCAACCAGCCGGTCGCCATGATCCCGAACTGCGCGGCGACGCGCCACGCGCACTTCGTCCTCGACGGCTCCGGCCCCGCCGAGTTCGAGGCGCCGAAGCTCTCCGACTGGCCGGCCGTCACGTGGACGCCCGACACCAAGTCGCGCAAGGTCGATCTCGACACGCTGACCCGGGAGGCGGTCGCCGCCTGGAAGCCGGGCGAGCGGCTGCTCCTTTCCGGGAAGCTCCTCACCGGCCGCGACGCCGCCCACAAGCGCATCCAGGACATGCTCGCCCGCGGCGAGAAGCTGCCCGTCGACTTCACCAACCGCGTCATCTACTACGTCGGCCCGGTCGATCCGGTGCGCGACGAGGCCGTCGGGCCGGCCGGCCCGACCACCGCCACGCGCATGGACAAGTTCGTCGAGACCATGCTTTCGAAAACCGGCCTCATCGCGATGATCGGCAAGGGCGAGCGCGGACCGGCCGCCATCGAGGCGATCCGCAAGCACAAGGCCGCCTCGCTCATCGCCGTCGGCGGCGCCGCCTATCTCGTCGCCCGGGCGATCCGCAAGTCGCGCGTGGTGGCCTTCGAGGACCTCGGCATGGAAGCGATCTACGAGTTCGAGGTGCGCGACATGCCGGTCACGGTCGCCGTCGACGCCACGGGGAGCTCCGTCCACCAGGCGGGCCCCGAGGCGTGGGCGAAGAAGATCGTCGAGCTGAAGATCCCCGTCACGGCCGCCTGAGCCGGGGTGCGCGCCCCGGCCCCCAGCGTCTCCGACTGGCGCGCCGTCTGGGCCATCTTCACGGCCGGCCTCGCCGCGAGCGCGTACATGACGAAGGTGCCTCCGGCGCTGCCGGGCATGCGCGCGGAGCTCGGCCTGACGCTCGTCGAAGGCAGTCTCGTCGCCACGATGTTCAACCTGGTCGGGGGCTTCACCGGCATGCTCGCCGGCGTCATCTGCGACCGCCTGGGCTACAAGCGGGTCGCCGTCGGAGGGCTCCTCGTGCTCGCGCTCGGCGGCGTCCTGGGCGCGCTCGCCGAGTCCTTCCTCGCCCTTCTCGCCTCCCGGTTCCTCGAGGGCGCGGGCTTCATCCTCTGCGTCGTTTCGGCGCCGACGCTTCTCACGGCGGTCACCGCCAGCGTGCGCGACCGCGTCCGCGCGCTCGGGCTGTGGGGCGCGTACATGCCGACCGGCGGGACGCTCGCGCTGCTCGCCGCCCCGGCGCTCGTCGCGGCCTGGGGATGGCGCGGCCTCTGGGTCGCGCTGGCCATCGCCGCGGCGCTCGGCGCCCTGCTCTTCTGGCGCGCCGTGCCGACGCCGCCCGCCGGAACGGCGCCGGCGCGGTCGCTTCGCCTCATCGGCGAGACGCTCCGCTGCCGGGGCTACATCGCCATGGCGGCGCTTTTCGCCCTGTATGTCGCGCAATGGACCTCGGTGCTGATCCTGCTGCCGAGCTACCTGGTGGAGCGCGGCGTCACGACCGGCGCCGCCGCGATCGCGACCGCGGCCATGGTGGCCGCGAACATTCCGGGAAGCGTAGGCGCGAGCCTCCTGCTCGCGCGCGGCGTGCGCCGCGGACCGCTCATCGTCGGCGCGGCTGCGCTCGCGGCGCTCTGCGAAGCCGGGATGCTGTCCGAGGCGCTGCCCGGCGCGCTGCGCTTCGGCCTCGTGCTCGTGTTCTCCATGGCGGGCGGCGTCATTCCCGGCGCCATCTTCTCGGGACTGCCGGTGCACGCGCCGAGCCGCCAGCACATCGCCACGGGGAACGGCATGGTGCTGCAGACCTCGCAGATCGGGCAGTTCCTCGGCCCGCTCGCCGTCGCCTATGCGGCCACGCACCTCGGGGGCTGGGATGCGGCGCTTTGGGTGATGCTCGCGTTCGCAGGCGCCACCGCCGCCTGCGGCTACGCCGTGGGCGCCATCGAAAGTCGCCTGAGCCCCGGCGCTACAATCGCCTCATGAGCGACGTCTACATCTGCGAAGTCGGCCCGCGCGACGGGCTCCAGAACGCGAAGCACCGCATGAGCACCGAAGCGAAGCAGGCGTGGATCGCCGCGCTCGCCCGGGCCGGAATGAAAGAGATCGAGGTCGGCTCGTTCGTGCCGCCCAAGCTCATTCCCGCCATGGCCGACACCGGCGACATCGTGCGCTTCGCGCGCGGGCTTCCCGGCGTGAAGGTGGTCGCGCTGGCGCCGAACCTGAAAGGGTTCCAGCGCGCCGTGGAGGCGGGCGCCCACAAGGTCACCTTCCCCGTCTCGGCGAGCCATGCGCACAGCCTCTCGAACGTGCGCATGACCCCCGACCAGATGGTCGACGAAGTGCGCAAGTGCGCCGAGCTCGCGCCCTCCGGCGTCGAGATCGAGGGCGCGGTCGCGACCGCGTTCGGCTGCACGCTCCAGGGCGAAGTGCCCGAGGACGAGGTCGTGCGCATCGCCGAGCGCCTCGCCGGCTTCTGCGACGCGGTCGCCATCGCCGATACGGTGGGCTACGCCAACCCGGCCCAGATCCGCCGCGTGTTCCGGCGAGTGAAGGCGGCGATCGGCCCCAAGCTCGAGGCGGCGCACCTGCACAATACGCGCGGCCTTGGGCTCGCCAACGCGCTTGCCGCGTACGAGGAAGGCGTGCGTCACTTCGACAGCTCCATGGGCGGCCTCGGCGGCTGTCCCTTCGCCCCCGGCGCGAGCGGCAACGTCGTCACCGAGGACCTGGTGTTCATGTTCGAGTCCATGGGCGTCTCGACGGGCATCGACTTCGCGAAGCTCCTGGAAGCCCGCGAAGTGCTCGTGCGCGGGATTCCCGAGGAGCCCGTGTACGGCCATACGCCCGTCGCCGGGCTGCCCAAGACCTTCCGCGCCGCGGCGTGAGCTGAGGGCCCCCGACTAAAGCACTCGGGGGCGACGTTTATGCTGCACTTGGGGCGACGTTTTTGCTGCACTTGGGGCAACG
>CAYWSG010000009.1:30734-57076 GCA_964461055.1 uncultured Enterobacteriaceae bacterium | reverse complement strand
GGGGCGACGTTTATGCTGCACTTGGGGCGACGTTTTTGCTGCACTTGGGGCAACGTTTTTGCGGCATTCGGGGGCGACGTTCCTGAACGGCTACTCAGGAACGTCTCTCCGGAGCCTCCCTACCGCCTGTCGACGGCGGCGCGGCCGGGGCCGAAGGCGGCGAGGAAGAGAAGCCCGCCGACGATCGCGAAGTTCTTCAGGAAGTGGTTTCGCTGGTTCATCGCCTGCGCGGCGTCGAACTCCCAGAACCGGTGCGCCGCCAGCGTCGCGATCACCACGAAGATCGCGAGGAGCCAGGCGACCCAGCGCGTCTGCCAGCCGAGGAGCAGCAGGATGCCGCCGCCGAGCTCGATCAGGATGGTGATGACGGTCATCACCTCGGGCATGGGAAAGCCGAGCTTGCCGAGATAGCCGGCCGTGCCGGCGAAGCCCATCAGCTTGCCCGCGCCGGCGATGATGAAAAGCGCAGCCATCAGGATCCTGCCCACGAGCGGCAGTGCCGCGGACGTTCCGTTCATGATGCTTCCTCCCATTGAGCCTTGTTGAGTCGAATTGTCGGTTGCCCGAACCCCTTAATTAATCAAGCAAGCGCCCCGAGGCCAGCCTGGCAGATCTGCTCGTCCTCGTGCGACTGCACGCCCGAGGCGCCGATGCCGCCGATGCACACCCCGTCCACCACGATGGGCAGGCCGCCCTGGACCGGAAGGACGGGCATCCGGAGCATCGAAAGCCGCCCGTTCGCCACGCGCTCCTCCCACATCTTGGACGAGCGCCGCGTGAGCGCGGCCGTGCGCGCCTTCAGGACGGCGATCTCGGCGTTCGCCGGCGTCGCGCCGTCCATGCGCACGAGATGCAGCAGATGCCCGCCGTCGTCGAGGATCGCGATCGCGACGTTCCAGTTGTTCCGGACGGCCTCCGCCTCGGCCGCGGCCGAGATCTTGCGGCAGTCCTCCAGCGTCAGCATGGCGCGCGTCTTCATGAGCGTGCGGCTCCTGTCCTATGAGCTTGCGGCTTCCTTGAGCGCCTGGCGAATCTGCTCGAGCGCGCCCGGATCCTCGATGGTGGTGAGATCGCCCGGATCGCGGCCCTCGGCGAGGGCCTGGATCGCCCGGCGCAGCGTCTTGCCCGAACGGGTCTTCGGCAGGAGGGTCACGAAGTGCACCGCCTTCGGCCTTGCGATGGCGCCGAGCTGGCGGTCGACCGTCTCCATCACGTCCTGGGCCGTCGTGTCCTTGCCCGCATCCTTGAGCACCGCGAAGGCGAGCGGCATCTGGCCCTTGAGCGCGTCCTCCACGCCGACCACCGCGCACTCCGCCACGTTGGGATGCATGCTCACCGCCTCCTCGATCTCCCGCGTGCCGAGGCGATGGCCCGCCACGTTGATGACGTCGTCGGTGCGCCCCAGGATGAAGTAGTAGCCGTCCTTGTCGCGGATGCCCCAGTCGAACGTGGAGTACAGGAGCTGCCCCTTGAAGTCGCCGAAGTAGGTCTTCACGAAGCGCTCGTCGTCGCCCCACACCGTCGACATGCAGCCCGGCGGAAGCGGCGGCGCGATGGCCACCACGCCCTTCTCGCCGTCGGCGACCGGCTTGCCGGTCGCCTCGTGCAGCAGGCGCACGTCGTAGCCGTACACGGGGAAGCTCGGCGAGCCCATCTTGAGCGGCGTTTTCTCGACGCCGGGATGCGCCGAAAGCAGCGGCCAGCCCGTCTCCGTCTGCCAGTAGTGGTCGATGACGGGCTTCCCGAGCGCCTCGGAAATCCACTTGTGCGTCGGCTCGTCGAGCGGCTCCCCGGCGAGGAAGAGGTGCCGCAGCGAGGAAAGATCGTGCTTCTTCATGAGCGCCGGATCCTGCTTCTTCAGCACCCGGATGGCGGTGGGCGCCGAGAACATCACCGAGACGCGCTCGTCCTGCACGATCTTCCACCAGATGCCGGCGTCGGGGCGCACCGGCACGCCCTCGTAGAGGATCGTCGTCATCCCGGCGATGAGCGGCCCGTAGATGATGTAGGAGTGCCCCACTACCCAGCCGATGTCGGAGGTGGTGAACATCGTCTCGCCCGCGTTGCCGGCGAAGATGTGCTTCATCGACGAGGCGAGCGCGACGGCGTAGCCGCCCACGTCGCGCTGCACGCCCTTGGGCTTGCCCGTCGTCCCGGACGTATAGAGGATGTACGAAGGCTCGTTCGACTCGAGCCACTCGCATTCGACTTTCGCCGACGCGTGGCGGTCGTACAGCGCCTTCCAGTCGACGTCCCTCTCCGGCACGAGCTTCAGCGCGGGATCGAGGCCCCGGTTGAAGAGCAGTACCCTCGAAGGCGGGTGCTTCGCGAGCTTGAGCGACTCGTCGACGAGCGACTTGTAGGTGACGACCTTGCCCATGCGGCTGCCGCCGTCGGCGGTGATCATGAGCGCCGGGCGCGCGTCGTCGATCCGCGCGGCGAGGCTCGAGGCGGCGAAGCCGCCGAAGACCACCGAATGGACCGCGCCGAGGCGTGCGCAGGCGAGGATGGCAAAGCACGCCTCCGGCACCATCGGCATGTAGATGATGACGCGCTCGCCGCGCTTCACCCCCAGCGAGCGCATCATCGCCGCGACGCGGTTCACCTCGTCGTGCAGCTCCTGGTAGGTGTAGCTGCGGCTCTCGCCCACCTCGGTGGAGATCCAGACGAGCGCCTTCTGCCCGGCGCGCGTGGCGAGATGCCGGTCCACGGCGTTGTGGCAGAGGTTGGTGGTGCCCCCCACGAACCAGCGGGCGAACGGCGGGCGGCCGTAGTCGAGGACGCGCTCGAAGGGCCGCTTCCAGTCGACCAGGCGCGCCTGCTCGGTCCAGAAGCCGTCGCGGTCGGCCATGGAGCGTTCATAGAACTCGCGGTAGGTGGGCATGGCTTTCCTCCGGCTATTTGCGGGCGAGGATCGCGCTGATCCTGTCGACGGGCAAGTCGATTTTCACCCTCTTGAATGCGCCCTGCAGGAACGGCAGGAGGCGCCGCAGGACCTCGTTCGAGGCCTCGCCCAGCCGCTCGGCGCTCGCGTGCTCGAGCACCTGCACGGCGCGCTCGATGTCGCTCGGCAGGCTCGCCGGCTTCACGACGGTGATCTCCTCGCCGCCGACGATGCGCTCGCCCTCCTTGCCGGCGCCGGCGCGCTGCAGCCGGCCCAGCGCGACCTTCATGAGCTCCTCGACCGAGCCCGCCGTGTCCTGCGCGAGGCTCGCCACGCCGAAGCTCGAGACGATCCGCAGCGGCTGGCCGCGATAGGCGACCTGCGCGTTCTTCAGCTGCTCGTACAGCCGCCGGGCGAAGGTCATGGCCTGCGAGGCGCCCGGGCCGGTGGAGATGACGATGAACGTGCTCTCCGCCGCGCGGCCGATGGAGTCCTCCGTGCGCAGGCTGCTGCTCGCGAGCCGGGCGATCCGCGCAAGGAGCTGGTCGGCGACGTCCTTGCCGACCGCCTTCGCCACGTCGGCATAGCTGTCGATGCGAAAGGCCATCACCGAGAGCAGCCCGCCGTGGCGGCGGGCGTGCGAGAAGTGCTTGCGGCCCTCGGTCATGAGGTAGTGCGGCGTGAACGTGCCGGTGAGCGGGTCGTGGGTCACCGTCTGCTCGAGGACCTGCTTGTTCTCCTCGAGCTCGTGGCTCGCCTTGACGAGCTTGAGCAGGTTGTCGATGCGCGAGAGCACCTCGGGCGCGTCGGCCTCCTTCGAGACGAAGTCGTTCGCTCCCAGGTCGCGCGCGCGCTTCTTCGCCGCCTCGTTCTGGTTGCCGGAGATGATGATGACCGGCAGCGCCTTGATGCGTGCCTCGGCCGAGCCGCGGATGCGCTCGAGCAGCGCGAAGCCGTCGAGCTTCGGCATGTCGAGGTCCGACACCACCATGGCGATGGCCGGGTCGGCCTCGATCGCCTGCCAGGCCGACTCGCCGTCGGCGCACTCGCGCACCGCGAAGGAGGCGCTGAGGATGCGGTTGAAGGTGGTGCGGACGAACTTCGAGTCGTCGACGATGAGGACCCGCTTCTCCGGTATGTCGCCCGCCTGCGCCACGCCGGCGTCCTCGCGCCGCCTAGGCGGCGAGGTCCACGACCACGCGGCCGCGCACCTGGGCGTTGATGAAGCGGTCGAACACGGTGGGAAGCTTCTCGAAGGGGATCGTCTCGCACATGTCCTTCAGCATCGGCGGGCGCAGGTCGCCCGCGAGCCGGCGCCAGACCTCCTGGCGCAGCTCCGGGGTCGGCGCGTCGATGGAATTGATGCCGAGGAGCGAGACGCCGCGCAGGATGAACGGCATCACGGTGGTGTTGAGGCTCGGGCTCGCCGCGAGGCCGATGGAGGCGATGACGCCGTTCACCTTCATGGTGCTCGCCATCCAGGCGAGGACGTCGCCGCCGAGGTTGTCGACCGCGCCGGCCCACGTCGCCCGGTCGAGCGGCTTGATCTTCGTGAGGTCGAGGTCGCCGCGCAGCTTTACCTCCGCGGCGCCGATGCGCTTGAGCCAGTCCGCCTCGCCCGCCTTTCCGGTGAGCGCGACGACGTGGTAGCCGAGGTTCTTGAGCGCCGCGATGGCGATCGAGCCGACGCCGCCCGTCGCGCCGTCCACGATGACCGGCCCGTTTCCGGGCTTCAGGCCGTTCTGCTCCATGCGCACGATGGCGATGCCGGCGGTGAAGCCGGCCGTGCCGAAAGCCATCGCGTCCCACAGGGAGAGGCCCGGCGGCAGCTTGACGAGCCAGTCGGCCGGCACGCGGGCGTACTCGGCGTAGCCGCCGTCGTGCGCGACGCCGAGGTCGAAGCCCACGCCGAGGACGGCGTCGCCCTTCGCGAAGCGCGCGTCGGTGGACGAGACGACGGTGCCGGAGAAATCGATGCCGCCGATGCACGAGGGCCGGCGCAGGATCCGGCCCTTGCCGGTCGCCGCGAGGGCGTCCTTGTAGTTGACGTCGGAGTAGGCCACGCGCACCACCACGTCGCCAGGATCGAGCTCGTCGAGCGTGCACTCGACGAATTCCGCGCGAATCTTCCGGTCAGCTTCCGTGAGCCTGTAGGCCTTGAACTTCTCCACCGTCCCTCCTCCGCTCGCTCTTCAGGTACTGGACCGACTGCATCTCGTGCAGCCGGCTCGCCGTGCGCCCGAACTCGGCGCTGTTCTCGCCTTCCGGGAAAAGGGCCTCCGGCGCAGCCGCCGCCGACACCACGAGCTTCACCCGGTCATCGTAAAGCACATCCACCAGCCAAGTGAAGCGCCGTGCCGCGTCCGCGTGGCGCGCCGAGAGCTTCGGCACGCCCGAAAGGATCACCGTGTGGAACCGCCTTGCAAGGTCGACGTAATCCGCGTAGGAGCGCGGCCCGCCGCAGAGCACGTCGAAATCGAACCAGACGAGGCCGCCGGCGCGCCGGCGATAGGGAATCTGCCGCCCCTCCACGTCGAGCGGATGATCCTCTTCCTCGACGTCCTTCAGCGCGTCGAAGATCGCCTGCAGCTCGGCCTCGGCGTCCGGGCCGGTGTGGTAGACCTTGACGCGCTCCATCTTGAGCATGCGGTAGTCGGTCCCGTTGTCGACGCAGACCACGTCGAGGCGCCGCTTGAGGAGCTCGATCGCCGGCAGGAACCGCTCGCGCTGCAGGCCGTTCGGATAGAGGTGGTCCGGGTGGTAGTTGGAGGTCATGACGAACTGCACGCCCGCGTCCATGGCCCGCTCGAGGAACCGGCCGAGGATCATGGCGTCGGCGATGTCCGAGACGTGGAACTCGTCGAAGCAGACGAGCCGCCAGCGCCGCGCCGTGCGCGCGGCCGCCTGGGCGATGGGGTCCTCCGTCCCCTTCAGCGCGTCGAGCTCGCGATGCAGCTCGCGCATGAAATGGTGGAAGTGCACGCGGCGCTTGCGCACGAGCGGCACGCAGCGGAAGAAGGCGTCCATCAGGAAGCTCTTGCCGCGGCCGACGGGCCCCCAGAGGTAGACGCCCTTGGGAAGGGGCGGCTTGACGAGCAGGCGCTTCAGCGCGGTATTGCGCTTGCGCTTGTACGCCGTCCATTCCTCGTAGAGCTGCTGCAGCCGCCCGGCCGCCCGCTCCTGCGACGGGTCGGCCACGAAGCCGCGCTTCGCCAGATGCTCGCGGTAGAGCGCGAGCACGCCTTGCGTCGCGCGCTCGTTCGCCGGGGCGTTCAATCGTGCGGATCAGCCATTGAGCGGCCGCTTGTCGACGGCGAGCGCCGCCTCCTTCATCACTTCGGACATGGACGGATGCGCGTGGCAGATGCGCGCGATGTCCTCGGAGGCCGCGCCGAACTCGATGGCCGAGACCGCCTCGGCGATGAGCTCGCTCGCGATGCTGCCGATGATGTGGACCCCGAGCACCCGGTCGGTGGCCGCGTCGGCGAGGATCTTGACGAAGCCTTCGGGCTCCTCCCGGCTGAGCGCCCGCCCGTTGTAGACGAAGGGAAAGCGCCCGGAGCGGTAGGCCACCCCTTCGGCCTTCAGCTGCTGCTCGGTCTTGCCGACCCAGGCGAGCTCGGGCGCCGTGTACACGACCCAGGGGATGGCGTCGTAGTTGATGTGCCCGTGCTGCCCGGCGATGATCTCGGCCACCATGACGCCCTCGTCCTCGCCCTTGTGGGCGAGCATGGGACCGCGCACCACGTCGCCGATGGCGTAGATGCCGGGCAGCGCGGTGCGGCAGTTCTTGTCGACCTCGATGAAGCCCTTCGGGTCGAGCCTCAGCCCGACGTTCTCGGCGCCCAGGCCCTCGGTGTTGGGCACCCGGCCGATCGACACGATGAGCCGGTCACATTCAAATGTCTTACTTGAATTATCACTTGCAGTGTATTGAATCTTAACTGATTTCTTTGATCGCGAAATCTCCTTGATCGCCACGCCGAGCTCGATGTCGAGGCCCGAGCGGGTGAAGATCGACCAGGCTTCCTTGGCGACGCTTTCGTCCGCGGAGGGAAGGAAGGTGGGCAGCGCCTCGAGGATCCGGACCTTGGCGCCGAGCCGGCGCCAGACGCTGCCGAGCTCGAGCCCGATGACGCCCGCCCCGATCACGCCGAGCCGCTCGGGCACCGCGTCGAAGGCGAGCGCGCCCTCGTTGTCGCACACGAGCCGGTTGTCGATCGTCACGCCTGGGAGCTGGCGCGGCTTGGAGCCGGTGGCGATGACGACGTTCTTCGCCTCGACGGTCTCCTCGCCGGCCCGCACCTTCCAGGTCGTGCCGCCGGAGACCAGGGTCCCCTGCCCCTTGAGCCAGGTGACCTTGTTCTTGCGAAAGAGGCCGGAGATGCCCGTGGTCATCTTGTCGACGATGCGGTCCTTGCGCGCGAGCATGGCCTTCAGGTCGAGCTTCACGCCCGTGGCGGTGATGCCGTGCGCCTTGAAGTGATGCTGGACGCGCTCGTAGTTCTCCGAGGACTCGAGGAGCGCCTTGGACGGGATGCAGCCCACGTTGAGGCAGGTGCCGCCCAGCCGGTACTCGCCCGCGGCGTCCTGCCACTTTTCCACGCAGGCGGTGGAGAGCCCGAGCTGCGCCGCCCGGATGGCGGCAATGTAGCCGGCGGGGCCCGCGCCGATGACGACGACGTCGAAGGACTTCATCGTCAGATCTCCAGGATCAGGCGCGCCGGATCCTCCAGGGCCTCCTTGATCGCCACGAGGAAGAGCACCGCCTCGCGGCCGTCGATGATGCGGTGGTCGTAGGAGAGCGCGAGGTAGTTCATCGGCCGGATCACGATCTGGCCGCCCTCGACCACCGGGCGCTCGCGGGTCGCGTGGATGCCGAGGATCGCCGACTGCGGCGGATTGAGGATCGGCGTGGAGAGCATCGAGCCGAACACGCCTCCGTTCGAGATGGAGAACGTGCCGCCGGTCAGCTCCTCGATGGCGAGCTTGCCATCCTGGGCGCGGCGCCCGAAGTCGGCGATCTTCTTCTCGATCTCGGCGAAGCTCATGCGGTCGGCGTCGCGCAGGATCGGCACCACCAGGCCGCGCGCGCTGCCCACCGCCACGCCGATGTCGAAGTAGCCGTGGTAGACGATGTCGTTGCCGTCGATGGAGGCGTTGACCACCGGGAAGCGCTTGAGGGCGTGCACCGCCGCCTTGATGAAGAACGACATGAAGCCGAGCCGCGTGCCGTGCTCCTTCTCGAAGCGCTCCTGGTAGCGCTTGCGAAGCTCCATGACGGGCGCCATGTTCACCTCGTTGAACGTGGTGAGGATGGCGGCGGTCTGCTGCGCGGAGACGAGGCGCTCGGCCACGCGCTGGCGCAGCCGCGACATCGGCACGCGCTGCTCGGGCCGCTCGGCGAGGAGCGCGTCGACGTTGACCGGGGGGGTAGGCTGCTGCAGCGGCGCGCGGGCCTGCGCGGGCGCCGCACCGCCTGGCGGCGGCGCCGGCCGGGTGGGCGCCGGGGCCGCGCCGGCCGCCTGCAGCACGTCGCCCTTGGTCACGCGGCCGTCGCGGCCGGTGCCCTGGACCTGCGAGGTGTCGATGCCCTTCTCGGCGGCGATCTTCTGCGCCGCGGGCATGACCGGCGGGGAAGCAGGCTTCGGCGGCTGCGCCTTTTGTTCCTGCTGCGAAGTTGCCTGATGCTGCGAAGTTGCCTTTGGGGGTGGCTCCGTGGGCGCGGCAGCGGCGGCCTTTGCGTCCGTATCGATCTGGGCGATGACGTCGCCGGAGCCGACCGCGTCGCGGTTCCCCTTGAGGATCTTCACGAGCACTCCGTCGGCCGGCGCGGGAAGCTCGAGCACCACCTTGTCGGTCTCTATGTCGATGAGGTTCTCATCGCGCTTGACCGCCTCGCCTTCCTTCTTGTGCCACTCGAGCAGCGTCGCCTCGGAGACGGACTCCGAGAGCTGCGGCACCTTCACTTCCACGATCGCCATCTTGACTCCCGTTTAGGCCTTCCCCGGTTTCCGCTAAGCATCCGCCGGGTTCAGAAGAGCCAGGCACGTATCGTGCCGGGTTGCAAAAAACGCTTTTGTTCCTCGCTACTTATACTTCCCGAACGCCTGCGCGACCAACGCCTTCTGTCGCTCGTTGTGGCGGGCCAGGTAGCCGCCCGCGGGGGCGGCCGAGGCCGGGCGACCGGCATAGTACAGCTTCTGGTCCTCGCGCATGTTCTCGCGGAAGTAGTGGGCGCTCTGGTACCACGCGCCCTGGTTCTGCGGCTCCTCCTGGCACCAGACGACCTCGGTGGCGTTCGGATAGCGCTTCATCTCCGCGGCGAACTGCTTGTGCGGGAAGGGGTAAAGCTGCTCCACCCGGATGATGGCGACGTCCTTGCGCTCGAGCTCGGCGCGCTTCGCAGCGAGGTCGTAGTAGACCTTGCCGCAGCAGGCGATGATGCGCCGCACGTCCTTCTCGGCGGGCTTCGCGGGGTCGGGAATGACCACCTGGAACTGGCCCTTCGCGAGCTCCTGGATGGGCGAGGAAGCCTCCTTCTTCCGGAGCAGCGACTTCGGCGTCATCACGATCAGCGGCTTGCGGAACGGCCGCAGCATCTGCCGGCGCAGCAGGTGGAAGATCTGCGCCGCCGTCGTCGGCACGCAGACCTGCATGTTGTGCTCGGCACAGAGCTGCAGGTAGCGCTCGAGGCGCGCCGACGAGTGCTCCGGCCCCTGCCCTTCGTAGCCGTGCGGCAGGAACTGCACCAGCCCGCAGACGCGGCCCCACTTGGTCTCGCCGGAGCTGATGAACTGGTCCATCACCACCTGCGCGCCGTTGGCGAAGTCGCCGAACTGCGCCTCCCAGATGACGAGCGCGTTCGGCTCGGCGGTGGAGAAGCCGTACTCGAAGCCGAGCACCGCCTCCTCCGAGAGCACCGAGTCGATGACCACGAAGTCGCCCTGGTCCTTGCTGATGTTCTGCAGCGGCACGTAGCTGCCCTCGTCCCAGCGCTCGCGCTCCTGGTCGTGCAGGACCGCGTGCCGGTGCGCGAAGGTGCCCCGGCCGGAGTCCTGCCCCGAGAGCCGCACGTCGTAGCCGTTCGAGAGGAGCGAGGCGTAGGCGAGCGTCTCGGCCATGCCCCAGTCGACCGGGAGCTTGCCGGCCGCCATCTGCCGCCGGTTCTCGATCACGCGCGCGACGCTGGGATGCAGCTTGAAGTCCTCGGGCACGGTCGTGACGCGCTCGGCGAGCCGCTGCAGCTCGGCGAGCGGCACGTGCGTGTCGGCGGCGTCGGTCCACTTGGAGTTGAGGAACGGCGCCCAGTCGATGGCGAACTTGCTCTTGAAGTTCGAGAGCACCGGGCTCACCGTCTGCTTGCCCGCGTCCAGCGTTTCGCGGTACTTGCGGATCATCGCCTCGGGCGCCTCGGGCGGCACGACGCCCTGCGCGACCAGCTTGTCGGCGTAGAGCTGCCGCGTGCCCGGATGCTGGGCGATCTTCGTGTACATGAGCGGCTGCGTCACGAACGGCTCGTCCTGCTCGTTGTGCCCGAGCTTGCGGAAGCAGACGATGTCGACCACCACGTCCTTGTGGAAGGTGCGCCGGAAGTCGAGCGCGAGCTGCGTGACGAAGAGCACCGCCTCCGGGTCGTCGCCGTTCACGTGGAAGATCGGCGCCTCCACCATCTTCGCCACGTCGGTGCAGTAGATCGTGGAGCGCACGTCGCGCGGATCGGAGGTCGTGAAGCCGATCTGGTTGTTGACGATGATGTGCACCGTGCCGCCGGTGCCGTAGCCGCGCGTGCCGGAGAGGTTGAGCGTCTCCATGACCACGCCCTGGCCGGCGAACGCCGCGTCGCCGTGGATGAGCACGGGCAGCACCTGGTCGCCCTGCTTGTCGTCGCGCCGGCGCTGCCGCGCGCGCACCGAGCCTTCCACCACGGGGTTGACGATCTCGAGGTGCGACGGGTTGAAGGCGAGCGAGAGGTGCACCGGCCCGCCCGGGGTCGAGATGTCGGACGAGAACCCCATGTGGTACTTCACGTCGCCGGAAGGCAGTTCGTGCGTCGGCTTGCCCTCGAACTCGAGGAAGAGGTCGGCCGGCATCTTGCCCAGCACGTTCACGAGCACGTTCAGCCGCCCGCGGTGCGCCATGCCGATCACGATCTCCTGCACGCCCTGGCTGCCGGCGCGCTGGATGAGCTCGTCGATGCAGGGAATCAGGCTCTCGCCGCCCTCGAGCGAGAAGCGCTTCTGGCCGACGTACCGGGTGTGCAGGTAGCGCTCGAGGTGCTCGGCCTCGGTGAGCTTCTGCAGCAGCCGTTTCTTCTGCTCCGGCGAGACGTCGGGATGCGCGCGCACCGGCTCGATGCGCTCCTGGATCCACTGGCGCTGGGCACGGTCGCTGATGAACATGTACTCGAAGCCGATGTTGCCGCAGTACGTGTCGCGCAGCGCCTGGATGAGCGTGCGGAGCGACACGCGGTCGAGCCCGACGAACGAGCCCGAACTCACCGTCTGGTCGAGGTCGGCCTCGGAGAGGTCGTAGTACGCGGGCTCGAGCTCGGGAATCTGCGGCCGCGGCATGCGCTTCAGCGGGTCGACGGTCGCCCAGCGAGAGCCGGCGAGGCGGTAGGCGGTGACGAGGAGGAGCGCCGCCACCTGGAGCCGCTCCGGCGTGACGGGCTCCGCCGGCAGCGTGCGCGCCGGGCCGCCGAGCTGCCCCGCCTTCGCGCGCTGCACGAACGACTCGACCACCGGCGCGTGGGCGACGTCCTTTTTCGCCGCGCCGGGAAGGACCTGCATGCGGTCGAAGTACTCGCGCCATTCGTCGGGCACCGACTGCGGGTTCACGAGGTACTTCTCGTAGAGGTCCTCGATGAACGGCGCGTTGCCGCCGAAGAGGTAGGAGCTTTCCAGGAACGCTTTCATCATGGCCGAATCCTCCTGCCGCGCTAGCGCTGGTCGATCGGCTTCACCTCGCGCCGGTTCGCGCCCTTGTAGAGCTGGCGCGGGCGGCCGATCTTGTACTCGGGGTCGGAGATCATCTCCTGCCACTGCGCGATCCAGCCGACGGTGCGCGCAAGGGAGAAGATGCAGGTGAACATGGAGACCGGGATGCCGAGGGCGCGCTGCACGATGCCCGAGTAGAAGTCGACGTTCGGATAGAGCTTGCGGCTGACGAAGTAGTCGTCCTCGAGCGCGATCTTCTCGAGCGCGAGCGCGAGCTTGAAGAGCCGGTCGTTCTGCAGGCCGAGCTCGCCGAGCACCTCGTGGCAGGTCTCGCGCATGAGCTTGGCGCGCGGGTCGTAGTTCTTGTAGACGCGGTGGCCGAAGCCCATCAGGCGCACGTTGGAGTTCTTGTCCTTCGCCTTCTTGATGAACTCGCCCACCCTGGAGACGTCGCCGATCTCCTCCAGCATCTGCAGGCAGGCCTCGTTCGCGCCGCCGTGCGCCGGACCCCAGAGCGAGGCGATGCCGGCGGCGATGCACGCGTAGGGGTTCGCGCCCGAGGAGCCGCACAGGCGCACCGTCGAGGTCGAGGCGTTCTGCTCGTGGTCGGCGTGCAGGATGAAGATGCGGTCGAGCGCGCGCACCAGCACCTCGTTCACCTGGTACTCCTCGGCCGGCACGCCGAACATCATGCGCATGAAGTTCGCCGTGTACGAGAGGTCGTTCTTCGGGTACATGAACGGCTGGCCGATCGAGTACTTGTAGCTCATCGCGACGATGGTCGGCATCTTCGCGATCAGGCGGAAGGCGGCGACGAGGCGATGGTGCGGGTCGTTGATGTCGAGCGCGTCGTGGTAGAACGCCGAGAGCGCCCCCACCACGCCCACCATCACCGCCATCGGATGCGCGTCGCGGCGGAAGCCCTGGAAGAAGCGCGCGATCTGCTCGTGCACCATCGTGTGCCGGGTGACGATGGTGTCGAATTCGTCGCGCTGGCGGCGGCTGGGGAGCTCGCCGTTCAGGAGCAGGTAGCACACCTCGAGGAAGTCGCACTGCTCGGCGAGCTGCTCGATCGGGTAGCCCCGGTAAAGGAGCACGCCGGCGTCGCCGTCGATGTACGTGATGGTCGAGCTGCAGCTCGCCGTCGAGAGGAACCCCGGGTCGTAGGTGAACATCCCCGAGCGCCCGTAGAGCGTGCGGATGTCGATGACATCGGGGCCGACGCTGCCGGGCAGCACGGGAAACTCGAGGGACTTGCCGTCGGGAAGTGTGAGCGTCGCTTTCTTGTCCATGGTCTTCACTCGGCTTAGGCGGCGCGCAGGCGCGCCACGATTTCGGTCATTCCGGGCGCGAGCCGGTCGCTGCGCCCGGCGACGAGGTCCCAGAGCTCGTTGTCGGGCAGCTCGAGCAGCGCCTCGAACGCGGCGAGCTCGGCGCCCTCCAGGGCATTCGCTTCCAGGAACCGCGCGAGCACGAGGTCGAGCTCCAGGAGCCCTCGCCGGCACCGCCACCGGAGCCTTTCGTGCGTGACGCGGTCCATGGCATCACACCGCGCGCTTCACCAGCAGGTCCTTGATGTGGTTGATGGCGCGCGTCGGGTTGAGGCCCTTCGGGCACACGTCGACGCAGTTCATGATGGTGTGGCAGCGGAAGAGCCGGTACGGGTCTTCCAGGTTGTCCAGGCGCTCGGAGGTGATCTGGTCGCGCGAGTCGGCGAGGAAGCGGTAGGCCTGCAGGAGCCCCGCCGGGCCGACGAACTTGTCGGGATTCCACCAGAACGACGGGCAGGCGGTGGAGCAGCAGGCGCACAGGATGCACTCGTACAGGCCGTTCAGCTGGTCGCGCTCCTGCGGGCTCTGCAGCCGCTCGCGCTCCGGCGCCGGCGTGTCGTTCACCAGGTAGGGCTTGATCGAGTGGTACTGCTTGAAGAACTGCGTCATGTCGACGATCAGGTCGCGGATCACCGGCAGCCCGGGCAGCGGCCGCAGCGTGACGTGCTCGGGCAGGTCGGCGACCTTGGTGACGCAGGCGAGGCCGTTCTTGCCGTTGATGTTCATCGCATCGGAGCCGCAGACGCCCTCACGGCAGGAGCGCCGGAAGGCGAGCGAGTCGTCCTGCGCCTTCGCCTTCACCAGCGCATCGAGCAGCATCCGGTCGGACTCCTCGAGCTTCACCTCGAAATCCTGCAGGTACGGCTTCTCGTCGCGGTCGGGGTCGTAGCGGTAGATGGAAAGCTTCATCGGCGGTTCGGGGCTCGCATCTCAGTAGGTCCGGACTTTCGGCTCGAAAGGCTCGACCGAGAGCGGCTTCAAATGCACCGGCTTGTACTCCAGGCGGTTGCCTTCCTTGTACCACAGCGTGTGCTTCATCCACCCGGCATCGTCGCGATCGGGGAAGTCGCTGCGCGCGTGAGCGCCGCGGCTTTCCTTGCGCGCCTCGGCCGAGACCACGGTCGCGAGGGCCGTCTCGATCAGGTTGTCGAGCTCCAGCGCCTCCACGCGCGCGGTGTTGAAGACCTTGCTCCGGTCGGCGATGAAGACGCGCTTCGAGCGCTCGGCGATCTCCTGCACCTTGCGCACGCCCTCGGCGAGATCCTCCGGGAAGCGGAACACGCCGCAATGGGCCTGCATGGCGCGGCGCAGGTCCGTCATGACGTCCACCACGCGCTCGCCGGACGTGGCCGAATCGAGCCGCGCGAGCCGCGCCCGCGTCGCCTCGCCCGCGTCCTTCGGCAGGTTGCGATGCGGCGAGGGCTGCGCGCGCATGTCCTTGATCATCTGCTCGCCCGCGGCCTTGCCGAACACCACCAGGTCGAGGAGCGAGTTCGTGCCGAGGCGGTTCGCGCCGTGGACCGAGACGCACGAGCACTCGCCGGCGGCGTAGAGCCCCGGGACGATCGCCTCCTTGCTCGCGCCCTCGGGCACGACCACCTGCCCCATGTAGTTCGCCGGAATGCCGCCCATCTGGTAGTGCGCCGTCGGCACGACCGGAATCGGGTCGCGGATCGGATCGACGCTGGCGAACTTGATGGCGATCTCGCGGATCCCCGGCAGGCGCTGCATGATGACCTCGGGGCCGAGGTGGTCGAGCTTGAGGAGCACGTAGTCGCCGTGCTCGCCGCAGCCGCGGCCTTCCTTGATCTCGGTGGTCATGGCGCGCGACACGACGTCGCGGCTCGCGAGGTCCTTGGCGTTCGGCGCGTAGCGCTCCATGAAGCGCTCGCCGTCCTTGTTGAGCAGGTATCCGCCCTCGCCGCGCACGCCTTCGGTGATGAGCACGCCGGCGCCGGCGACGCCGGTCGGATGGAACTGCCAGAACTCCATGTCCTCGAGCGGCAGGCCCGCCCTCGCCGCCATGCCGAGCCCGTCGCCCGTGTTGATGAAGGCGTTCGTCGTCGCCCAGTAGATGCGCCCGGCGCCGCCGGTGGCGAGCAGCGTCGACTTCGCCTGGAAGATCGAGACCTCGCCCGTCTCCATCTCGAGCGCGGTGACGCCGACCACCGCGCCGTCCTGCGGGTCGCGGATGAGATCGAGCGCCATCCACTCGACGAAGAACTGCGTGTTGGCCCGCACGTTCTGCTGGTAGAGGGTGTGCAGCATGGCGTGCCCGGTGCGGTCGGCCGCGGCGCAGGCGCGCATCGCCATCTTGTTGCTGCCGTAGTTCTGGGTGTGGCCGCCGAACGGGCGCTGGTAGATCCTGCCGTTCTCCAGGCGGTCGAACGGCATGCCCATGTGCTCGAGCTCGACCACGACCTCGATCGCCCGGCGGCACATGTACTCGATGGCGTCCTGGTCCCCGAGATAGTCGGAGCCCTTCACCGTGTCGTACATGTGCCAGTGCCAGTTGTCCTCGGTGGAGTTGGCGAGCGGGGCCGCGATGCCGCCCTGCGCCGCCACGGTGTGCGAGCGCGTCGGGAACACCTTCGAGAGCACCGCCACCTTGAGGTTCGCGCGCGCGAGCTCGAGCGCCGCGCGCATGCCCGAACCGCCGGCCCCCACCACGATGGCATCGAATCTGCGCACGGGGAGACTCACGTCACCTCCACAGGATCTGCACCGTCCAGCCGAGATACACGGCAAGGAGCAGGAGCGTCAGGATCTCGAGCCCGAGGCGCGCCGCCGTGGGCTTCACGTAGTCCATCAGGATGTCGCGCATGCCCACCCACGCGTGCCAGGCGAGGCTGACCGCGAAGAGCAGCGTCGCCACCCGCATCCAGCCCTGGGCGAAGAGGTCGCGCCAGACCGGGTAGCTCATCGGCTGCCCGGTGAGCAGCACGATGGCGAGGATGACCGAGTACGCCGCCATGATGGCGGCGGTGATGCGCTGCGCGAGCCAGTCGCGCAGCCCGTAGTGGGCGCCCGTGATGATCCGGCTCACCATAGCGCCACCGCGAAGACCGCCGTGAGAAGCAGGCTCACGGCCAGGACCGCGACGCTCGTCGCGCGCGCCGCGGGCAGCTGGATGCCCTTGTCGAGGTCGAGCAGCAGGAAGCGGATGCCGGCGCAGAGGTGATGGAAGAACGCCCAGGCGAAGACGATGAGGCCGAGCTTGACGAGCGGCTGCCGGAGATACTGCCCGCGCACCTCCTCGAAGCCCTCCGGCGAAGCGAGGCTTGCGTCGAGGAGGTAGAGGAGCCACGCCGTCATGGGCAGCACGAGCAGGAGCCCGGAGATGCGGTGCAGGATGGAGACCAGCGCGGGCAGAGGGAGCCGGATCTCGAAGAGGATCGCAGGCAGGCTGAGGTACTTCGGGCGACGTTTCTTGGCGGCCGCGGTGATCGTCATGAGCTTCGTGGATGGCGCCGGGGCCTACCCGGCACTGTATCGATTATAGCTGCGCTTGGCATTGACCCGCTGCGCTAAAATGAAATGCACGTTGTCTTCCCTTCCAGAGAACCCCTCCATGTCCAATGCTCCCGTTCGCGTCGCCGTGACCGGCGCCGCCGGCCAGATCGGCTACAGCCTCCTCTTTCGCATCGCCAGCGGCGAGATGCTCGGCAAGGACCGGCCCGTCATCCTGCAGCTGCTCGAGATCCCGGACGAGAAGGCCCAGAAGGCGCTGAAGGGCGTCATGATGGAGCTCGACGACTGCGCCTTCCCCCTGCTGCAGGGCATGGTCGCCACGTCCGACCCCATGGTCGCTTTCAAGGACGCCGACGTGGCGCTCCTCGTCGGCGCCCGCCCGCGCGGGCCCGGCATGGAGCGCAAGGATCTGCTTGAAGCGAACGGCAGGATCTTCGCGCCGCAGGGCCAGGCGCTCGACCGCGTCGCGAGCCGCGACGTGAAGGTGCTGGTCGTGGGCAACCCGGCCAACACCAACTGCCTCATCGCCATGAAGAACGCGAAGAGCCTGAAGCCGACGCAGTTCACTGCCATGATGCGGCTCGACCACAACCGGGCCGTCTCCCAGGTGGCCCGGAAGCTCGGAAAGCCCGTCAGCGCCATCCGCCGGATGGCCGTGTGGGGCAACCACTCGGCCACCCAGTATCCGGACCTCTTCCACGCCGAAGTCCACGAGGGCGGCGCGGGCAAGAAGGTCTGGCCGATGATCAACGACCAGGCCTGGCTCGAGCAGACGTTCATCCCCACGGTGCAGAAGCGCGGCGCGGCGATCATCGAGGCGCGCGGCCTCTCCTCCGCAGCGAGCGCGGCCAGCGCCGCCATCGACCACGTGCGCGACTGGATCAAGGGCACGCGGGAGGGCGACTGGGTCTCGATGGGCGTGCCCTCCGACGGCAGCTACGGAATCCCGGAGGGCGTGCTGTACGGCTACCCGGTCACGTGCAGGGACGGGCGCTACGAGATCGTCAAGGGGCTCGAGATCAGCGAGTTCGCGCGCAAGCGCATGGATGCGACGCTGAAGGAGCTCCACGAAGAGCGCGCCGGCATCCAGGACCTGCTGAAGTAGCATGAGCGCCGGCCGCAGATTCCGCGAGGCACTCGAGGCCGAGCGGCCGCTCCAGGTCATCGGCGCCATCAACGCCTACCACGCGCTCCTCGCGCAGCGCACGGGCTACCGGGCGATCTACCTTTCCGGCGGCGGCGTCGCCGCCGGCTCGCTCGGCCTGCCGGACCTCGGCATCTCGAACCTCGACGACGTCCTCACCGACATCCGGCGCATCACAGACGTGTGCGAGCTGCCGCTCCTCGTCGACGTCGACACGGGGTTCGGCGCGAGCGCCTTCAACGTGGCGCGCACCACGCGCTCGCTCATCAAGTTCGGCGCGGGCGCCATGCACATCGAGGACCAGGTCGGCGCCAAGCGCTGCGGCCACCGGCCGGGCAAGGAGCTCGTCTCCACCCAGGAGATGTGCGATCGCATCAAGGCCGCCGTCGACGCGCGCACCGATCCCGCGTTCGTCGTCATGGCGCGCACCGACGGCATTGCGTCCGAGGGCGTGGACGCCGGCATCGCGCGTGCCGTGGCCTACGTCGAGGCGGGCGCCGACATGGTGTTCCCGGAGGCCGTGACGGACCTGCAGACCTACAAGCGCTTCGCCGAGGCGGTGAAGGTCCCCGTGCTCGCCAACATCACCGAGTTCGGCAAGACGCCCCTTTTCACGCTGGACGAGCTGCGCTCGGCGGACGTCGCCCTCGCGCTCTACCCGCTGTCGGCCTTCCGCGCGATGAACAAGGCCGCGCTCAACGTCTACCGCACGGTGCGCAAGGAAGGCACGCAGAAGAGCGTGCTCGACACGATGCAGACGCGTGACGAGCTCTACGAGTTCCTCGACTACCACGCCTACGAAAAGAAGCTGGACGAGCTGTTCTCCAAGGGAAAGACCGCATGAGCGAAGTGCTTCCGAAGCCGAAGAAATCCGTCGCCCTCTCCGGCGTCGCCGCGGGCAACACCGCGCTTTGCACGGTGGGCCGCTCGGGCAACGACCTGCACTACCGCGGCTACGACATCCTCGACTTCGCCGACGAGGCCGAGTTCGAGGAAGTCGCCTACCTGCTGGTGCACGAGAAGCTTCCCACGAGAAGCGAGCTGAGCGCCTACAAGAAGAAGCTGCAAAGCCTCCGGTCGCTTCCCGCGCCCCTGCGGGCCGTGCTGGAGCAGCTCCCCAGGACGGCGCATCCCATGGACGTGATGCGAACGGCGGTCTCGGTGCTCGGCACGCTGGAGCCGGAAAAGGAAGACCATGGCGCCGAGGGCGCCCGCGCGATCGCCGACCGGCTGATGGCCTGCCTCGGCTCGGCGCTCCTCTACTGGCACCACTTCGTCTTCAGCGGGAAGAGGATCGAGACGCAGACCGACGACGACTCGATCGGCGGCCACTACCTGCACCTCCTCCACCAGAAAAAGCCGAGCCCCGAGTGGGTGCGCGCCATGCACACCTCGCTCATCCTCTATGCGGAGCACGAGTTCAACGCGAGCACGTTCACCTGCCGGGTCATCGCCGGCACGGGCTCGGACATGTACTCGGCCATCACCGGCGGCATCGGCGCGCTGCGCGGGCCGAAGCACGGCGGCGCGAACGAGGTGTCCGACGAGATCCAGAAGCGCTACCGCAACGCCGACGAGGCGGAGAAGGACATCCGCGCGCGCATGGCGCGCAAGGAGATCGTCATCGGCTTCGGCCACCCGGTCTACACGACCGGCGACCCGAGGAACAAGGTCATCAAGGCCGTCGCCGAGCGGCTGTCGCGCTCGGCCGGCGACATGACCCAGTACGAGATCGCCGACCGCATCGAGCGCGTGATGTGGGCGGAGAAGAAGATGTTCGCCAACCTCGACTGGTTCAGCGCCGTGTCCTACAGCTGCATGGGGGTGCCGACGCTGCACTTCACGCCGCTCTTCGTCCTCTCGCGCACGAGCGGCTGGTCGGCGCACGTGATCGAGCAGCGCGCCGACGGCAAGATCATCCGGCCGAGCGCGAACTACACCGGGCCCGAGAATCGCCCGTGGGTTCCGCTGGAGAAGCGCTGACATGTACGAGTCCGACCTGACCAAGTTCATGCGCAAGTTCCTCGCGGAGCACCCGGAGGAGATCGAGTCGCAGCGCCGCGGCCGCGCCATCTGGTGGGACAAGAAGCCCGACGAGCGCTCGCCGCACCCTTCGATGCGCCATGCCCCCCGTGCCGGCGGCGCCGAGCATGTCTTCAAGGCCGCGGGCGGCTACGAATGGAGCTTCGAGCACGACGACAACGCCCCGCCCAGCCCTGCCCCGCAGCCTGAGGAGAGCTTCGGGCAAAGCTCCGGGCAAAGCCAATAAGGAAAAGACGAGCCACCCGATGTCTTCCCGCATCTCGAACGTCCGGCCCAAGCCCGACAAGGTTCTCACCCTCATCGCCGACTACGCGACCAAGTACCAGATCAAGAGCGAGGAGGCGTACGAGACGGCCCGCTACTGCCTGATGGACACGCTCGGCTGCGGGCTGGAGGCGCTCGAATACCCCGCCTGCACGAAGCTGCTCGGCCCCATCGACCCCGGGACGATCGTTCCGAACGGTGCCAAGGTGCCGGGCACCTCGTTCCAGCTCGACCCGGTGCAGGCGGCGTTCAACCTCGGCGCCATGATCCGCTGGCTCGACTTCAACGACACCTGGCTCGCGGCCGAATGGGGGCACCCGTCCGACAACCTCGGCGGCATCCTCGCCACGGCGGACTGGATCTCGCGCAACCAGACGCGCCAGCTCGTCATGCGCGACGTGCTGACCGCCATGATCAAGGCGCACGAGATCCAGGGCGTGATCGCGCTCGAGAACAGCTTCAACCGCGTCGGCCTCGACCATGTGGTGCTGGTGAAGGTCGCGACCACCGCGGTCGTGGCGCACATGCTGGGCTGCACCTACGACCAGGTGGTCAACGCCATCTCGCAGGCCTGGGTCGACGGCCAGGCGCTGCGCACCTATCGGCACGCGCCCAACACGGGCTCCCGCAAGAGCTGGGCCGCGGGCGACGCCACCTCGCGCGGCGTGCGCCTCGCGCTCATCTCCAAGACGGGCGAGATGGGCTATCCGTCCGTGCTCACGGCGAAGACCTGGGGCTTCTACGATGTCCTCTTCAAGGGCAGGCCCTTCACCTTCCCGCGCCGGTTCGGCAGCTACGTGATGGAGAACGTCCTCTTCAAGATCTCCTTCCCCGCCGAATTCCACGCGCAGACCGCCGTGGAAGCGGCGATGCAGATCCACGAGCAGATGCGGGCGATGGGGCGCAGCGCCGAGGACATCAAGAGCGTGAGGATCCGCACCCACGAGGCGGCCATCCGCATCATCGACAAGCAGGGCCCACTCCACAACCCGGCCGACCGCGACCACTGCATCCAGTACATGGTCGCGATCCCCCTCCTCTTCGGCCGCCTGACGGCTGCGGATTACGAGGACGAGGTGGCGAGGAACCCGAAGATCGATGCCCTGAGAAAGAAAATCACCTGCTTCGAAGACAGGCGCTTCACGAAGGACTACCACGATCCGAAGAAGCGCTCGATCGCCAACGGGCTCACCGTCACCTTCAAGGACGGCAGGAAGCTGAAGGAGGTGGTGGTCGAGTACCCGATCGGCCACAAGCGCCGGCGCAAGGAAGGCATGCCCGTGCTCGTGGAGAAGTTCAAGACCAACCTCGCCCGCCGCCTGCCCGCGGCGCGCCAGCAGGCGATTCTCGACGTCTGCATGGACCGCGCGAGGCTCGAGAAGACCCCGGTGGACGAGTTCGTCGACCTGTTCGTCATCTGAAGGAATCGCCATGGCCCACGCATTCGCAGATACCCTCCAGAGCTTCCCGCACGGCAAGCTCTACTCCCTGCCCGCCCTCGGCAAGAAGCTCGGCCTGCCGCTCGAGCGGCTTCCCGTGTCGATCCGGATCGTGCTGGAGTCGGTGCTGAGGAACTGCGACGGCAGGAAGGTCACCGAGGCGCACGTGCGCCAGCTCGCCGGCTGGCAGCCGGTCGCGCAGCGCACGGAGGAGATCCCGTTCGTCGTCGCGCGCATCCTGCTGCAGGACTTCACCGGCGTGCCGCTCCTCTGCGACCTCGCCGCCATGCGCGGCGTGGCGAAAAACATGGGCAAGGACCCCAAGGTGGTGGAGCCGCTCGTCCCGGTCGACCTCGTGGTCGATCACTCGGTGCAGGTCGACCACTACGCCACGAAGAACGCCCTCGACCTCAACATGAAGCTCGAGTTCAAGCGCAACGAGGAGCGCTACCAGTTCATGAAGTGGGGCATGCAGGCGTTCGATACGTTCAAGGTCGTGCCGCCGGGCATCGGCATCTGCCACCAGGTGAACCTGGAGTACCTCGCCCCCGGCGTGCACCGCGGCAAGGACGGCATCTGCTATCCCGACACGCTGGTCGGCACGGACAGCCACACGACGATGATCAACGGCATCGGCGTGGTCGGCTGGGGCGTCGGCGGCATCGAGGCGGAGGCCGGGATGCTCGGCCAGCCGGTCTATTTCCTCACGCCCGACGTGGTGGGCGTGCACCTCAAGGGCAAGCTGCATCCGGCGTGCACGGCCACCGACCTCGTGCTGACCGTGACCGAGATGCTGCGCAAGGCCAAGGTGGTCGGCAAGTTCGTCGAGTACTTCGGCGAGGGCACCGAATCGCTGTCGGTTCCCGACCGCGCGACGCTCGCCAACATGTCGCCCGAGTACGGCGCGACGATGGGCTTCTTCCCCGTCGACGAGCGCACCATCGAGTACTTCCGCGGCACCGGGCGCGCCGAGAAGGGCGAGGCGCTCGCCGCCTACTTCAAGGCGCAGGGCCTCTTCGGCATGCCGCACGCCGGGCAGATCGACTACTCGCAGGTCCTCGAGCTCGACCTGTCGACGATCTATCCGTCGCTCGCCGGCCCCAAGCGGCCGCAGGACCGCATCGATCTCGACCGCGTCAAGAGCACCTTTACCGGGCTCTTCTCCAAGCCCGTGGCGGAGAACGGCTTCGCCAAGCGCGCCGAGGACCTGAACAAGCGCTTCCGCACCGCCGACGGCATCGACATCGGCAACGGCGACGTGCTGATCGCGGCAATCACCTCCTGCACCAACACCTCCAACCCGGGCGTGCTCCTCGCCGCGGGCCTGCTCGCCAAGAAGGCGGTCGAGCTCGGCCTCAGCGTCAAGCCGCACGTGAAGACCTCGCTCGCGCCCGGCTCGCGCGTGGTCACCGAGTACCTCGCCAAGGCGGGCCTCCTTCCCTACCTCGAGAAGCTCGGCTTCTCGGTCGCCGCCTACGGCTGCACCACCTGCATCGGCAACGCCGGCCCGCTCGCGCCGGCGATCGAGGAGGCGATCCTCAAGAACGACCTCGTCTGCGCGGCGGTGCTCTCCGGCAACCGCAACTTCGAGGCGCGTATCCACCCGAACATCCGCGCCAACTTCCTCGCCTCGCCGCCCCTCGTGGTCGCGTACGCGATCGCCGGGACGATGCTCAAGGACTTCCGCACCGAGCCGATCGGCCGCTCGAAGAGCGGCGAGGACGTCTACATCGGCCACATCTGGCCGAGCGCCGAGGAAGTGCGCGCACTGATGAAGCTCGCCATGGACGCGCCCACGTTCCAGCGCCTGTACTCGAACCTCGGCGAGTCGAGCCCGCTCTGGAAAGCGATTTCCGCGCCGACGGGCGAGGTCTACAGCTGGCCGAGCTCCACGTACATCGCCGAGCCGCCGTTCTTCGCCGGCTTCTCCATGACGCCCGAGCAGCCCGGCGACATCCGGAACGCCCGCATCCTCGGCATCTTCGGCGACTCGGTGACCACCGACCACATCTCGCCGGCCGGATCGATCAAGCCCACCTCCCCCGCCGGCCTGTACCTGCAGGAGAACGACGTGGCGGTCGCCGACTTCAACAGCTACGGCGCCCGCCGCGGCAACCACGAGGTCATGATGCGCGGCACTTTCGCCAACGTGCGCATCAAGAACCTCATGCTGCCGGGTACCGAGGGCGGCGTGACCCTCTACGGGAACGAGAAGATGCCGATCTACGACGCGGCGATGAAGTACATCGCCGACGGCACGCCGACGGTCGTCTTCGGCGGCGAGGAATACGGCACCGGCTCGTCGCGCGACTGGGCGGCGAAGGGCACCCAGCTCCTCGGCGTCAAGGCGGTGATCGCGCGCAGCTTCGAGCGCATCCACCGCTCCAACCTCGTCGGCATGGGCGTGCTGCCGCTGCAGTTCCTCGGCGCGGATTCCGCGCAATCGCTCGGGCTGAAGGGCGACGAGACGATCGACATCGTCGGCCTCGACGACCTGCGCCCGCAGCAGGAGCTCACGGTCGTCATCCGCCGGCCTTCCGGCGAGGAGCAGCAGGTGCGCGTGAAGTCGCGCATCGACACCGCCGTCGAGGTCGACTACTACCGCCACGGCGGCATCCTGCCCTACGTGCTGCGGGAGCTCATCGGCAAGGCCGGCCCCGCCAAGGCCGCGGCGGCGTAGCCGGGGATCAGTCGGGAGCCGGCCGCGCGGCGTCGTGCGGCCGGTGGCCGGTCTCGATCATCGTCTTCATCCGCAGGAGATCGGCGTCCATCTCGGCCTTCGGGTCCGCGCCGAAGAGCGTCGCCACGGCATGGCCGAAGGCGCCCGCCGGCGGGAAGTAGCGCATGCGCACGGTGATCCGCGTGCCGCCGCTCGCGCCCGCCTTCTGCGAGGGGTCGAAGCGCACGCTCCCTTCGTGGCGCACGGACGAGTTGCCGGTGGCGCGCCACTCGATCAGGCGACCCGGCTCGAGGCGCGTGACCTGGGCGGTCCAGTGCACCGGCACGCCGGCCGGGCCGGCCACCGTCCAGCGCGAGCGCCCGTCGGCCACGCGCTGCACGTCGCGGACCTTGGACATGAAGCGCGGGAAGTTCTGGTAGTCGGTCCAGAACTCGAAGACGCGCTGCGGCGGCGCGGCCACGTTGATCACCTTCTGCACCGTGATGCCGCGCCCGCCCAGCCCGAGGAGCGTCGCGAAATCGCGGTTGGTCACCGCGCGGACGAGGAGCGCCGCGCCGGAAAGCGCGAGGAGCGGGCCGACGGGGCCCTCGGAGCGCGCGCCGCGCAGCATGAGGCCTCCGGCAAGCGCGCCCGTCATCAGGCGCGCGGCGGGGGACCAGTTGTCCTGGAGGAGCTCGAAGCGCTCGCCGTGCCGCGGCACGCCGCCCTGCAGGGCGGAGATGTGCTCGGCATCGCGGTGCACCGTCAGGTGGTCGCTGACGCCGCGCACGCCCGGCACCTCGCGTACGCGGGCGAGAAGCGGGCGCACCTCGTCGGCGAGGATCGGCCCCGAGAGATCGACGTAGCCGCGGTCGACGAAGACCTCGATCGCGTGCGGATGCGACACGACGCGCCCGAGCGCCGCGCGCACGCGGCCGGTCAGCACCTCGTCGCTCGCCTCGTCGGCGCGGAAGAGCTTTCCGGCGCTCGCGATGACGCCCTGCGCGCGGTGCGCCGTGTCGCGCGCGGTGACGCGCCCGGCCTCGTTGACGACCCGCGCGGCGCGCGAGAAGCGGTCCCGCGTGCGCGCGCGGCGGCGCCGCCCCTCGGCAGGGTCCAGGAAGTACATGGCGAGCGCGCCGACCGCGCCGCCGATGAGGATTCTGTCCATGGCGGTTAGAACCAACCGGGTCCCGGACCGTTCAAAGCAGCATGGCTACCACATGGATCGTGTCCGGCGACGCCAGCCGGGCGAGGGTGTTGCAAGTTTCGGGCCGCCACCGGCTGGAGGAAATCCAGGACTTCGTCAACCCCAAGGGCCGCATGAACGACCGCGAGCTGCGCACCGACGGGCACGCCCGGTTCAGCGGGCACGGCGGCGTCGGCAAGCCGGGCCGGGTCGCGACGAGCGGCCCCGCGAACGACCGCGAGGAGACCCGCCAGGCCGAGATCGAGGCGGAGAACTTCTCGCGAGAGATCGGCCGCTTCCTCGACAAGGCGCGCATCGAGCGCCGCTACGACCGGCTCTTCCTCATCGCGCCGCCCCGCTTCCTCGGCATGATGCGCAAGCAGCTCGGCAAGGAAGTGGAGAAGCTCGTCGGCGAGGCGCTCGACAAGGACCTCTCCTGGTTCAATGCCCGCGACATCGAGGCCTATCTTCGCGCACGCGAAGAAGGCGGCAGGTGAGCGAGGAAGTGCGCGAGCGCGTCGATCTCGCCGTCGGTCACGCCGTAGAGCACCGATGACATGATCGTGTCGCCGCCGGTACGCTTGCCGTCGCGGTAGGCGCGCATCTCGGCGACGAGGTATTCCTCGCGCTGGCCGGCGAGGCGCGGGATCTGGTTCTGGCCGCGGAAGTCCGGCACGTGGCAGGAGCCGCAATGGAGCTTCTTCGCGAGCGCCCGGCCCGTCCGTGCGAGCGCCGGGTCGGGCGCCGACTGCGTCGCTCGCTTCGGCGGGAGCGCGGCGAAGCGCTTCGCGAGCACGACGATCTCGGCGTCTTTCATCCCCTTCACCACGGGCTCCATCGCCTCCGAGCGGCGGAGCCCTTCGCGAAAGAGGATCAGCTGGTTTTCGAGGAAGAGCTGCGGCTGCCCGGCGATGGAGGGGATGCCCGGCGTCGTCGAGTTGCCGCCGGCGCCATGGCAGCTCGCGCACGGATCGGGCGC
>CAYWSG010000009.1:27274-30634 GCA_964461055.1 uncultured Enterobacteriaceae bacterium | reverse complement strand
CTTTCGCCGCGGCGGACTTCTGGTAGCTCACGCGGTAGATCGCGCCCACCTGCTCGTCGGAGACGAGCAGCGCGCCGTCGGGCATCTGCGCGACGTACGCCGGCCGGCCCCAGAACTTGTAGCTGTCCTTCCCCTCGTTGAAGCCGGTCATGAACGGCGTCACCTTCGCGTCCTTCCCGTCGGCGCCGGCGCGAACGGTCACCACGTCGAAGCCCATGGGCTTCGTCCGGTTCCACGAGCCCTTGCGCGCGACGAAGGCGACGTTCTGGTACTCCTTCGGGAACATCTTCCCGGTGTAGAACTTGATGCCCATGGCGGCGGCGTGCGGACCCATGAGCGTGACCGGCAGGGTGACGCCCTTGCAGGCGTCCTGCTTCTTGAAGTCGGGATCGGCGACGCCCTTCGCGTGGCAGTACGGGAAGCCGAAGTTCGCGCCCGGCTTGGCAAGGCGGTTCAGCTCGTCCTGCGGGCCGTCGTCGCCGGCCCAGTCGCGGCCGTGGTCGGTGAACCAGAGCTCCTTCGTCTTCGGGTGCCAGTCGAAGCCGACGGAGTTCCGCACGCCGCGCGCCACGACCTCCTTGCCGCTTCCGTCGGGGTTGTAGCGGCGGATCTGCGCGTACTCGGGCGGCGGCTCGCAGATGTTGCACGGCGCGCCGAACGGCACATAGAGCTTCTTGTCGGGGCCGAAGGCGACGTACTTCCAGTTGTGGTGCTGCTCCTTCGGCAGGTCGAACTTCTCCGTCATGTCGACGGCCTTCGCGCCCGGATCCTTGACGATGCCGTCGAAGCGCAGCACCTTGTCGATCGCGAAGACGTAGAGGTCGTCGCCGTTCAGCGCGACCCCGGCGGGCTGCGTCAGCTTGTCGGCGACGGTGCGCACGGTGCGCTTGCCGCCTTCGTCGGTCACCTCGTAGACGCGGCCGATGGCGCGCGTTCCGAGGTAGACCTTCTTGCCGTCCCGCGAGACGGCCATGGCGCGCGCGCCCGGCATGCCGCTCGCCCAGAGCTCCACCTTGAAGCCTTTCGGCACCTTGAGCTTCGAGACGGGAATCTCGCTCGCCGGCGTCTCGGTCATCTTGCCGGGGTGCGGCGCAAGCTTCGAGTCCGCCATGCTTGCGGGCATGCCCTGCTTCCAGGCCGGCGGCTTCGGCTTGTCCTGGGCGTGGGCAGGAAGAGTGAAGGCCGCCGCGATCGCGGCGGCCAGCGCGATGCCTGTTGGGTTCTTCATCGGAGTCGCCTCCTTGGGTGCGGGGGGAGCGAATCCTACGCCTGCCAAATGACGGGAAGACGAGGGATAGTCCTAATATCGCAGGGCAGCCTGGATGCCGACCGCCGTGCTGCGCCGCGGCGAGGGCTCGTAGTAGCGGCCGTTGCCGTCGTTCACGATCACGGAGCCGGCATAGTTGCGGTCGGTCAGGTTATCGATCCGCACGAACTCCGTCAGGCTCCAGTCGCGTCCCTCCTGCATGAGGCCGGCGGCCAGCCCGTAGACCGTGAACCCGGGCGCGAACTCGGAATTGAGGTCGTTGACCGCCACCCGCGAGCGGTGCAACGCTTCCACGGAGGCGAAGAAGCCCGCGCCCCGGTAGCGCAGCTCCGCGAAGAGCTGGTTCCGCGGCACCCCGGGCAGGCGGTTGCCGCCCTCCACGATCACCGGCGCGGCCGGCAGGCCGGCCACCGTGGAGAAGTCGTCCCGGAAGGTGGCATCCAGAAAGGTGTACGCGATGCGCGCCTCGAGCGGACCGCCGAGCGCGGTCTCCGCCGCCAGCTCGAGGCCTCGCCGGTCCGTCTTGCCGGCGTTCTTGAAGGTCGCCCGGCCGCCGGTGTTCTGCTCGACCACGATCTCGTCCTTCGTGTCGATGTCGAAGAGCGCCGCGTTGAGGCGCAGCCACCCGGCGACGAGCGTCTTGATCCCGAGCTCCGCATGCCGGCTGCGGCTCGCATCGAGGTCGAAGTTGAGCCCGCTTCCGCCACCCGCGGGCCGATAGGCGAGCTCCACGAAGGTCGGCGTCTCGAAGCCTCGGCCCACCGTGCCGTAGAGGCTCGTCGTGCGGTTCACGCGGTACAGGACGCCCGCCACGGGCGTCGTCTCCCGGAACGTCCGCGAGCCGCTGTCGTTGCCGTTCGCCGTGCCCGGCACGATGAAGTCGTCGTCGGAGGTGAACCGGACGCGGCTGCGGCGTGCGCCGGCGTGCAGGGACAGGCGCTCCGAGGCCTGCCATTCCGCCTGGCCGTAGACATCCGTGCTCGTCACCTTGTTGTCTTCGTCGCGCTTGAGCGCCCCCGCCTCCCCGTTCAGGTTGAGAAAGCCCCTGCGCCGCTCCTCCATGGATTCGTACTCGAGCCCGACCGAAAGCTTCGCTGCGCCGACGTCTACGGAGTACCTGAGAGCCCCTCCGCCATAGTCCCGGTCGAGGTCGACCACGCCCCCGGAATGCGTCGCCGCGCTCTGCGTGGCGAGCGGAATGGCAAGGAACTGCTCGACGAAGCGCTGCCCGCCGTAGACGGTCGCCTCCACCCGCCCGGCGCCGATCCGATGGCCGAGGGTGACGCCGGCCTGGTCCTGCTCGACCGTCTTGCGCGTATCGAAAAGAATGGCGCTGTCGACCGCCTGACGGGGATCTTCCTTGAACTGCTCGCGCGTCAGGCCGAGCGGATCCTGGGTGTCGGGCTGGCGTAGGCTGTTCGCCACCACGGTGACCGCGGTGTCCGGCGAGACGCGCAGGCGAAGCTTCGCATTCAGGTGATCGCGCACGGCCGCGCTGTGCTCTCGGTACCCGTCGGTCTCGAACCGCGAGAGCTCGCCGATGCCGTTGACGCGGCCCCACTGCCCGCCGAACCGGAAGGCGCTGCGCCAGGTGTCGTAGCGGCCGTAGTAGAGGTCGATGCCCGCCGTCGGCACCTCCGGTCCGTCCCGGGTCTGCACGACGATGACGCCGCCGGCGGCGTTGCCGTACAGGCTCGAGAAGGGACCGCGCAAGACCTCGATGCGCTCGGCGGTGCCCAGCGGAAAGGTCGCCGCCTGCCCCTGCCCGTCCGGCATGGTGGCCGGGATGCCGTCGGCGATGAGCCGGATGCCGCGCACGCCGAAGGTGGAGCGCGCGCCGAAGCCGCGAGAGGAAATCTGCAGGTCCTGCGCGTAGTTCTGCCGGTTCTGCACGACGATGCCCGGCACGCGCCCGAGGCTCTCCGAAAGATCGACCCGCGGCCTCGCCGTGCCGATCTCTTCGGCATAAAGCCGGTCGACGGAGGCCGGCACTTCCAGGCTCGGCCGGGGCGCGCGCGTGGCGCTGACCACGACGCCGTCCTCTTCCTGCCCCCAAGCGACCGCGGGCAGCGCCGCCAGGAGCGCCGCGAGCA
>CAYWSG010000009.1:0-27174 GCA_964461055.1 uncultured Enterobacteriaceae bacterium | reverse complement strand
TCCTCTTCCTGCCCCCAAGCGACCGCGGGCAGCGCCGCCAGGAGCGCCGCGAGCATCGCGGTTCCTTTCAGACCTTCGGCTCTTGTTCCCCTGGTTCTCGGCATTGTTCTCATTCTCCCCTCGCCGCCGCGCCGCTAGGGCAAGGTGGCTTCGATGCGGATGGAAGAAAACCACGCCGCGAGGTCGTCGATCTCCGCATCGGTGAGCGGCCTCGCGACGAGCGACATCTGCTCATGCCGGCGGGCGCCCGAGCGGTACTGCCGCAGCTGCGCGGCGAGGTAGGCGGCCGGCTGGCCCGCAAGGCTCGGCGTGTCCGGCGCAACGGCAACCCCGAGCGGCCCGTGGCAGACCCCGCAGGCAATCGCCTTCGCGCGCCCCGCCTGCGCATCGGCGCCGACGGCGGCAAGCGGCATCGTGCAAGCCATGGCGAGCGCGAGCAGGCGGCGCCTGGAAGCCGGTTTCTCCATGCGCCGCCCGCGTGGCCTACCGCCCGGTGTACCGGATGCGATAGAGCGCCCCGGCAAAGTCGTCCGAGACGAGCAGCGACCCGTCCTTCATCATCGCCACGTCGACCGGCCGGCCGAGCGCGATCCCGGTCTCGTCGTCGAGGAAGCCGTCGGCGAAGACCTCGGCCTTGTCCGCGCTGCCGTCGGGCTTGAGCGGGACGAACATCACGCGATACCCGATGGGCTTCGTGCGGTTCCACGAGCCATGCTCGGCGACGAAGATGCCGCCTCGGTACTTCGCCGGAAACTTGCTGCCGGTGTAGAACTCCAGCCCGAGATCGGCGGCATGCGGCGCGAGCTCCACCTGCGGCCAGACGATTTCCCCGGGCGCCTTCAGCTGCGAGAGCTTGTACCCGGCCGCCTCGTCGCTCACCTTCGTCTTGCCGCTGTACCACGGATAGCCGTAGTGCGCGCCGGGCTTCGCGAGCCGGTTGAGCTCCCCCGGCGGCGTGTCGTCGCCCATGCCGTCGGTCTGGTTGTCGGTGGTCCAGATGGACTTGTCCTTGGGATTGATGGCGATGCCGACCGGATTGCGCATGCCGCGCGCCACGACTTCGCGGCCGCTGCCGTCCATCGCGTTCATCCGGATGACCCCGCCGATGCCGAGCTTCTCGTACGTGGCGATCTTCTCCTGCGGCTGCACGTTGTACGGCTGGCCGAGGGTGATGTAGAGCTTGCCGTCGTCGGCCACCCGGCAGGTGCGCGCGCCATGGTTGTAGGATTCCTCGTCGGCCGGCACGAGCTTGCCCTGCGGCACGATCTCGATGACGGCGACGTCCGGGCCCTCGTAGAAGAACTCGGCGGCGGGAAAGTTGAGCACGCGGTTGTGCTCGACGACGACGAGGAAGCCGTCCTTCGTCCAGCACACGCCGTTCGGCTGCTTGAAGTTGAGCGATGGCGCGAAGGGCTTCACTTCATCGGCGACGCCGTCGCTGTTGCGGTCCGTCACGGCCCAGAGCGTCGTCTTTCGCGTGCCGACGAAGAGCATGTTGGTGGAGGGCGCCACCGCCATGTGGCGCGCGTCCGGCACGATCGCGTAAAGGTCGATCTCGAAGCCGGGCGGAAGCTTCACCTTCCTGAGATTGTTGCGGATCGCGTCCGCGTTCTTGCCGGTCTGCGCGACGACGGGCAGGTTGAGGTCCGTGCTCGCCACGCGCATCTGCTTCATCTTCTCGATGCTGGATTGCGCCGCCGCGCCCGTGGCGAATGCCGCCATGGCCAGCGCCGCTACGACTGCAGTCGGTTTCATTGCCGTCTCCCGGGGTTGAGGGCGCCAACGCCCGTGCACACCGTGAACCGGCGTAGAGGACTTTTCAATCGTGCCAGCGGCGCATAGCGTGCTGCGCTACAGCAACCCCCGGCTAGCCGGCCTCCTCCGAATGCCGTTGGGAAAGGGCCTCCAGCCGGCGCCGGTCGCGCTTGGTGGGACGCCCCTTGATGAAGCTTGCCGGCTCGGGGCCGTAGCGCCGCAGGCTCGCCAGGCGCTCGCGCTCCGCCCGGCTCCCTTCGGACTCCTCGTAGAGCCTGCGCGCCGCCTCCGCCGGGCCGCGCCGATCGCTGAGCGCGCGCACGACCAGGCTCCATTGGAGCTGGTCCTTGCGCACGAGCACCGCGTCTCCGGGCCGCAGCTCGTGGGAAGGCTTGACCCGCGCGTCGTTGATGCGGACCTGCCCGGCGGCGATGGCCTGCTGCGCGAGGCTGCGCGTCTTGTAGAAGCGCGCGGCCCAGAGCCATTTGTCGACTCTCACGCTGCGGTGCCCTGGAAGGGTGGAATGCGGGTCGGCCCGATCGGGGCTATGCGCCGGCGAGGACGCCGACCGGACAGGAAACGCCGGTTCCCCCCAGCCCGCAATAGCCCCCCGGATTCTTGGCGAGGTACTGCTGGTGGTACTCCTCGGCATAGAAGAATTCCGGCGCGGCGCGGATCTCGGTGGTGATCCGGCCATAGCCCCTGGCCTTCAGCGCCTTCTGGAAGGCCTCGCGGCTCGCTTCGGCGGCGTGCGCCTGCGCCTCGTCGTAGGTATAGAGGGCCGAGCGGTACTGGGTGCCCACGTCGTTTCCCTGCCGCATGCCCTGCGTAGGGTCGTGGCTCTCCCAGAACACCTTGAGGAGCGCTTCGTACGAGACGCGGCTCGGGTCGAAGACGACGAGGACCGCCTCCGTGTGGTTCGTGAATCCGCTGCACACTTCCTCGTAGGTCGGGTTCGGCGTCTCCCCGCCCGAATAGCCGACCGCGGTCGCGTACACGCCCGGAACCTCCCAGAACTTGCGCTCGGCGCCCCAGAAGCAGCCCATGCCGAACTGCGCAAGCTGCAGGCCCTCCGGGAACGGAGGCACGATGCGGTTGCCGTTGACGAAGTGCCGCTCGGGCACGGGCATGCGCTCCGCGCGCCCCGGCAGGGTGCTTCCCTTGGGTATCAGGCTGTTGAATTTCCTCGCCAATCCGAACATCGCAACCTCCGTGGCTTCTAGAATAACACCATGAAAATCTGCATCTACGGCGCCGGCGCGGTCGGCGGGCTCATGGCGGCGTGGCTTTCCCGCGCGGGCCATGAGGTCTCGCTCGTGGCGCGCGGCCGCCACCTCGAGGCCATTCTGCGCCATGGGCTGAAAGTCCGCGACCGAGAGAGCGGCGAAGTGCGCGCGTACCGCCTAGCCGCCGACGCCGACCCCGTCCAGCTTGGACAGCAGGACTACGTGATCGTCGCGGTGAAGGGCCACAGCCTTACCGACGTCGCGGCTCGGATCGCGCCCCTCCTCGGTCCCGACACGTCCATCGTCACCGCCATGAACGGGGTGCCCTGGTGGTTCTTCGACCGCCTGGGCTTCCACGGCGGCCGCGAGCGGCTCGAGACGCTGGATCCTGGCGGCGCGCTCTCGGCCGCCATGCCCACGGAGCGCATCGTCGGCTGCGTGGTGCATTTCGCCGCCTCTACGCCGGAGCCAGGACTCGTCAGCCACAACATGGGCCGGCGGCTGATCATCGGCGAGCCGGGCGGAAAGAACGGCCTGCGCGCCCAGCGCATCGCCAACGCGCTCGAGGCCGCCGGCTTCGAGGTCGGCCTCAGCCCGGCGATCGAGAAGGACTTCTGGGTGAAGCTCCTCGGCAACGTCAGCTTCAATCCGGTCTCCGCGCTGACCCTGGGCACGGCCGACCGGCTGATCGAGGATCCGCACGTCAAGGCCTACCTGGTCGGCATCATGCGCGAGGTGCTCGCCATCGGGCGCGCCGTGGGCGTGGACGCCGACATCGACCCCGAGGCGCGCATCGACATGGCGCGCGCCCTCGGGCCTTTCAAGACGTCCATGCTGCAGGACCTCGAGGCCGGCAAGCCCCTCGAGATCGACGGCCTGCTCGCCGGGACGCTGGAAATCGCCGCCAAGGCCGGCGTCGCGGCGCCGCTCACCGAGGCGCTTTTCGGGCTCATCCGCGCCCGCGCCGCTACGACGGGCCAGTACCGGCCGGCGAGCCCGATGACACCGCCGGCGACAACGACGAAAGGAAGCCGGCACCCATGATCGCCCTCGACGCCTATCTCGCGTACGTCGTCGCCTGCTTCGTCATCGCGGTGATTCCGGGGCCGACGGTCACCGTCATCGTGGGAAACAGCCTCGCGCACGGTGCGCGCGCGGGCCTGCTCAACGTTGCGGGCACGCAGGCCGGCCTCGCCCTCATGATGGGCGTGCTTATCGTCGGCCTCGCCTCGGTCATCGAGGCGATGGCCTGGCTCTTCGACTGGCTGCGCATCGCCGGCGCGCTCTACCTCGCCTGGCTCGGCTGGAAGCTCCTGCGCGCGCCCGAGGCGCTTGCCGATGCGAGCGCGGCGCCGCAGCCGCGCGGCGGCTTTTTCGTGCAGGGCTTCCTCGTCCTCATGGCCAATCCCAAGGCGCTCCTGTGGTTCGGCGCCTTCATTCCGCAGTTCGTCGACCCCCGGGGCGACTACATCGCGCAGATCGTGCTCCTCGGGCTCACCGCCATGGCGATCGCCGCCGTCAGCGACGGCGCCTACGCCGTGCTCACCGGGCGCGCCGGCGCGTTCCTCTCGCGCCGGCGCGTTCGCCTCGTTTCGCGCCTGAGCGGCGGCTTTCTCATCGGCGGCGGCCTCTGGCTCGCGCTGACCCGCGCCCGCTAGGGCTGCGCAGCGCTCCGGAAGTCGCGATGAACGCGAAAGCGATCCTCGAGCTTTGTGTGCCGCTCATCGCCGACTCGCGCCACGCCTGGAGCATGGGCACGCCGGGCGTGAGCGGCGAATTCATGCGCGCGCCCGGCGAGGCGTTCCACCGTCCCGACACGCCCGATGCCCTCGAAATCGCTACCGGCAAGGGCGCCTTGCGGATCCGGCCGACGAGCGACGTGAGCGTGATCGCCTACGACACCCCCGCCGCGTGCGGCGAGCCCGGGCGGCAAACCGTGGCCTTCTGCGTCCCCGCCCGCTCCGAAGCGCCGGACGTCATCACCAGTCTTGGCGAGGACCGGGACGCGGTGCGGGAAGAAGAGCGCGGCGCGGCGCTCTTCGATCTGGGCATCGGCGCAGGCCTCGTCCGCATGGCCGTGCGTACGCGCGACCGGCAACTGATCGCCCTTCTCCGCGCGGCGGAAGGCCGGAATCTGCTCGGCGAGGCCGCGCAGGCCGTGCTGCCGGCGATCCTGGCGAGCCAGCCGCACCGCGTCATGCTGTCCACGCTGGGCCGCATCGAGGTCTTCCAGCCGATCCCGCCGGCGGGGGGAAGATCGCCGGATGGGCCGCATACCCACCTCCTGCCGAAGCTCATTTCCCGCCAGCGCCTGCATGGCTCGAACACGCCGATTCCGGAGGCCCTGCAGTCGCTTCTGTACCTGCATCCGCCCTCGGCCTGGCGCGCCTCTTTTGCGCGCTACGATCAAGCACGATGAAGAAGCATCGGGATATCGCCGGGTTCGAGGGCACCGAGGAAACGCGCAGGGTCCTGAGCTCGGGGCGCCTCTCTATCGCGCCGATGATGGACTGGACGGACCGGCACTGCCGCTACTTCCTGCGGCAGGTCAATGCGACGGCGCGCCTCTACACGGAGATGATCACGACCGCCGCGCTCGTCCACGGCGACGTCGAGCGGCACCTCGCGTTCAGCGAGGCGGAGCACCCGGTGGCGCTGCAGCTCGGCGGCAGCGAGCCCGAGGACCTCGTGCACGGCGCGAAGCTCGGCGCGCGCTACGGCTACGACGAGATCAACCTGAACATCGGCTGCCCGAGCGAGCGGGTGCAGAAGGGGGCGTTCGGCGCCTGCCTGATGGCCGAGCCGCGCCTCGTCGCGCGCTGCGTGGCGGCGATCCGGGAGCACGTGGCGCTCCCCGTCACGGTCAAGCACCGGATCGGCATCGACGCGGTCGAGGACTACGGCTTCGTGCGCGATTTCGTCGGCACCGTCGCCGAGGCAGGCTGCCGCACCTTCATCGTGCACGCCCGCAACGCCATCCTCAAGGGCCTCTCGCCGAAGGAGAACCGCGAGATTCCGCCGCTCAAGTACGACTACGTCTACCGGCTGAAGCGCGACTTCCCCGAGCTCTGCATCGTCATCAACGGCGGCATTGCCACTGCGGACGAGATCCTCGCCCACCTCGCGCACGTGGACGGCGCCATGGTGGGGCGCACCGCCTATCACAACCCCTGGGTGCTGGCCGACGGCCGCCGCACGCGTGCGGAGGTCGTGGAGCGGATGTACGACTACCTCAAGGCGCAGGTCGACCGGCAAACGCCCGTGAGAAGCGTGGCGCGGCACATGCTCGGCCTGTACCACGGCACCCGGCACGCGAAGCGCTGGCGGCGCCTGCTGTCCGACTCCACCCGCCTCGCGCAGAACGATCCGCGCCTGCTGCTCGAGGCGCTCGAGGCGGTCGAGAGCGGGCGTATCATGCAGGCAGCCTGAGCGCGTCTGCCACGGACGCTCGGGAACACAGGAGATCCCATGTCGGCGAACTTGAAGGAAGTCGAGGCAAGGCCAGATCCCAAGGCCCGCGGTCGCTTCAGCAGCGAAGAATGGCAGGTCCGCGTCGACCTCGCCGCGGCCTATCAGCTCGCGCACCTCTTTCGCTGGACGGACCTCATCTACACCCATTTCTCGGCGCGCGTGCCGGGCTCGGAGGACTTCCTCATCAACCCCTACGGGCTGATGTTCGACGAGATCACCGCCTCGTGCCTGGTGCGGATCGATGCCAGAGGCCGCGTGAAGGAAGACCCGCTCGGGCTCGGATACAACGAGGCCGGCTTCGTGATCCACGGCTGCGTGCACGAGGCGAGGCCGGAGATCAATTGCGTGCTCCACACGCACACCCGGGCGGGGGTCGCGGTGTCCGCCATGAAATGCGGCCTGCTGCCGATCAGCCAGCACGCGCAGCTCGTGCAGCAGCAGATCACCTACCACGACTACGAAGGCATCGCGCTGGAGCTCGACGAGCGCGCGCGCCTTGCGCGCGACCTGGGAAAGACCTCGAAGGCGATGATCCTGCGAAACCACGGCCTGCTCACGCTGGGCCGCACGGTGTCGGAGGCGTGGGAGATCATGTACTACCTCGACTGCGCCTGCCAGATCCAGGTGGACGCCTGCGCGGGCGGCATGGAGAACGTGCTCGAGATGTCGCCCACGGCCGCGAGGACCGCCGCCGCGCAATTCAACCGCCCCGATCGCCCCGCCAATGCGAAGGCCTGGCCGGCGCTCCTTCGCCTGCTCGATCGCCGCGGCGTGCGCTACGCGGAGTAGTTCCTTCTCGAAAAACATGGATTCCCGCCTTCGCGGGAACGACGGACAAACGCCTTCGACGGACAAGCGCCCTTTTAGGTGACGGGAGCGGGGCGTCGGGCACGGCCCGGGAGCTGCAGGACCGTGAAGATGGCGAGCAGGAAGAAGACGAAGACGACGAAGAACACCGCCTGGGGCATCCCGCGGTCGACGAGCCAGCCGAAGAGCACCGGCGTCGCGAGCGAGCCCACGTCGAGGCCGGCGTAGACAAAGCCGTACACGCGGCCGGTGGCGCCGGCGGGCGTGGAAGCCTTGACGATGAGGTCGCGCGACGGGCCGGTGGCGCCGACGGCGAAGCCCGTCAGCGCGAGCATCGCCGGCAGCGCTGCCGCGCCGATGACGCTGCCGGCCACCGCCAGGATGAGGACTGCGCCGATCGCGAGCCCCCCCGCCGCCACGATGTCGTGGCGGGAGACCCGCGTCGCGAGGAAGCCGCCGCCGACGATGCCGGCCGCCTGGCCGATCATGTACGCCGAGAGCGCGCCCGAGGCAAAGGCGGTCGTGACGCCGTACTGGACGGTCATCGCGGCGACGCTGAAGTGCTGCAGCCCGACGAGGCCGCAGCAATAGATGGCGAAGTAGAGGAAGCACATCAGCACCGGCGAGCTGAAGAGCACGCCCGCGTCTGCGGCGCGCGCGGCGCCGCCCTGCGCCGGCTTCGCCACTTCCACCTGCAGATGCCGCCGGTAGAGCACCAGGAAGACGAGCACGGCGAAGCCCGCGCCCGCCGCGGCGAAGAGCGCGGACTGCCAGCCGAAGGCGACGCCGAGCGCGCCGCTGAACGCGGGCGCCGCGGCGTAGCCGAGCGAGCCGGCCATGCCGTGCGCGCTGTAGGCGTAGCCCAGCCGGTGCGCGGCCACGCGCGCATTGAGGATGGTGAAGTCGCAGGGGTGGAAGACGCTGTTGCCGATGCCGGCGACGACCATCCCGGCGACGAGCACCGCGTAGCTCGGCGACAGGCCGATGAGCGCGACGCCGGCCACCATCATGGCGAGGCCCGAGAGCAGCACCGGGCGCGCGCCGACGCGGTCGACGACGAAGCCGGCGAGCGGCTGGCAGAGCGCCGACAGCGCGTAGAAGAGCGTCATGGCGAAGCCGAGCGCCGCGTACGAGATGCCGAGATCGCGCGTGATGAGCGGAAAGAGCGGCGCGACGATGATCTGAAAGAAGTGGCTCGTGCCGTGCGCGAGCGCGATGAGGCTGATGACGCCCACGTCCCGGCGCGCGGTCATTGGCCAACCTCGCGCTTCACCCCGGCACCCTCCAGCACCTTGCGGAGGAAGCCGGCCGCCGCGGCGAGGGTGCCTTCGGGCTGGTCGCGGAAGGGCCTGTGGCCGCACTTCTCCAGCTTCACGAGCTCGCACGGCACCGGGACGTGACGGGCGATCTCGTCGAGCTGCGCCATGGTGCCGTACTCGTCGTCATGGCCCTGGAGCGCGAGAACCGGGCAGGCGATGCGCCGCAGGAACTCCTCGCGGATGTCCCAGCGGCGGAAGGCCGGGTCGCGCCAGACGTCGGCCCAGCCGTAGAAAGTCTTTCGCACGTCGCGGTGATAGCGGCCCAGGCGCTGCGGGAAATCGGTCGTCTCGAAGGTCTTCGCGGCGTTCTCGATGGAGCGGATGCAGATGTCCTCGATGAACACGTGCGGCGCCATGGCGACGAGCGCCTGCACGGCGAAGCCGGCGCCCGCATGGATGAGCGCGATGGAGGCGCCGTCGGAATGGCCGACGAGGATCGGATTCGTGATCCCCACGGCCTGAAGCAGCTCGGGCAGCGCCTTCAGCGCCTCGTCGTGCATGAAGCGGACGCTGCGCCGGGGCTCTTCCAGGACGTCCGACTGGCCATAGCCGTAGCGGTCGTAGACGAGCGCGCGGCAGCCGAGCTGCTCGGCGAGCCGCGCCGGGAAGTCACGCCATTGCCGAATGGAGCCCAGCCCTTCGTGAAGGAAGACGAGCGTCGCGTCCGCGCGCCCCGCCCCGTTGACCCATTCGTAGTTGAGGGAATGTCCTGCCGCTACCGCCAAAGGCATCCGTCGAGGGTAGCATGCGCCCGCGCCGGTGTACCTTGCGCGCTGTGAACCACCCGACCGGAACCGGACCCATGCAGACGAGCGGGATCGCCTGAATGCGCATCGCGGCGTGGGGCGTGCTGATCGCGACGCTGCTCCTCTGGTCGGGCAACTGGATCGTCGCGCGGGCCGTGCGCGACGACATCGCCCCGGGCACCGCGACCGCCGGGCGGCTCGTCATCGTGCTCGTCCTGCTGCTGCCGTTCGTCGCACGCTCGCTCGCCCGCAAGCTTCCCGCGGTGCCGCCGCGCGGCTGGGTCGTGCTCGCGGCGTTGGGCTTCAGCGGCGGCGGGCTGCACCTCGCGCTCCAATGGCTCGGCCTTCACTACACGACGGCGACGAGCGGCATCCTCTATCTCTCGACATCGCCGATCTTCATCCTGCTCCTCGCCGCGCCGCTCGGCGAGCGCATCCGGCCGGCGCAGTGGGTGGGCGTGCTCGTCTCGATGACGGGCGTGGTGACGATCGCCTCGGAAGGCGATGCCGAGCGCCTTGCCGCCCTCTCCTTCAACCGGGGCGACCTCATGGCGCTCGTCTCCATGGTGATGTGGTCTTCGTACACGGTGCTCCTTCGCCGCCGCAGCGATCCGCTCGACACAGTCGAGCTCATCGTCATGGTGTGCGGCTTCGGCCTCCTTTTCGTCACGCCCTGGGTCGCGGTCGAGGTCCTGATCGGCACGGGGATTTACCTCACCCCCGCGGGTGCGGCGGCCGTCGCCTACTCGGCGATCGGCTCGCTCCTTCTCGCCTATGCGGGCTGGACCTACGTCGTCACGCGGCTCGGCGCCGCGCGGGCCGGCGTCACGCTCCACCTCATGCCCGCGTTCGGCGTCGTGCTTTCGGCGCTCTTCCTCGGCGAGTTCCCCGCCTGGCATCACTTCGCCGGCATCGGCCTCATCCTCGCGGGCGTGGCGCTCTCGTCCTTCAGAGGCGCATCGGCCGCCAGTACCCCGTGAGCTCGAGGTAGCCGCGGCCGATCTCGGCGCCTTGCTCGCCGCTGGCGTCGAAAGCGCGCACCGCGCCCTCCCAGTAGATCGTGCCGGTGCTTGCCCGCGCGTCGAGCTCCTGGTCGTCCATGAGCGGCTCGAGCCGCAGCCGCCGGCCGTGGCCGGCGACGATCATGGACACCGGGTACTCGACGCCCGTGCGCGGAGAGGTCCATGTGCGCAGGATCTCGAAGGAGAATCCAGGCGAGGTGAAATAGGTGCCGCCCGCCTTGGCGCGCAGGCGAAACGCCATGAAGTGGCCCCCGTCGAAAAGGTTGATGCCGCACCAGTCCCACCCCGCGGCTTCGTCGGCGAGGAGCGCGCTCGACCACTCGTGGTCGAGCCAGGCGACGCCCTCCTCCGCCTCGCCGTTCACCTTTCCGCGCACGGCAATGTGCGGGCGACTGTAGTAGTAGCTCGCTTCCTGCGGCCGATGGCCCTTGCGGCTGAAGCCGCGCTCGCCCTGAAGAACGAGCTCGCGCGCCTGCAGGTCGAGCGAGAGGTCGAGCGCCTCGCCGGCGATCCTGGCGTGGTAGCGATCGCCTTCCTGCTCGAGGCGCCAGTCGTCGATCCAGACGCTGGTGCGGCCTTCCCGGGCCTCCGCGAGGCCGAAGCCGGCGCGCGCGGCGCGCTCCTCGTGGGCGAGGCGCCCGCGCTCCGGGTCGGCGAGCGCCGCATGGGCGAGGAGAACCTGGCGCGGCGCGAAGCCACTCGGGTGCTCGGGCGGAACTTCGGGCCGCACGCGGAAAAACGTGACCTGGAAGCCCCGCCGGGCGCGGAGCCACCCCGTCACGTACCACCACTCGACGCGAAACGCCGGATGCGCGCCGTGGTCGGCCGGAAAAGCGAGTTCCCGGCCGGGCGTGACGGGCGGGTAGTAAGGCTCGGCCGCCATGGCCGGCCGGCTTCCTGCGAAGCCGGCCAGGAGCAGGCCGAGCGATCCGAGGAACCCCCGGCGCTTCACCAGTCCTCCCTCACCGCGCGCACCGGTCCCTCGCCCATTGCCTCGCGTCCGGCCGCGACTGCGGTCGCCACGGCGAGCACGACGAGGATCGCCACCAGCCCGGCGAGGAAGGCGACCGGAAAGTGCATCTCCATGCCCCAGTGGAACGACTGCCGGTTGACGACGTGCACGAGCACCAGGCTGATCGCCACGCCGGCGCCCAGGCCCGCGAGCGCTCCGAGCAACGCGAGGAGCCCCCCTTCGGCGGCGAGCATCGCCGCGATCTGCCGCCGCGTGACGCCGAGATGGCGCAGCACGCCGAACTCGCGCCGCCTCGCGAGCACGATGGCGCCGAGGCTGGTCGCGAGGCCGAAGAGCCCGACCAGCAGGGCGACCGCCTCGACCGCGTAGGTGGCGGCGAAGCTGCGATCGAAGATGCGAAGCGAAAGCGCCCGGATCTCGCCCGGGGCGCTGATCTCGAGCGCCTCGCCGCCCGGCAGCGCGCGCAGCGCCTGCATCGCCTGCGCCGGCGAGACGCCTTCGGCGAGCCAGAGCGCCGCGTCGTCGACGCGCCGGTCGCCGGTCAACGCGACATAGTCGGCGCGCTCCATGAGGAAGGCGCCGTGCTGGCGCGCATAGTCGCGAAACACGCCTGCGACGACGAACGCCTGCGCCCGTCCCGCGAGCGGAAGCTCGACCCGGCGACCGGGCGCCCAGCCGTAGAGATCGGCGATCGCCTCGCTGATCCAGACGGACGGCGGATCGTCCCGCTGGCGCTCGTAGCCTTCGCCGACGGGCGGGAAGGCGCCGGCGGCGCCGTCGCGGGCGATGAGCGGCAGCGGCGGGCGGAGGGGCTCCATGACGATGCGCGTGGAGCGCAGGAACTGCGCGCGCTCCACCTCCGGGAGCGCGCGCACCGCGGGCTCGATCGCCGGCGGAAGCGAGGCCGTGTCGCCGCCCTGCGGCAGGCTGACGTAAAGCTCCGCAGGCAGCACGACGCCGAGCCACGCGTCGAGCGAGGTCCGGAACGAGGCGACCATGATCGCCATGGCCGCCATGAGCGAGAAGCTCGCCACGATGGCGGCGAGGCTCACGGCCGACTGGCCCGGCGCGCCGCGGAGCTGCGCGAGCGCGAGCGCGACCGGGACTTGCCGCGGAAGGGGCAGGCGCTCGAGCAGAAGGCGCAACAGGCGCGGCATGAGCGCGATGCTGCCCACGAGCAGGCAGGCGACCGACGCGTAGCCGAAAAGCGGCAGCCCGGCCACGGGGCCGAGCCGGGCGAGCAGCACGCCGGCGATGAGCAGCGCGACGCCCGGCCAGGCGGGCGTCGCGCGCTGGAGCACGGCCTGCTCGTCGCCGGCCTTCAGGGCGCGCGCAGGCGCCGCGCGCGCCGCGTCCACGGCCGCGAAGAGCGAGCCGGCCACCGCCACGGCAAGGCCGAGAGCGAAATAGGCGAGCGCCGGGCCGGCCGAGAGCCGAAGCTCGGCGCGATAACTCGCAAAGGCGCCCGCGCCCAGATCGGCGCCGATCGTCGCGAGCGCCGCATGGGCGAGGCCGTAGCCGGCGGCGAGACCGGCAAGCGCCCCGGCGCCGCCGAGTGCGGCGGCCTCGAGGAGGACGAGCCGGGTGAGTCCCCTGCGCGTGAGCCCCAGCACGCGAAGGAGCGCGTGCTCCCCGCGCCGGCGCGCCATCTCCAGCGATTGCGCCGAGAAGACGAGGAAGCCGCCGGTAAAGAGCGCCACCATGGCGAGGACGTTCATGTTGACCCGGTACGCGCGCGAGGGATACGCGGCGGCCTCGGCGAATTCGTCCACGGAGGCGACCGTGACGCCCGGCGGCAGGAGCGCCTCGATGCGGCTCGCGACCGCGGGCGCCGGCTCGCCGCGCTCGAGCCCGATCTCCAGGCGGTTCAGCACGCCCACGCGGTCCAGGCGCCACTGCGCCGTGGCGATGTCGGTCAGAGCGACGAGGCCTTTCTGGTCCTCCGTGCCGACGACGTCGAGCCCGACCGTCCTGCCGGCGACGACGACCGGCAGCCGCTTCTCCTGGATCTGCGCCGCGAACGCCTGCTCGACGGCCGGCGAGAGCCGCACCGCGTCGGGCTCGAGGAGATCCACGCGCCTCGTGCGAAGCGCGTCGACGCCGACGATGCGAAGCGTCTTGTCCGTGCCGGCGACGCCCGCCTCGAGCTCGAGGACCGGCCTCACCCAGGCGACGCCCGGCACGCGGGCGACCTGCGGATACAGCGACTCCGGAAAGCCGGCGCGCCCGCCACGCACCTCGAGATCGGCGCCGCCGGCAAGCTCGCGCACCGCCGCCTGGACGTCGGCGACCGCCGCCCCGTTCACGAGGTGCACGCCGTAGCCCAGGCCGACTCCGAGCGCGATGCCCAGGACGGCAAGCAGCGCACGGCCCCGCCGCAGGCTCGGCCGGCGTGCGGCGAGCAGCGCGAGCAGACGAAGCATTTCACGGAGAGCGTACTACGGGTACGCCATAATGGCCGCGCACTGCAAGGCGCACTACAACAATGCAAGAAAGGGTTCCCATGAAGAAAATCCAGGCTGCCCTCGCCTTCGCGATCGGCGTCGCGCTCATTCCCCTGCCCGCACCCGCGGAGCCCCCGCCGCACGCCAAGGCGCACGGCTGGCGCAAGAAGAACGACCCGAGCTACCCGGGCTACGCCGGGCGCAAGTGGGAAAAGGACTACGGAATCCTGGAAGGGACCTGCAACACCGCCGAGATCGGCGCGGTGCTCGGCGGCGTGGCGGGCGGCGTGATCGGCTCGCGCGTCGGCAAGGGCGAGGATCGCCCGGTCGCCATCGTGGTCGGCACCGTGCTCGGCGCGGTCATCGGCCACGAGATCGGCGAGGCGATCGACGAGCGCGACCGCGCCTGCATGGGCCACGCGCTGGAGCTCGCCAAGGCGAGCAAGCCCGTCGCCTGGACGAATAGCGCCACGGGCGTGCGCTACGTGCTCACGCCGACGAGGGATTTCACCGAGGGCGGCGTGCCGTGCCGTGAGTTTCGCGCGACAGCGTCCAAGCGCGCCGGGAAGAAGAGCCGCAAGGAAAGCCCGGTCCGCGCCGTCGCCTGCCGCAAAGGCAACGGCGAATGGGAGATGCGCAAGCTCTAGGCTAGGGCACGGAGAAGACGTCGTCGCCGGGCATGTCGTCATCGCCCGACGCCGGCGCCTCGGGCTCGCGCGCGATGAGGCGCTCGAGGCGCTCGATGTGCCGGCTCTCGTCGGCGGCCATTTCGGCGGCGAACGCGCTCACGGCATCGTCTTCGACGGACTCGGCGACGTCGGCATAGAAGGTCTGGATGCGGCGCTCGGCCGAGAGCGCTAGGCACAGGAGGTCCCGGGCGCTCTGCGGCGCCGGCACCACGTCGGCATTCGGTCCCATGTAGTGCCAGACGTACTCCCAGGACGTCACCTCGGGCAGGTCGGCGTTGCGCGTCCCGGCGGCGAGCAGCTCGTACTGCTCCCGCTCCTCCTTGCCGATCTGCTCCAGCTCCTCGGCAAGATGGTCGTAGCCCGACTCGCGCATGCAGCGCGAGAAGACGTCGAAGCGGCGCGCGGCATCGCGCTCGAGGACGAGCGCGTGGGCATAGAGCTCGGGCAGCGTGCGGGGAAGAAGGCGTAGGGCCATGGGTACTCCGCTGATCGCCTACGGTATGCCGCCCGCATTACGCGCGATGGGCCCCGGCGGCGCGGGCGCATGCCTCCGCAGGCGTACGCCGAGGGCGAAAAAGCGCTTTCGTTTCACGCCCTTCTGCATGCCCGGGCGGGCGATGAGGCGTGTGGCGCACGGTAGAATTTGCCGGGTGAGCAAGCCCGCGCGCGTCCCCCAGGCGCCTTCCACCAGCAACTTCATCCGGCAGATCATCGAGGCGGATCTCGCCTCGGGAAAGCATGCCGCGATCCAGACCCGGTTTCCGCCCGAGCCGAACGGCTATCTCCATTTCGGCCACGCCAAGTCGATCTGCCTGAACTTCGGCCTCGCCGAGGAATACGGCGGACGCTGCAACCTGCGCTTCGACGACACCAACCCGGAGAAGGAGGAGCAGGAGTACGTCGACTCGATCATCGACGCGGTGCGCTGGCTCGGCTTCGACTTCGGGCCGCGCCCGCTCTACGCGAGCGACTATTTCGACTTCATGTACCGGGCGGCGGAGTACCTCATCGAGGCCGGGCACGCCTACGTCGACTCGCAGAGCGCCGACGAGATCCGCGATACGCGCGGCACCTTCACGCAGCCCGGGAAGGACTCGCCGTTCCGCAACCGCCCCGCCGCCGAGAGCCTGCGCCTCTTCCGCGAGATGAAGGCGGGCCGCCACGCCGACGGCGCGCACGTGCTTCGCGCGCGGATCGACATGGCTTCGCCCAACATGAACCTGCGCGATCCGGTCCTCTATCGCATCCGGCGCGCGACGCACCACCGCACCGGCGACCGGTGGTGCATCTATCCCATGTACACGTACGCGCATCCGATCGAGGATGCGCTCGAGCGCATCACCCACTCGCTCTGCACGCTCGAGTTCGAGGACCAGCGCCCCTTCTACGACTGGCTGCTCGAGCGGCTGGCCGAAGGCGGCCTCCTCGAGCGGCCGCTGCCGCAGCAGATCGAGTTCGCCCGGCTCAACCTGACCTATGTCGTCCTGTCGAAGCGGCGGCTGATCGAGCTGGTGGAAGGCGGGCACGTCGCCGGCTGGGACGACCCGCGCATGCCCACCCTCGCCGGCGCGCGCCGGCGCGGCTACACGCCGGAAGGGTTCCGGCGCTTTGCCGAGCGCATCGGCGTGTCGAAAGCGAACCAGGTCATCGATTTCGCGATCCTCGAGGAATCGATGCGCGAGCACCTGAACGAGGTGGCGCCGCGCAGGATGGCGGTGCTCGATCCGGTCAGGCTCGTGATCGAGAACTACCCCGAAGGCCCGGAAGAGCTGTGCGAGGTGCCGAACCACCCGCAGAAGCCCGACTGGGGCCGGCGCCAGGTGCCGTTCTCGCGCGAGCTGTGGATCGAGAAGGACGACTTCATGGAGCGCCCTCCGAAGGGCTACTTCCGCCTCTTTCCCGGCAACGAAGTCCGCCTTCGCTACGGGTACGTCATCAAGTGCCTCGGCTTCGACCCGGCGACGGGCACCGTGCGCGCAACCTACTATCCCGACTCAAGATCCGGCACGCCCGGCGCCGACCGCTACAAGGTCAAGGGCAACATCCACTGGGTCAGCGCGCGCCATGCGCACCCGGCCGAGGTGCGCCTCTACGACCGGCTCTTCAAGGTCCCCGATCCCGCGGGCGTGCAGGATCTCAACCCCGACTCCATGCGGTCCGTCCAGGCGCAACTCGAGCCCGCGCTTCGCGAGGCGAGCGCAGAAGCGCCCGTCCAGTTCGAGCGCCACGGCTACTTCGTGCTCGACCCCGCCGAGCCGGACGTCTTCAACCGGACCGTCACGCTCAGGGATTCCTGGGGGCGGCCGCTCAGTCGAGGGTAAAGCCGACCTTCAGGGTCACCTGCCAGTGGGCGACCTTGCCCTCGGCGATCTCGCCGCGCGTGTCGATCACCTGGAACCAGCGCAGGTTGTGGAGCGTGCTCGACGCCTTCGCCACGGCGTTGAGGATCGCCTCCTGCATCCCCTGGGGTGAAGAGCCTGTGAGCTCGATGGTTTTGTAGACATGGTCGGCCATGCGAACCTCCGTTCAAGTGGAAAAAAACCTCGTCCAGGCAGAGACTTGGATGCGAATTTGTGCGATAATGCGGATCTTCAGCAGCCGTAGCACGAAGTCGTCCCATCCCAGGTGAATGCGCGGCCCGAGCGGCCGCGTCTTCTTTATTTCTCTTTCGACCGGGGCCATTAGTGAATCCTAGACTCGAGACCAGGCGGTTCAACGTAGGAAAGTACCTCGTTGTTGCTCAACCCATCCCCCATTCGGCGCACATGCTGCGCTACACGGTCTTCCTCGGGAAGAACCGGCTGGGGGCGCTCGCCAGCATGCCGAGCGAAGCCGACTGCCGCTATCTCGAGAAGCCGCCCGTGGTGCCCCCGCTCAAGATCTTCTATGTGACGAGCCGGCCGGGCCGCCCGAAAAAGGGCACCAAGCCCGCCTCCCAGGCCGACAAGGGCTACACGCCGGCGGCGCAGGGCGTCTCGCGCGAGGAGCTGCCGGACATCCACATCCCCCGCCGCAGCAGCGACGACCGCTAAGGTCGCGCGGCCAAACGAAAAGGCGGGCTTCGGCCCGCCTTTTTTTGTTTCTACAATCGGCCCATGTGCGGCCGCTACGTCAGTCCGGATACCGCGGCCATCGAGGCCCAGTGGCACATCGGGCGACGCAACAGCACGCCGTTTCCCCGGCGCTTCAACGTCGCGCCCGCGGCCGAGGTGCCGATTCTCCATCGCGACGAGGGCGTGCTCGTGCTCTCCCCGGCCCGCTGGGGACTCGTGCCGTACTGGTGGCGCGATGCAAAGCCGCCCCGCTTCTCGCACAACGCGCGCCTCGAGGAGGCGGCCACGAGGCCGCTCTGGCGCGACGCGATGCGCCGAGCGCGCTGCCTCGTTCCGGCGCTCGGCTGGTACGAATGGCGCGCCGCCGACCGCCAGCCCTACTTCTTCCTGCGCCGCGACGAGCGGCTCGTCGCCCTGGCGGGCCTCATGGCGCGCTGGACCGATCCGGCCACGGGGGAAAGCCTCCTGAGCTGCGCCATCCTCACGACCGCCGCCGCCGGCGCCTTCGCCGCCGTGCACGATCGCATGCCGGTCACGCTGCCGGACGCGGCAGCGGAAGCCGCCTGGCTCGAATCCGGGGCGACGCACGTTGCGGCCGATCCGTTCACGTTCCACCCCGTGAGCCGGCTGGTGAACAGCTCGCGCGCCGAAGGCCCGGAGCTCATCGCGCCCTGCCCCCAGCCGGCATGACGGGCCTGAGCTGGGCGCTCCTCGCCGTAGCGGCGCTGCTTGTCGCCGGCCTGTTCGCCTGGGCGCTGCGCGAGCGACGGCGATCGCGCGAGCACGACGAGCGCGCAAGCGCGCTGGACGCGCAGGTCGTCGCACGCACGCGGGAGCTGGAAGCCGCGAAGCAGGCGCTCGAGTCGCTCTCCTACGCCGTCTCGCACGACCTGCGCGCCCCGCTTCGGGCGATCGATGGCTTCTCGCGCATCCTCGAGGAGCGCTACGCGCGCTACGTCGACGACGAGGGGCGGCGCCTTCTCGGCCTCGTGCGAGAATCGGCGCGCCGCCTGGGCACGCAGATGGATAGCCTCCTCGCGCTCTCGCGGCTCGGCCGGCAGGCGCTCTATCCCGTCGACATCGACATGAGGGCCCTCGCGGCCGAGGCGTGGGTCGAGGTGGCGGGCGACTCGGGGCTCGATTGCACGCTCGAGGCGCTTCCCGCCGCCCGCGGCGACCGGCAGCTCCTCAAGCAGGTCTGGACGAATCTCTTCAGCAACGCGGCCAAGTTCACGGCGCGGCAGCCGGCGCCCCGCATCGCCGTGAGCGGCTCGCAGGACGGCCCCGAGCTCGTCTACTGCGTGAGCGACAATGGCGCGGGCTTCGACATGCGGCAGCAGGCACGGCTCTTCAAGGCGTTCCAGCGCCTGCACGCGGAGAGCGAGTTTCCCGGCACGGGCATCGGCCTCGCGACCGTGGAGCGGATCGTGTCGCGCCACGGCGGCCGCGTCTGGGCCGAAGGCGTCCCGCAGGGCGGGGCGAAGTTCTATTTCACCTTACCGGGAGGAGGAAAGGCATGATCGAGCTCTACGCGGCAGGCACGTCGAACGGCATTCGGGCGCGCATCGGACTGGAGGAATGCGGCCTCGCCTACCGGCTGCGTCCGGTGGATCTCGCCAAGGGCGAGAACCGCACGCCGGCGTTCCTCGCCCTCAACCCCAACGCCCAGATCCCGGTGATCGTCGATCCCGAAGGCCCGGGAGGGCGGGCGGTGACCCTCTCCCAGTCGACGGCCATTCTGCTGTACTGCGCCGAGAAATCGGGCCGCTTCCTGCCGCGCGACAGCGCCGAGCGGCCGCTTTTCCTCCAGGCGCTCATGAGCGCCTCGACGGACATCACGCCGACCCTCGGCACGGTGTTCCAGATCCTCCGCTCCAAGGACCCGCACATGCCGACCGCGGACATGTTCAAGGCGCGCACCCGCGCCTACTTCCAGGTGTGGGACGAGCAGCTCGCAAGCCGTCCGTACGCGGCCGGCGAGGCGCTCACCGTTGCGGACTTCTCGCTGTTCGCCGGCTACAAGCGCGCGATGGACGTAGTGCCTGAGACCTGCGCGGGCATGAAGGCGCTCGAGCGCTGGGCGACGCGCATCGCCGAGCGCCCGGCCGTGCAGCGCGCGCTGAGCTTCTAGGTTCTCGAGCGCTATTGTCCTTCGCCCGGTCCTGCGCCCGCCGGCCGCGATGTGCCGACCGAAGCGGAGGGCGCCGGCGCCGGCGCGGCGATGATCGGCGGCGGAATGACGCGGTCGAGCACGGCCTCGGCGCGCGTGCGATCGAGCAGCAGCCACTCCTGCAGCCCTTCGGCCGTGTCGCAGTCCACGCCGCGCTGCTCGACGCAGCGCTCCCGGGCGCGCTCGAGGCGCTCCTGCTGATAGGCCTGCACCTGGGCCGCCCACGCCCGCTGCGGGTCGGCAAGCGGCTCTGCGGCCGCGAGCGGCGCGACGGCCGCGCAAAGAGCAAGGACGAGCGATCTCATGGGCGCGTTCTCCTTGCACCTTGGACGGACGCGGGTGGCGGGCGTTCGCGCGGGCGCGTGCGGCGGGCGGCGCATGTCGCCCGTCCGCGACGCGCGCGCCCCGCGGCTATTCCGCAGTCGACGGGTCGATGATGGCCCGCACGACGGACACGCGATTCGCAGGAAAGCCGCCCTTGCTCGCGTGCTCGAGCACGTCCTCGCGCCGATCGGCGATGTAGACGCAATAGATCTTCTCGTCGGTGACGTAGCTCTGCTGCCACTGCACGCGGGGGCCCATCTCGCGCAGCACGCCGCAGGACTTGGCCGCGACGCCTTTCAGCTCGAGGCCGCCCGCACCCGGAAGCTCCCGCTCGATGACGAACTTCGGCATGGTCAATCTCCTCTCAAAGGAAGGGAAGGAAGGCCCATGCTATTTCCCGCCCGCCGCTCGCGGCCATGACCGGGACGCGGAACTTCATGACCGAGGCTCCGAACCACAATCTGCTGGCAGACGTGCTGCGCCGGGTACGGCTCTCCGATGCCGTCTTCCTGCGCGGCGAGTTCTCGGCGCCCTGGGGCTTCACCTCGACCGACGCGGCGGCGCTCGCACAGGTGCTCGTTCCCGGCGCCCGCCGGCTCGTCCTGCTCCATCTCGCCGTGGAGGGACGCTTCCACATCCGGCTCGCCACCGGCGAGCAGGCCGACGTCGAGGCCGGGGATGCGATCGTGCTGCCCTACTGCGACGTGCACACCATGACGTCCCCTGGGCACGCACGGGCGCGCGCCATCACCGAGCTCCTGCCGCCGCTGCCCTGGCGCGAGCTGCCCGTGGTCGCCCGCGACGCCGGCGGCGGCGAGCCGACAAGAATCCTCTGCGGCTATCTCGACTGCGACGACCTGCTCTTCAATCCGCTCCTCGGCGCCCTGCCGCGGCTCATTCATCTTCGCGGCGCCCGCAGCGCCGCGGCCGAATGGCGGCGAGCGAGCCTCCGTTACGTCGCCGAAGAGACGCGCGGCGCAGGCGGCTGCTTCGAGCTCCTCGCGCGGATCCCGGAGCTCGTGCTCGTCGACTGCCTGCGGCAGTACGCGGAGGAGCTGCCGCCGGGCCGCAAGAGCTGGCTCGCGGCCCTGCACGACCCTCTGCTCGGACGCGCCCTCGCCGAGCTCCATGCGCAGCCGGACGCACGCTGGACGGTGGACGACCTGGCGCGTCGCGTGGCAGTCTCGCGCTCGGTCCTTGCCGAGCGCTTCTCGGCCGTCCTCGGCGTGTCGCCGATGCGCTACCTTGCGCAATGGCGGCTGCAGCTTGCGGCCGAGCTCCTGCGCACCACGCGGCTCGGCATGGCGGCGCTCGCCGGGCGCGTCGGCTACGAGTCGGAGGCCGCCTTCAGCCGCGCCTTCAAGCGCCATCTCGGCGTCTCGCCGGCGCACTGGCGCGAGCGAAACGGCTGATAGAAAGCGCCGGGGGCATCGCAATCGGGAGGCAACATGCGCTACGAGCTTTACTACTGGCCGGAAATCCAGGGGCGCGGGGAGTTCGTGCGGCTCGCGCTCGAGGACGCCGGCGCCGACTACGTGGACGTCGCGCGATCGCCGCGCGGCCTGCGCGCCATGCTGAAGCTCGTGGAGAAGCCCTCGGCGCGCGACGCCGGGCCGTTCGCGCCGCCGTACCTGAAGGCGGGCCGCCTCCTGCTCTCGCAAACGGCGAACATCCTCCACTACCTCGGGCCGCGGCTCGGGCTCGCGCCGCGCAGCGAGCCGGGACGGCTGCGCCTGCACCAGCTGCAGCTCACCATCGCCGACTGGCTCGCCGAGGTGCACGACACGCACCATCCGATCGCAGTCTCGCTCTACTACGAGGCGCAAAAGCGCGAGGCGCGGCGGCGAAGCCGCGAGTTCCTCGATCGGCGCCTACCGAAGTACCTCGCCTACTTCGAGGGCTGGGAAAGCCCGCGCACCACGTATGTCGACCTGTCGCTCTTCCAGATGCTCGAGGGCCTCCACCATGCGTTTCCGAACGCCATGGCGCGCCTGGGCCGCCGGTACCCGCGCCTTGCGGCCCTGCGCGGCCGCGTCGCCCGCCGCCCGCGCCTTGCGGCCTACCTCCGCTCGGAGCGGCGCCTCGCCTTCAACCGGATGGGCATCTTCAGGCACTATCCGGAGCTCGACTACGATGAACAAGGAAAATGAAGCTATGGACATCGGGGTAAAGCCATGGACATCGACCTGAATCGCGGACTCGTCGCCCACCTGGGAATCCGCTTTATCGAGACCAGCGCCGAGCGCGTCGTGGCCGAGCTGGACATCCGCGAGGAGGTCTGCACCCTCGGCGGCGCCGTCCATGGCGGCACGCTGATGGCGCTCGCCGACACGGTGGGCGCCGTCGGCACGCTCGCGAGCGGCGCGAGGACGGCCACCGCCGAGTCGAAGACGAACTTCTTCGCCGCCGCGCAGGCCGGCAAGGTGCGCGCCGAGGCGACGCCGCTCCACAAGGGCAAGCGCACGCACGTGTGGCAGACGCGCGTGACCGACGAGTCCGGACGGCTGCTCTCGCTCACCATCCAGACGCAGATGATCCTCTGATGCCGCCCGTCACGCTCGGGCTGCTGGTGGCGAACGTCGCCGTCTTCCTTCTGATGGGGGCCTCGGGCGGCGGAGGCCTCGTGCGGGAGTTCGCCTTATGGCCGGGGCCGGGCTTTGCGCCGTGGCAGCTCCTGACCTACAGCTTCCTCCACGGCGGCCTGTACCACCTGCTCTTCAACATGATCGGGCTCTACATGTTCGGGTCGGACATCGAGCGCCTGTTCGGCTCGCGCTTCTATCTCGGCTACTACTTCGCCTGCGTCGTGGTCGCCGCGCTCTGTCATCTCCTGGTGACCGGCATCATGGGCGCGCCGCCCTATCCGACCGTCGGCGCATCCGGCGGCATCTACGGGCTGCTCTTCGCCTTCGGGTGGTACTTCCCGCACCGGCGGGTGATGCTCATCTTTCCGCCCATCCCGATGTCGGCGCGCACCTTTGTCTTCGCTTTCGGCGCGCTCGCGCTCTTCTTCGGCGTGACCGGAACCGCGCAGGGCATCGCCCATTTCGCCCACCTCGGCGGCATGCTGGGCGGCTGGCTGATGATCGAGGCGCGCCGCCGGCGGCTCTTCTAGCGGGAGGGCACCTCCCTCCCCGAGGGCACGACGGGCATGCCGTTTGCTCGACACCTCGGAACAGGAGGTTCCCGTGGACGATGCCCTGCGTTCCCTGCCGGTTGCGGCTGCCCTTGCTCTCGGCGTCACCGTCGCCTCGCTCGCCGTTACGCCGTCCGCGCGCGCGCAGGCAACGAGCGCGACGATCACGGCGGTGCAGCAGGTCAATCAGCTTGCGCCGCAGCTTGTTCCCTTTGCCGGATCGGCGGCGAACTTCGAGAGCCTGGTCAACGGTCTCACGTTCGGCGCGCCGGTGGTGCTCACGACGCCCGGCGCGGACGGACTGCTCCGTACCGTGACCTTCACTCCGGCGGGCGGCCTCGCCCCCGTGGAAGTCGCGCGCACGCTCGAGCGCGCGCGCCAGCAACTCATTTCCCAGGGCATCGGCAGCCCGAACGGCGAGCAGATCGGCGTCATGCTCGCCGGCAGCGCAGTGCAGTCGCTGCCTGCACCCGCCACGCGCGCGAGCGCGCCCGCTCTCACCACAAGCGCGAGCCCCTTCTTCGGCACGAGTGACACGCCGGTGCTCGGCACGAGCGCAAGCCCCATCGTCGGCACGAGCGTGACGCCCCTGCTCCCGAACGCCACGACGCTTCCGGCACCCGGCGCGGCAAGCGGTGCGAGAGTCCGGATCGCGCCCGGCACGCTCGGCGCCGCTACGGGTGCTGGCGGTGCCGGAGTGACGATCCGTCCGGGCGCAGCGGCGGCGCTTCCGGGCGCCGCCGGGACCGCTATTGCGCCGAACGGTCCACCCTCGCCGGCTGCGCAGATCCAGTCGCGCCGGTAGGCTCCGCGCTCGGCATGAGGGGTGCTTGCGCGGCGGCGATGGGCAGCGTGTTCTATCTCAATCCCAAGACCCGCGAGCCGCAGCCCCCCGGAGCTTCGCCGCCGGAGCCGGGGGCAGCCGAACGAAGCCTGCTCCGGCCGGGCTACAACTGCTTTGCCGTGGCGCGCGCCAGGCGCGTGGCGCTGCTCGTGGATGCACAGCCCTACTTCCGCGCGTTCTACGAGGCAGCGCTGAAGGCGAGGCGCTCGATCACCATCCTCGCGTGGGACTTCAACAGCCAGACGCGGCTTCACTTCGATCCGGTCGAGCCGGACGGGCCGCCAGCGCTCCTCGGCGAGTTCCTCAACTGGCTCGCCCACCGCAGGAAGCGCCTGCGCATCCGCGTGCTGAACTGGGACTACCCCATGGTGTTCGGCGCCGATCGCGAGTTCCCGCCGCTCTACGGCTTCGGCTGGACGCCGCACCGGCGCGTGGAGCTGCGCTACGACGACACGCACCCGCTGGGCGGCTGCCAGCACCAGAAGCTCGCCGTGATCGACGACAAGGTGGCGTTCGTCGGCGGCATCGACCTCACCGTGCGCCGCTGGGACTGCCCGGAGCACGCGCCCGACGACCGGCGCCGCGTGGCCTACGGCAAGCCCTATCCGCCCTTCCACGACGCGATGGTCGCCGTGGATGGCGACGCCGCCAGGGCGCTCGCGGCGCTCGCCCGCGAGCGCTGGCTGATCGCGACCGGCCGCGCGCTGCACCCGGCGCGCACCGAAGGCGATCCGTGGCCCGATCGCCTCGAGCCGCAGCTTCGCGACGTGGAGATCGGCATCGCCCGCACCGCGCCCGCCCGCGGCGAGACGCCCGCCATCAAGGAGGTGGAGCGCCTCTACATCGACATGATCCGCGCCGCGCGCGAGTCGATCTACATCGAGAACCAGTACTTCACCTCGCCCCTCATCGCCGCCGCGCTCGCGGAGCGGCTCTCCGAGCCGGACGGCCCCGAGGTAGTGCTCGTGCTGCGCAGGCTGAGCCACGGCTGGCTAGAGGAGGCGACCATGCACGTGCTCCGCACGCGGCTCATCGCGCGGCTGCGCGAGGCGGACCGGCGCGGGCGCTTCCGGGTGTACTCGCCGCACATCCCGGGGCTCCCGGAGGGCTGCTGCCTGGACGTGCATTCCAAGCTGATGGTCGTCGACGACCGGCTCCTGCGCGTCGGCTCGGCGAACCTCTGCAACCGCTCGATGAGCATCGACAGCGAGTGCGACGTGCTGATCGAGTCGCGCGGCGATGCGAGCGTGGCGCACGCGATCCGTGCCTTCCGCGACGGGCTTCTCGCGGAGCATCTCGACGTGCCCGCAAGGCTCCTCGAGCGCACGATCGCCGAGGAGGGCTCGCTCGTAGGCGCGATCGAGAGGCTGCGCGGCGAGGGGCGGAGCTTGCGCGAGCTCGAGCCCGTGCCGGCCTACCCCGACAAGCTCGTCGACATGGTGGCGGTGGCCGACCCGGACGAGCCCATCTCGATCAACTTCCTCGACGGCGAGCGCGCCACGGCGGTCCGGCCCATCGGCGACGGACCGGCGTGGGGCCAGCTCGCGGCGATCGCCATCGGGGTCCTCGCGCTCGCCACGGCCTGGCGCTTCACGCCGCTCGCGGCATTCGTGGCGCCGGAGCGCGCCATGGCGTGGGCCTACGAGTTCGGGAGCCGGCCATGGGCGCCGTTCGTCGTCATGGCGGCCTACACGCCCGCGTGCTTCGTGATGTTCCCGCGCCCGATCATCACCCTCGTGGCGGTCATCGCCTTCGGCCCGTACCTCGGCTTCTTCTACTCGATGGCGGGCATCGTGTTCTCGGCTGTCGTCACCTACTATGTCGGCAGGCGCATGCGCCGGGACACCGTGCGCCGGCTGGCGGGCCCGCACCTCGACCAGATGGTGGAGGTGCTGCGGCGCTATGGGCTGCTCGCGATGACGCTCCTTCGGCTCGTGCCGCTCGCGCCGTTCTTCGTCGAGGGCCTGGTCGCCGGCGCCGTGCGCCTGAAGCTCAGCCATCTCGTCATCGGCACCGCGATCGGCCTCATCCCCGGGACGCTCGCGACCACCATCTTCGGCGACCAGCTCGAGTCGGCCGTCCACGGCGGGGAGTTCAACTGGTGGCTCGTCGGCGGCGCCGTGGCGCTTCTGGTCGGGGGCAGCATCGCGGTGAAGCGCTGGTTCAGCCGCATGGCGGGCCGGCTGACGACCGGCGGTGAGCTCGACCAACAGCCTCGCTAACTGGCGCGCGCTCGACGAGCAGCTCGGCCGCGACTGCCTCCGCATCGCCTCCTACAACATCCACGCGTGCGTGGGCGGCGATGGGGTGCAGGACCCCGGGCGAGTGGCCGCGGTCATCGGCGAGCTCGGCTGCGACACCGTCGGGCTCCAGGAGGTGCACCGGCTGGAAGAGCTCGCGAGCCGCACCGGCCTGTCGCCCATCGAAGGCATCCCGCACATGTGGCACGAGCGCCATGTCGGCAACGCGCTCCTCACACGCCGGCGGGTGCTCGACGTGCGCCATCACGAGTACGGCTGGGCGGGCGGCGAGCCGCGCAGCGCGCTCGACGTCGACCTCGAGGCCGACGATGGCGGGAAGCTGCGCGTGATCGTCACGCATCTCGGCCTGCGGCCCGCCGAGCGCCGCTTCCAGGTGAAGAAGCTGCTCCTCCTCATCAAGCACACGCCGCTCGAGGAGCCCGTGGTGGTGCTCGGCGACATCAACGAGTGGCTGCCGCTCGGTCGGCCGCTTCGCTGGCTGCACGCGCTGCTCGGCCACTCCCCCGCCGAGCGCTCGTTCCCGGCGCGCTGGCCGCTCTTCGCCCTCGACCGGGTGTGGGTGCGGCCGCGAAGCGCCCTGCTCGCCTTCGGCGTGCACCGCTCGCCGCTCGCGGCCGCCGCGTCGGACCACCTGCCGGTGAAAGCCATCATCGCGACCCACCGGCGGCAGTCCACCGCGTCGCAGGAAGCTTCCCTGCGCGCGGTGGGATGAATAAAGCGTTCGTCCCGCGAACAACTTCAAGAAGTCGCCCCCGCGCTTCAAGAAGTCACCCTCCGCACTTCAAGAAGTCGCCCCTCGCACTTCAAGAAGTCGCCCCTCGCACTTCAAGAAGTCGCCCCCGCGCAGGCGGGGGTCCAGTTTTGCTCTTGCAACATGGGTTCCCGCCTTCGCGGGAACGACGATGAGCTGCTTTTCGCGGGAACGACGATGAGT
>CAYWSG010000008.1:29397-78719 GCA_964461055.1 uncultured Enterobacteriaceae bacterium | reverse complement strand
TCTTCTTCAAGTGCGAGAACCTGCAGCGCATGGGCGCGTTCAAGTTCCGCGGCGCCTACAACGCCCTCGCCCAGCTCGACCCCGGGCAGGCCGCGCGCGGCGTGCTTGCCTTCTCCTCGGGCAACCACGCGCAGGCCGTCGCGCTCGCCGGCCGCGAGCTCGGCATCCGGGCCGTCATCGTCATGCCGTCGGATGCGCCGCGCGTGAAGCTCGAGGCAACGCGGGGCTACGGCGCCGAGATCATCACCTACGAGCGCAAGGACGACCGCGAGGCGCTTTCGAGACGGATTGCCGAGGAAAGAGGGCTCACGCTGATTCCTCCGTTCGACCATCCGCACATCGTCGCCGGCCAGGGCACCGCCGCAAAGGAGCTCTTCGAGGACGCGGGGCCGCTCGACCTGCTCGTCGTGCCCTGCGGCGGCGGCGGCCTGCTCTCGGGCTGCGCGCTCGCCGCGCGCGCGCTCTCGCCCGGCTGCCGGGTCATCGGCGTGGAGCCTGCCGCAGGCGACGACGTCAACCGCTCCTTCCGGGAGAAGCGCATCGTCCGGATCCCGGTGCCCGATACCATCGCCGATGGCGCCCGCACCCAGGCCCCCGGCGCGGTCACCTTCCCGCTCATCGCCGAGAACGTGGACGACATGCTTACCGTCGACGACGACGAGCTTTTGCGCGCGATGTTCTTCCTTTGGGAGCGGATGAAGCTCGTCGTGGAGCCGACCGGGGCGCTGGCCGCCTGCGCGCTGCTTTCCGGGAAGCTGGATGCGAGGGGGAAGCGCGTCGGCGTGGTGCTTTCGGGGGGGAACGTCGAGCTGCGCTGGGCCGCCGGCGCTTTCCAGGCGATTCCGCTCCCGGACCCGACATCGCCTGCCTGAAGAGCTCGACCACGCCGAGCATCGCCGCCTCCTGCGAAGCGTAGAGCGGCGCGGTGCGCGCGACGAGCGCCTCGCGCCCGCCGACGCCTTCGGCGGGACTGTAGAGCTCGGCAAGGTACTTGCCGCTCGGCACGTCGAGCACGAACACCACTCGGAACTGGGCCATCGTCGCCTCCTGTTCGCTTAATATCCACTGCTTTCCCGGCCACATCTACCGTTGTTTTCCGTATTCGCGGCCGTTTTCTTCAATCACTGACCTGGTGCACTAGTCATGGCGCTTTCATCAACGCTTCCCTCCACGATGCGTGCGGTCGAGATTTCCAAGCCCGGCGGGCCCGAGGGCCTCGCGGCGGTCGAGCGGCCGCTGCCGACGCCCAAGCCTTCCGAGATCCTCATCAAGGTCGCCGCCGCCGGCGTGAATCGCCCGGACATCCTGCAGCGCATGGGCCTTTACCCGGTGCCGCCCGACGCTTCCGACCTGCCGGGACTGGAGGTTGCCGGCGAGGTCGTCGCGGTCGGCTCTTCCGTCAAGTCCTACAGGATTGGCGACAAGGTCTGTGCATTGGTGCACGGGGGCGGCTACGCCGAGTACTGCGTGTCTGCGGAGGGCACCGCGCTGCCCATTCCCAAGGGGCTCTCGCCCGTCGAGGCCGCCTCGCTGCCCGAGACCTTCTTCACCGTCTGGGGCAATGTCTACGACCGGGCGAAGCTCGCGCCCGGAGAGTCGCTCCTCGTGCAGGGCGGAAGCTCGGGCATCGGCGTCACGGCCATCCAGATGGCCAGGGCGACCGGCAACCGCGTCTTCGCCACGGCGGGCTCCGACGAGAAGTGCGCTGCGTGCGTGCGTCTGGGCGCCGAAAAAGCCATCAACTACAAGACGCAGGACTTCCTGGCGGAAGTCAAGGCGGCCACCGGCGGCAAGGGCGTCGACGTGATCCTCGACATGGTGGGCGGCGACTACGTGCCGCGCGAGCTCAAGGCGCTCGCCGACGATGGACGGCTCGTCTTCATCGCGTTCCTGCGCGGGCCGAAGACCGAGCTCGACATCAACGAGGTGATGCGCCGGCGGCTCACCGTGACCGGCTCGACGCTGCGCCCGCGCCCGGTCGAGTTCAAGGCCTATCTCGCGAAGAACCTGCGGGAAAAGATCTGGCCGCTCATCGAGGCCGGCAAGATCCGGCCCGAGATCTTCAAGACCTTCCCGCTCGAGCAAGCCGCCGACGCGCATCGCCTCATGGAGAGCTCGCAGCACATCGGAAAGCTGGTTCTGACGCTTTAGCCGAAAATCCGGGACAGGTGCAGATTTCCGCTGGCGGTGTGCTTCTGGAAATCTGCACCTGTCCCGGATTTTTCGATAACTAGCGCTTCGAGGCTTCGGCCTTCAGCCAGTCGACGAACGCGAGCGCCTCGGGGCGCTGGGCGGCGCCCTTGGAGAGGATCGCGTAGTAGGCGCGGGCCGGATTGGCGGAGCTCCCCTTGAAAGGCGCCACGAGCTCGCCCCTCTCCAGGAACCCCTTGACGAGGGGGCTTCGGCCGAGCGCGACGCCGTGGCCGGCGACCGCGGCCGGAATGATCTGGTCGTAGCCCGAGAAGGCAAGCGTTCCCGCCGGGCGCAGCTCCGGGATGCCCGCCACTTCCAGCCAGGTCTTCCAGTGAAGCCATGGATGGCGGATGTCCGGGTCGTCGTACTGCAGGAGGACGTGCCGCGCGAGGTCGGCGGGCTTCTCGAGCGGCGCCTTCTTGAGGAGCTTCGGGCTGCAGACCGGGAACACACGCTCCCCGAAGAGGCGCACGGCGTCCGGGCCGGCGAGCGCTGCCGGGCCGTGGCGGATTGCCACGTCCAGGCCGTCGCGCTCGAGATCCTGCACCCGCGTATCGGCGGTGATGCGCACGTCGATGCCGGGGTGGTCGCGCGTGAATCCGGCGAGGCGGGGGATGAGCCACAGCGAGGCAAAAGAGGTCGTCGTCGTCACTGACAGCGGCCGGCGGCGGCCGGCCTGCGCGCGCAGCGCCTCGGTGGCAGTGCGCATCGTCGCCAGCACCTGCGCCGCGGAGGCGTAGAACTGCTTCCCGGCATCGGTGAGCGCGAGCGCCCGGTGGCGGCGCTCGAAAAGCGCGACGCCCAGCCCGTCCTCCAGCTCCTTGATCTGGCGGCTGATGGCCGACTGCGTGAGGAAAAGCTCCTCGGCCGCCCGGGTGAAGGAAAGATGGCGGGCCGCCGCCTCGAAGCCCACGAGCAGGTCCAGGGGCGGCAGCGCATGAGTTTTTCTCATGTGAGGGGTGCAAAAAGATCGTTTGAATCAGAGGCTTTCAGGATGCATTCTGGTCATGTCAAAAGCAACCGGGAAAACGATCATGAAAGTCGAGCTCAAGTCCGGCGCCGTCAAGCTCGGCGCCAACCAGACCCTGCGGATCCTCGACGGCGCCGGCCGCACCGTCTGCGCCGAGGAAGGCGCGGTCTGGATCACCGAGGAGAACCTGCCGAAGGACATCGTCCTCGAGCGCGGCGGCTGCTACCAGCTGCGCGAGAAGGGCCTCGCCATCGTCAACGCGCTCGGCGGCGGCGCCTCCGTATCGTTCGCCTGAGGCGGCGTCCGCGCGAAGCGCGGCGATTACAATGCGCGCTCACCTGAGGAGCGCGCATGTTCAAGGACGGACTGCTCAACGGCAAGCGGATCCTCGTCACGGGCGGCGGCACCGGCCTGGGCAAGGAGATCGCGACGAAATACCTGCAGCTCGGCGCCGAGGTCTGGATCGCCGGGCGGCGCGGCGGGGTGCTCGAGGAGACGGCCCAGGGCCTGATGAAGGCCTTCGGCGGCACGGTGAGGACGCATGCCGTCGACATCCGTGACCCGGCGGGCGTCGAGGCGATGGTCGAGCGCATCTGGAGCGAGGCCGGGCCGCTCACCGGCCTCGTGAACAACGCGGCGGGCAACTTCGTCAGCCCGACGAAGGATCTCTCGCCGAACGGCTTCAACGCCATCGCCAACATCGTCTTCCACGGCACGTTCTACGTGACCCAGGCCGTGGGCAAGCGCTGGATTGCCGGCGGGCACAAGGGCTCGATCATCTCCATCCTCGTCACCTGGGTCCACACCGGCTCGCCGTACGTGGTGCCTTCGGCGATGTCGAAGGCCGGCCTGCACGTGATGACGAAATCGCTCGCCGTCGAGTGGGGACGCTTCGGCATCCGCCTGAACGCCATTGCGCCGGGGCCGTTCCCGACCGAAGGCGCCTCGAAGCGCCTGCGCCCGGGCGACAAGGGCTTCGAGGACACCACCCACATGAACCCCATGCGGAGGGTCGGAAAGATGGAGGAGCTGCAGAACCTCGCCACCTTCCTCATGGCCGACGGCTGCGAGTACCTGACCGGCGAGACGATCGCCATCGACGGCGGCGGCTACCTCGCCACCGGCTCCGGCGGCTACTTCCTGCAGCTCGACCGGATGAGCGACGCCGACTGGGAGCGCATGCGCGCGCAGATCAAGGCGCAGAACGACAAGGACCGCGTCGGCAGGACCGCGTAATGTCCACCCAACCCGCAGCCAAGCCGTCGACCGAAGCGAAGCCCGCGCCGAAGCCGCGGCCCGCCGCCACCATCATTCTCCTCCGCCAGGCGCGCACGGTGCGCGAGGGCATCGAAGTCCTGATGCTCAAGCGGACGCAGAACGCCGCATTCCTCGGCGGCGCCTACGTCTTTCCGGGCGGCTCCCTCGATGCCGCCGATGCCGACCCGCGCGTGCTCGCAAGGGTGACGGGGCTCTCGGCGGGCGAAGCGGACGCGCGCCTCGGCATACCCGGCGCGCTCGCCTACTACGTCGCCGCGGTGCGCGAGTGCTTCGAGGAGGCGGCGATCCTCCTTCTGCGGGACGAACGGGGCAACCCGCTCGATCCGGATCGCGCCGCGCGGCTCGCACGGCATCGCAACGATCCCTTCCTCGAATTCATCGAGCGCGAGAACCTGTTCATCCCGGCGGGCGAGCTCGCCTACTACGGCCACTGGATCACGGCGCCGGGGCGCTCGCGGCGCTTCGACACGCGCTTCTTTGTCGCGCGCGCCCCGGAGGGCCAGGAGGGCTCGCACGACGACACCGAGACGGTGCACAGCATGTGGGTGCGTCCGCAGGACGCGCTCGAGCGCGCGGCGCGCAACGAGATCGACCTCGTGTTCGCCACCCAGACGACGCTGAAGGATTTGAGCCGCTTCGAAGACGCGCGCAAGGCCTACGAGTACGCCCGCGCGATTCCGGAGGTAGTCACGAACCGCGCCTGCCGGGCGCTCGGGCGCGACGGCGAGCGCATCTTCCGGCGCGGCGATCCTCAGTACTTCGAGATCCACTGGTGCGATCCGGAGGAGACGGGAACCTCGAGCTACGAGATCCTGCCCGGCGTGCCGAAGCGCCTCGATCGCCTCGTGACACGCCTCACCGCGCCGAATCCGGGCGCCATGACCGGCCCCGGGACCAACACGTACCTCGTCGGCACGGACGCCCTGGCGGTCATCGATCCGGGGCCCATGCTCGAGTCGCACCTCGAGAAAATCCTGGAGGCGGCGGGCGGGCGCCTGCGCTGGATCCTCTGCACGCACACGCACATGGACCATTCGCCGGCGGCAGCCGCGCTCAAGGCCGCGACCGGCGCGCAAGTGCTCGGGCGGCCTGCGCCCGCCGGCCAGGACCCGACCTTCCGGCCCGACGTCGTCCTCGAGCATGGCCAGCGCATCGATCTCGGCGGCGCCACGCTGCGCGCCATCCACACGCCCGGGCACGCGTCCAACCACCTCTGCTACCTGCTCGAAGAGACGCGGATGCTTTTCACGGGCGACCACGTCATGCAGGGCTCCACGGTCGTCATCAACCCGCCCGACGGCAACATGCGAGCCTATCTCGCCTCGCTCGAGGCGCTCATCGCCGAGGACCTCGCGATTCTCGCGCCGGGACACGGGTTCCTGATCGGCGAGCCGCGGCGGGAGCTGCGCCGGCTCATCGCCCACCGGCTTGCCCGCGAGGAGAAGGTACGCGCGGCGCTCGAGCGCCGCGGCGCCCCGTCGACCGTCGAGGAGCTCGTGCCCCTCGCCTACGACGACGTGCCCGAGCGCATGCACCGCTGGGCCGCGCGCTCGCTGACCGCCCACCTCGACAAGCTGGTCGAGGACGGCACGGCGCGGGTCGAGGGCGAACGCTATGCGCTCAGCTAGATCTTTGAGTGTTTCCGGGCGCTGCAAGACGGAGGGATGAGCAGCTGACCTACGACTACGATCTCTTCACGATCGGCGCCGGCTCGGGCGGCGTGCGCGCGAGCCGCGTGGCCGCGGCCTACGGCGCGCGCGTGGCCATCGCCGAGCCCGGCCGCTTCGGTGGCACCTGCGTGAACGTCGGCTGCATCCCCAAGAAGCTCTTCTCGTACGCGGCGCACTTCCGCGAAGACTTCGAGGTGGCCGCGGCCTACGGCTGGACGGTGGGCGAGCCGCGCTTCGACTGGCAGACGCTGCTCGCCAACAAGGACCGCGAGATCGCGCGGCTGAACGGCGTCTACGAACGGCTGCTCACGCTCGCCGGCGTGGAGATCCTGCGTGAGCGCGCGACGGTGCTCGGGCCGCATGAGGTCGCCGTCGGGGAGCGCAGGCTCACGGCCCGGCACATCCTCGTCGCCGTCGGCTCCTGGCCTTTCGTGCCCGACATCCCCGGGCGCGAGCACGCGATGACCTCGAACGAGGCGTTCCACCTCGAGAAGCTGCCGCGGCGCGCCCTCGTCGTCGGCGGCGGCTACATCGCGCTCGAGTTCGCTTCCATTTTCAACGGCCTCGGCGCGCAGACGACGCTCTCCTACCGCCGCAAGCGGCTGCTCCGCGGCTTCGACGGCGAAGTCGGCGAGCGCATCGGCGAGGAGCTGAAGGCGAAGGGCATCGCGCTTCACTTCGGCGCCGAGCCCACCGCCATCGAGAAGCGCGCGGAGGGCGCCCTCGAGGTCGTTTTCGGCGACGGCACGCGCCAGGAGACCGACCTCGTGCTCTTCGCCACCGGGCGGCGGCCGAACACCGCGGCGCTCGGCCTCGAGGCCGCCGGCGTGAAGCTCGCCGACGACGGCGCGGTGCTGGTCGATCGCTATTCGCAAAGCTCGGTACCCTCGATCCATGCGATCGGGGACGTGACGAACCGCATCAACCTCACGCCGGTCGCCACGGCGGAGGCCATGTGGCTCGCGCGCACGCTCTTTCGCGGCGATCCGACGCCGGTCGACCACGAGTTCGTGCCCACGGCCGTCTTCTCCAATCCCAACGTCGCCACGGTGGGGCTGGGAGAAGAGGCGGCGCGCGAGCGCTACGGCGCGGTGGACATTTACAAGACCTCGTTCCGCGGGCTGAAGCTCACGCTCACGGACAAGACCGAGCGCACGTTCCTCAAGCTCGTGGTGGACGCCGCCAGCCAGCGCGTGCTCGGCGCGCACATGATCGGCCCGGACGCGGGCGAGATCATCCAGGGCATCGCCATCGCGGTGAAGATGGGCGCCACCAAGGCGCAGTTCGACGCCACCATCGGCATCCACCCGACGCTCGCCGAGGAGTTCGTGACGATGCGCGAGAAAGCGAGCGGCTGACATGACGGTGAGCGTCGTGCGCCTGGGCTCTCCGCGAGCAAAGGACGAAGGCCTCCGGATCGGAACCGTCAGGCGCCTGCCGCGCGGCGTGCCGAAGTCGGAATACGCGAGCCGCGACTACTTCGACGTCTGGCTCCCGGAGCTCTCGCCGAGCGAGGCGCTCGTGAAGTACATCGACCCGCGCCACTTCAAGCCGGAGCGCTGGCCGCAGTTCGCGCGCCGCTACCGTGCCGAGATGGCGAAGCCGCCGGCGGCGCGGCTCGTCGCGCTCCTCGCGGCCCTCTCGCACACCGCCGACTTCTCGGTCGGCTGCTACTGCGAGGACGAGAGCCGGTGCCATCGCTCGCTGCTGCGCGAGCTCCTGCGCGAGCAGGGCGCCGCGCTCAGGCCGCCGCAGCCGCGCGCCACAGGAGCGAAGCCCCGGTAGCGAGCAGCAGGGCGGCGACCGCGCGCATGAGGAGCGCGCGCGACACCAGCAGGAAAATCCGGCGCGCGACGAAGATCCCGAGCAGCACCGCCGGCACGACGAAGAGCGCCGTCCACCATACCGCAGGCTCGAGCAGCAGGCCGGTGACGAGGAACGCCGTCACGCGCAGCGAGATGCTCGTGATGGTGGCAAAGCCCATGGTGGCGCGGAACTGCTCCTTGCTGAGGCCGCGCTGGGAGAGATAGATCGCGTAGGGCGGCCCGCCCGCTCCGAACAGCGTGCTCGTGAGCCCGCCGCCGAGGCCCGCCACCCACGCCCAGCGGCCCGATATCCTGCCGCCGTCTTCCTTGCGCGCCAGGCTGTAGACAGCGTAGGAGACGACGAACGCGCCCAGGAGCGCCATGCCGGCCGTGCGCGGCAGGTGGACGAGCAGCGTCGCCCCGAGCACGGTGCCCACCGCGATCATCGGCACGAGGCGCGTCCATTCGGCGCGCACCGCGCCTCGCGGGTTCTCCATTCCCACGCGCAGCGCGCTCACGAGGTCGGTGAGCGCAAAAAGCGCGAGCGCGAACTTGAGCGGCACGAAGTGCGTCGCGAGCGGGATGGTGACGAGCGCCGAGCCGAAGCCCGTGATGCCGAAGATCAGCGCGCCCAGGAAGGCGATGCCGGCGAGCGCGGCGGTCTCGCCGGGATCGATCAAGTCAGGCTTGGACCGCCGGGTTGAGCGAGTAGCGACCGGTCAGCTTCGCCGTGCCGAGCACGTGCGGCTGGATCGCCTTGAGGACATCGGGACCGCGAAAGCTTCCGTCCACCGGGCACCGCTCCACGCCAAGCGCGTAGAGCGTGAAGACGTAGTGATGGACGATGGTGTCGTTCCACGGCGGGCAGGGACCGTCGTAGCCGTAGTAGTCGCCGGCCATGTCCTTGTCGCCGCCGAACCAGGCGGTGTAGTCGTTGATGCCCTGGCGCGCGCCGCGCGGCGCGTCGGGCCCCGGCTTGCCGCGCGCGGTGACCGCGCTCGCGAACTCGCCCTCCCGGATCGGTCCCCCGTCGGGCTTCAGGTCGACCAGCACCCAGTGGAAGAAGTCGACGCGCGGCAGGTCGGCGGGGATGCTGCGGCCCTCCTTGTTCACGTCGTCCGGCTTCGACGGCACGTCCTTGTCGTGGCAGATGAGGACCAGCGATTTCGTGCCGGCGGGCAGGCCGTCCCATGCCAGATGGGGATTGCGGTTCTCCGAGAGCGTCACGTGGCTCTTCGGATCGGGGGCGCAAAACGCGCAGCGGGCCGGGATGGGCCCCATGTCGTTGAAGCTCTCGCTGTAGAGTCTCATGGGGCGATTATAAGTTCGGCCGCGGTGCCCTGGTTCAGGCCGCGGAGCCGGGAAACGTACTTTGGGAACGGCAGCCCCAGGCGCTCCTGCAGCACGCGGGCCCGCTCGTGCAGCGTCCGCCAGGGGAGCCGCGGGGGGCCGCCGCGGAGCGCGATGGCCACCACGTTCGGGTCGTAGAGCGCCTTCATGGCGAGCACCGCGCCGCCGAAGGCGCGCTCCAGGCGCTCGAGGCTCTGGTCGAATTTCGGGTCGTCGTCCATGAAGTTCACCACCATGGCGCCCGGCTCGCGCAGGGCGAGGAACGCCGCATCGTAGAACGCCTGCGTGGCGAGGGCCTGCACGTGGCGCTCGTCGTCGAAGGCGTCGAGCAGCAGCACGTCGCAGCATTCGGGGGAAAGCGCTTCCCGGCCGTCGCCGACCTCGACGCGCAGCCGCGCGTCGTTCGCCGGCAGCGCGAACTGCGCGCGCGCCACCTGGACGATGCGCGCGTCGAGCTCCACCGCTCGCACCCGCGTCTGCCGCAGACGGCGATGGAAGAACTTCGCGAGCGAGCCGCCCCCCAGCCCGATCATGAGGGCGTCCCGGGGCTGCGGCACGAAGAGGAGAAAGCTCATCATGCAGCGCGTGTAGTCGAGCGCGAGAGCGAACGGGTCGTCCAGGCGCATGGCGCTCTGGATCGCCTCGCCGCCGACGTGCAGCATGCGCACGCCGCGCGAGTCGCTAACCGCGATGGGCGGCTTGCGCCGGGCCACGGACGAGCAGCGGCAGGACCGACGCGGCCGCAAGGAAGGAGAAGGCGGCGCCAGCGAGGATGGGCACGTCGTAGCTGCCGAACGCGTCGTACGCCGCGCCGGCCAGCCACGGGCCAATGAGCGTGCCCAGGCCACCTCCTGTATACAGGCAGCCAATGATTCCCGATACCGCTCGAGCGCCGTAAAGATCCATGATGATTGTCGGCAGGAGAGCGACGCTCGCTCCGTAGAACGTGCCGAAGGCGAGCGCGAACGTCGCCAAGATCCAGTACTCCCGCGACGACCACCAGACCAGCAGCATCACGCCTAGGCCCGTGTACGCGAGCGCGAGGGAAAGCGGTCTCCCCAGACGGTCCGCCGGAGCGCCCACGGCGAATCGCCCGACCAGGCTCCCCAAGCCGATGAAGCTCACGAGCGCCACACCTTGCGCATCCGAGTAGCCGGCGTCCCGGGCGAACGGACTCAGATGCACCATCGGAATGAAAAGGCCGATGCAGCTAAGCACGACGGAGGCGTAGAGGAAGTGGAACTGCCGCGAGGCAAGGGCCGCCCGCAGCGGCAGACCTTCCGCAGGCGCAGCCTTCGGCCGTGGCAGCGCCTTGATCGCCGCCGCCGCCGCGCCGCCGAGGACGAGCACGAAGAGCGCCAGCGCCGCATAGGCTCCGCGCCAGCCGAAGAGCTCGATCCACCACGCGGCAATGAGCGGCACGGCGAAGTTGCCCGCGCCGATGCCGGCCACGGCGATGCCGGAGGCGAACGCCCGGTTCGCGACGAACCACGGCTGCACTGCGCCCACCGAGGGCACGTACACCAGCCCCACGCCGAGCCCGATGCCGACGCTGTAAGTGACGTACAGCATCTCCACCGAGCTTGCCCGTCCGGCGAGCCACAGGGCCCCCGCCAGGCAGGCGACGCCCGCCAGGGTGACGCGCCGCGGCCCGAAGCGGTCGGCGAGCATGCCACCCGGCGCTCCACTCACGAACCAGATGAAGGCGGCGACCGAGAAGACGAGCGCGACGTGCGCCCGCGAGGCGCCGAACTCCGACTGGAACGCGGTGAAGAAGGCGGCAAACGCATACGCCGCGCCGAAGCCGACGAACATCAGCGCGAACGCCGCCGCGACGACCACCCAGCCGTAGCGCTCGCTCTTCACCGCGCTGCTCAGTAGACCGCGCCCCGCGCGGTGATCGGCCAGAGGTCCTCGACGATGCCGTTGCGCACGCAGACGTACCAGTCGTAGAGGTTCACCGTCGGGTCGCAGTGCCCGGGGACGAGCAGCAGCTTCTCGCCGAGCGCAGGCAGGGGCCCGGCGGCGGGCGTGCCGTCGCGCTCGATCCAGCCGTGCTCGTCGGAGGCGTGCGTGTACGCGATTCCCGGCCGGCGCCACACCTGCGGCAGGCCCGAGTCGACGCTCGAGGCCTTGAGTCCGGCATCCACGATGGCCAGGTCCTCGGAGGGACGGCTCATCGCCGTGGCGAGCACGAAGAGCGCGTGCTCGAAGCGCGGAAGCGGCGCGCGCCATTCGTTGCGCGCGTAGTCGGCGTCCATGAAGACGTACGAACCCGGCTGGATCTCGTCCCAGGTGCCCGAAGCGACCTCGAACATGAAGGTTCCGGTGCCCGCTCCCGTGACGAGCGGGCAGTCGATGCCTTTGCTCTTCAGCAGTGCCTTTGTCTCGAGCACGAGCCTCGAGGCATTGGCGATGACCTGCTCGCGCTCGGCCATCGTCCGGAAGTGCTGGGCGCGGCCATGATACGCGTGCATGCCGGCGAAGCGCAGGCACGGGTGGCGCAGAATCTCCTCGACAAGGGCGAGCGCCGGCGCGCCCGGCGCGACGCCGCAGCGGCGCATGCCGACCTCGAGCTCGATGTAGACGTCGAGCTCCGCGCCGGCCTTCTCCACCGCGGCCGCGACATCGCGCACGTTGCCGGCGTCGTCGACGCACACGCCCAGGCGGGCTTCGCGAGCGAGCGCGGCGAGCCGCGCGATCTTCGGCGCGCCGACCATCTCGTTGCTGACCAGCACGTCGCCGATCCCGCCCTCGACGAGCGCCTCGGCCTCGGACACCTTCTGGCAGCACACGCCCACGGCGCCGGCAGCGAGCTGCCGCCGCGCGATCTCGGGGCACTTGTGGGTCTTGGCATGGGGCCGGATCCGGACGTTGCGGCCCTGGAGCGTTGCCTTCAGGGTTTCGATATTGCGCTCGAAGGCGTCGAGCTCGAGGACCAGCGCGGGCGTATCGACCTCGTCGAGGCGCTGCCCCACCTGGGCGGGCGGTCGCTGGCTCATAGCGCCGCCGCCCGCTCGGCGCGGCTGCGCACCGCGTACCAGACGATGGAGATGCCGACGAGCGCGATGAGGGGCAGCGCGAGCAGGTTCACCTGCTCCCACCCGCCCCTCGTGACGGTCAGGCCGGCGCTGAAGGAAGAAATTGCCATCATGATGAAGATCGCCTGGTCGTTCGCGCCCTGCGCCTTCGCCCGCTCCTCCGGGCGGTACGTCTCGGTGAGAAGCGTCGTGCCGCCGATGTAGAGGAAGTTCCAGCCGACCCCGAGGAGGACGAGCGACCACCAGAAGTGCTGCACCGAGATTCCGGAGAGCGCAATCGAGACCGTCACGAGATTGAGCACGACGCCGAGCGCGAGCACCGGCAGCACGCCGATGCGCTTGATCAGGGGACCGGTGAAGAACGACGGCGCGAACATGCCGACGACGTGCGAGGAGATGACGAACGCCGCGTCGCCGTAGGGATGCCCGCAGGCCTGCATGGCGATGGGGGTGCCGGTCATGATGAAGTTCATGACGCCGTAGCCGATGGCGCCGGAGAGGACGGCGACGACGAACTTCGGCTGCCGCGCGATCTCGGCGAGCGGTCGTCCTTTCGCCGCCTGCTCCGCGGCCGTCGGGTTCGGGATGCGGATGAAACGAAGGAGGAGGAACGTGACGACGGCAAAGCCGATGAGCGCGAGGTAGGCGCCCATGAACCTGGGGCCGACGAGGTCGACCGTCCAGCGGCTCGTATTCGGTCCGAGGATGCCGCCGACCAGCCCGCCGGCGAGCACGAGCGAGATGGCGGTCGCCTTGAAGTCCGGCGGCGCCGCGTCGGCCGCGGCGAAGCGGTAGTACTGGCCATAGGCGTTGTAGACGCCCCAGACGAGCGTGCCGAAGCAGAGGAGCCAGAAGCTCTGCAGCGAGATCGCTCCGGCGCAGATGAGCGCCCCCACGACGCCCCAGGCGATGCCGGAGCTCAGCCCCCGCTGGCGGCCCACCCGCTTCATGTGCATCGAGGCGGGCATCGTGCCGAGCGCCCCGCCGATGACCCAGAACGTGATCGGCAGGGTGGCGAGCGCCGTATAGGGCGCGAGCGCGAGCCCGGCGAGGCCGTTGATCGCGATCAGGGTCGAGTTGTTGGTGAACAGCATCGCCTGGCATGCCGCTAGGAGCGCGACGTTGCGGCGCGCGTCGGTTCTCGTGCTGTTCATTTATACAGTATCGGGGTAGGATGGCGAGGGTCCGCCATCTTACCGGCCCGGTCCATGCCCCGCGACGCCAGAGATGAAATGCTGCACCTCCGCGGCGCGCGCTCCTTCCGCCAGGGACGCTTCGAGCGCGCGGCGCGCGAAGCGTTCGACGACGGCTGGACGCCGGAGGAAAAGGAAGCGAGCGAACTCGCCACGACGGTCGCGATCGAGCGAGCGCGCTCGATCGTCTCCACCAACGACTCGCCCGATGTCGGCTTCGACCGCTCCATCAATCCGTACCGGGGCTGCGAGCACGGCTGCATTTACTGCTATGCTCGCCCGAGCCACTCCTACCTGGAGTTGTCACCGGGGCTCGACTTCGAGACGAAGCTCTTCGCCAAGACGAACGCCGCGGAGCTGCTGCGCGCGACGCTGGCGAAGCCGGGCTACCGGCCGGCGCCGATCGCGCTCGGCGCCAATACCGACTGCTACCAGCCGATCGAGCGCAAGTATCGCATCACGCGGCAGATCCTCGAGGTCCTCGCCGAGTGCGAGCATCCGGTGTCCATCGTCACCAAGTCGGCGCTCGTCGAGCGCGACCTCGACATCCTCGTGCCGATGGCGCGCAGGAACCTCGTGAAGGTGTTCGTCTCCGTCGGCACGCTCGACCGGGTCCTTGCGCGCAGGCTCGAGCCGCGGGCCGCGAGCCCCCAGCGCCGCCTCGACGTCATCCGCCGCCTGAACGGGAGCGGCGTGCCCTGCGGCGTGATGGTGGCGGCGCTCATTCCGGCGCTCAACGACCAGACGCTGGAGCAGGTGCTCGAGGCCGCGGCCGCGGCGGGGGCCCGGGAGGCGGCGTACGTCGTGCTGCGCCTGCCGAACGAGCTGAAGGACCTTTTCCGGGAATGGCTCGAGGCCCACTATCCCGAGCGCGCAGCGCACGTCGTCAGCATCGTGCGCCAGATGCGCGGCGGACGGGACAACGACCCGCGCTTCGGCACGCGCATGACGGGGCTCGGGAACTATGCCGAGCTCATCGAGAAGCGCTTCGACGTCGCCTGCCGGCGCCTCGGCCTGAACGGCCACGGCGCGCCGCGACGGCGCATCGAGCTCGACTGCACCCGCTTTCGCCCGCCCGCCGGACCGGCCGCGCCGGCGTCGCAGCAGTTGTCCCTCTTCTGAGCTGCCGATGCCGATAAGCCGCGCCGCGCTGCTCGCGCTCGGCTGGGGCTGGGCGGCAGCAATCGTCTGGCTGTCGCTCACGCCCTCGCCGCCGGACGTGGGCTTCGAGGAGGGGGACAAGCTCGGCCACTTCGCTTCCTATGCCCTCCTCATGCTCTGGTTCGCGCGCCTGCGCGCCGACCGCGCCTGGCGGCTCGCGCACGCGATCGGCTTCGTCGCCATGGGCGTGGCGCTCGAGTTCGCGCAGGCGGCGCTCGGGTACCGCGCGTTCGAGCTCCTCGACATGCTGGCGAACAGCGCCGGCATCGCCGCCGGCTGGGGCGCAGCGCTCGCGGCGGAGCGCCTGCGCGCCTAGAATCCGCTGCCGTTGAAGAGCCCCGCCGCCACAGCGGCCGAGCGCCTGCTCGCCGCGCCCATCCTGCCAGCGCTCCTGCGCCTGTCGGCGCCCGGCGCGCTGCTCGTGCTTTTCCAGTCGCTCGTCTCGGTCGGGGATACGTACTTTGTCGGCCGGCTCGGAACGCCGGCGCTCGCCGGTCTCGCGCTCGTGTTTCCGCTGCTCATGCTGCTGCAGATGACTTCGGCGGGCGCCATGGGCGGCGGCGTGTCCTCGGCGATCGCCCGCGCCCTCGGCTCGGGTGACGCGCCCCGGGCGCGGCGGCTGGTGGTGCACGCGCTCGTCATCGCCACGGCGATGGGCCTCGCCTTCACGGCGCTCGTCCTGCCGTTCGGCCCGGCGCTCTACGGGCTGCTCGGCGGCCGCGACGAGGCGCTCGAGCAGGCGCTCGCCTATTCCGGGGTGGTGTTCGCAGGCGCCATCGTCGTCTGGCTGGCGAACACGCTCTCCGCCGTCCTCCGGGGCACGGGCAACATGGCGCTGCCCGCGGCGGCGCTCGTCGGCGCCGCGCTCATGCACCTGCCGCTCTCGGCCGCGCTCGTGCTCGGCCTCGGCCCCGCGCCGCAGCTTGGCATTGCCGGCGCGGGGGTCGCCTACGTGGCCACCTTCGGCGTCGCCGCCCTCGTGATGGCCGGCGCGGTCCTTCGGCGCGGCAGCGCGCTGCGCCCGCGCGCCGGGGACTGGAGGCTCGAGGTGGCGCTCTTCCGGGAGATCCTGCGCGTCGGCGCGATCTCGGTCGTGTCCTCCATCCAGACGGTGCTCACCTCCGTGATCCTCACCGGCCTGGTCGGCCGCCATGGCGCCGCCGCGCTCGCGGGCTACGGCGTCGGGCTTCGCCTCGAGCTCCTCCAGCTCCCGCTCGTCTTCGCGGTCGGACAGGCGCTCGTGGTGCTCGTCGGCACGCACATCGGCGCCGGGCAGCCGCAGCGCGCCAAGCGCATCGCATGGACAGGCGCGGCGCTCGCGGCCTCCCTCAGCCTCGCCATCGCGGTGGTGGTCACCCTCGTGCCGCGCCTCTGGGTCGGCATCTTCAGCGCCGATCCGGAGGTGCTCGACGCGGGCGCGCTCTACCTGCGCGTGGTGGCGCCCTTCTTTCCGTTCCTCGCGGCCGCCATGGCGCTCTACTTCGCCTCGCAGGGCGCGGGGCAGGTGCTCCTCCCGGTGCTCTCGGGGACCGCCCGGCTCGTCATCGTCGCGGCCGGCGGCGCGCTCGTCGGGTCGCTCGGCGGCATCTTCGCGGTCATCGCGCTCGGCCTCGCCGTCTTCGGCGCCACGACGATGGCGGCGGTGTGGCGCGCCCGCTGGGGCTAGGCGCCGAGAAAGCCGATCAGCGCGTCGAGCGTGGCATCGGGCGCCTCCGCCATGAGCATGTGGCCGGAGCTCTCCACGACAAGGCTTCTCGCCTGCCGCATCGCCGCGCATAGCGCGAGGCCCGACTTTGCCGGCGTCATCACGTCGCGCCGGCCGAGGAGGAAAAGCGCCGGGCACTGGACGCGGGCCACGGCCGCTTCGCCGCCGCTATAGTCGTTGCACGCCCTGAGGTCGTTGTAGAGCACGCCCGGCGCGAGGCGCTCGAGGCGCGCGAGCGCATCGCCGTACATCCACATGCCCGGGTGCGGGTTGGCGCCGAGGGCGCCCTGCGGCGAGTGGCCCCAGATCGTCTCCATGTCGAAGGCGGCGCGGTCGTCGCGGCGCGCCGCCTCGAGGAACGCTTCGCCCACTTTCATGGGGTAGGCGACCCCGATGAGCGCGATGCGCTCGACGGCGGCCGGCGCCTGCGCCGCGCACTCGAGCGCGATGAGCGATCCCATCGAATGCCCGACGACGCTCGCGCTTGCGATCGAAGCTTCCTTGAGGACCGCCAGAACCCATTGCGCCATGCGCTCGATCGAGGGCAAGGGCGCGCCCTCCGAGCGGCCGTGGCCGGGCAGGTCCACGGCGAGGACGTTGCGGCCGTGGTATGCGAAGTAGCGGCTTTGCAGCAGGAAGGACGAGTGGTCGAGCCCGGCGCCGTGGACGAACACGACCGTGGGCTTCGCCGGGTCGGGCTCGCGCGCCGCGGTATAGGCGAACGCCTTCTTTCCGTCGACGACGAGGTCCATCAGGCTCTCGACGCCGCCTTCAGCGCCCGGTCGAGGTCGTCGATCAGGTCCCCGGCCTCCTCGAGGCCGATGGAAAGGCGCACCGTGCCGGCCGTGATGCCGGCCTTCTTCAGGTCCTCGTCGCTCATGCGGTAGTGCGTCGTGGTCGCCGGATGGATGACGAGCGACTTGGCGTCGCCGACGTTGGCGAGGTGCGAGAACACGCGCAGGGCCTCGATGAACGCCTTGCCCGCCGGCCGGCCGCCCTTCATGCTGAACGAGAACACCGCGCCCGCCCCCTTCGGCAGGAGCCGTCGGCAGAGCTCGTGGTCCGGATGCTCTGGCAGCTCCGGATAGGCGATCGACTCCACCTGCGGATGCCCCTTGAGGAAGCCGATGACCTTGCGCGTATTCTCCACGTGGCGCGGCATGCGCAGGTGCAGCGTCTCGATCCCCTGCAGGAGCTGGAACGCGACCATGGGCGCCATGCAGGCGCCGAAGTCGCGCAGGCCCTCGCGCCGCGCGCGCAGGAGAAACGCCCGGGTGCCGCTCTCCTCCTCGAAGTCCATGTCGTGGAAGCCCGCGTACGGCGCGGTCAGCGTCTCGAACTTGCCCGACGCTTCCCAGTCGAAGCGGCCCGAGTCGACCAGCACGCCGCCGATCGCGACGCCATGGCCGCCGAGGAACTTGGTCGCCGAGTGGTAGACAAGGTCGGCGCCGAGCTCGAAGGGCTTCATGAGCCAGGGCGTGGTGAACGTCGAGTCGACGAGTAGCGGCAGTCTTGCCTCGTGCGCGATCCCGGCTACGGCCGGAATGTCCAGGACGTCGAGGCCGGGATTGCCGAGCGTTTCCCCGAAAAGGAGCCGGGTGTTCGGACGAATGGCGTTCTTCCACGCGGCCCGATCCCTCGGAGAGACGAACGTCGTCTCGATGCCGAAGCGCTTGAGCGTATAGGCGAGCAGGTTGTGCGAGCCGCCGTAAAGGGAGCCCGAGGCGACCACGTGGCTCCCCGCGCCCATGAGCGTGGCGATGGCGAGGTGCAGCGCCGCCTGCCCGGACGCCGTGGCGATCGCGCCCACGCCGCCTTCGAGCGCGGCCATGCGCTCCTCGAGCACCGCGACCGTGGGATTGGAGATGCGCGAGTAGACGTGTCCCGCGCGCTCCATGTTGAAGAGCGAGGCGGCGTGCCCCGTATCGCGAAAGACGTACGAGGTGGTCTGATAGACCGGCACCGCCCTCGCGCCGGTCGCCGGATCCGGCGACTGCCCGGCATGCAGGGCGAGCGTGTCAAACCCGGGATACTTCGGGCCGGCCACTCGAAGATCTAATGAAGATTCTTACGCGATGGGCGGGTATAGGTTTCGAAAGCCCGCTCGGGCTTCTGCGGCTTGGACGCCTTTTCCTTCCAGTCGGCGTCGAAAAGCTCGTTCACGAGCGCGGTGACGCGGGCGATCTCGGCCTTGCCGAACTGGCGGCTGAGGATTCCGACCACGTCCTCGATCATGCAGCGGCGCTGCGCCTCGTGGATCGCCTTGGCGGTGGGGCCGACGAAGAGGAGCTTCGCCTCCTGGTCGCCGTTGTCGTGGTACACGGTGAGGTCCACCTCGACCGCTTCGTAGCAGTACGGGCCGAGGTTCTCGAGCGCCTGCTCGAGCGCCGGATGGAAGCTGCGGCCCGTCTCGCCCGTCCAGCACACGTAGAGCATCAGCTCCTTCTCGTCGAACTTCACGCCGGGCTCGTCCGGCTCGAGGCTCTTCACGTCGGCGAGCCCGTCGGCGTCGAGGTACTCGAGCCACGGCGAAAGCGCCTGCTCGATCTGGCGGCGGGAGACGCCGTCGAGGATCGGAATGTCGGCGTGGAGATGGACTTCGTGCCGCATGGTGGAACTCCGGGGAGGTGCTTCGATGGGTCCGGGGATTCTACCTCTAAAATTCCGGCATGAAGCCGGACTACGCCGGCGGCGGCCTGGTGAATCTCATGGCTTCCATCGCGCAGGCCTGCGGCGGCCGCGCGCGCCACGCGCCGCTCCGGCTGCTGCCGGCGAATGAACTTCTCGAGGCGCGCAATGTCGTGCTTTTCGTCATCGACGGCCTGGGCGAGGACTACTTGCGCCGCCGCGGCGCCGGCGGGGAGCTCGAGCGGCGCCGGCGCGGCGCCATCACCTCGGTGTTCCCTCCCACCACCGCCTCGGCCATCACCACGACCTATACGGGCGCGACGCCGCTCGAGCACGGCCTCACCGGCTGGTTCACGTACTTCGGCGAGGCGGGCTGCGTCGGCGCGCCGCTGCCGTTCGTGAGCCGCGGCGATCATCGCCCCCTGCAGGAGCGCGGGGCCACGCCCGAGCGGCTTTTCACGGCGGCGCCGCTCTTCGACGGCCTCGCCGTCGAGTCGCACGTCGTGACCTCGAGCGACATCGTCGAGTCGCACTACAACCTGCGCCATTGCGCGGCCACCCGCCGCTGGCCCTACGAGACCGCCGACCAGCTCGTCGCGCAGGTCGAGGCGGCGGCCAAGAGCAGCGATCAGCGCAAGCTCATCTACGCCTACTGGCCGCACTACGACCGCGTCTCGCACCATCACGGCTCGGAAAGCGAGCGCGCGCTGCAGGAGCTCGCGCTCATCGACGCGGCGTTCGGCCGCATGCTCGCCGCGCTTCGGGGCACCGAATCGATCGTGGTCGCGACCGCCGACCACGGGTTCGTCGACGTGGCGCCCGAAGAGTCCCTCGAGCTGCCGCCGGCGCTCGCCGCACAGCTTCGCTTCCCGCTCTGCGGCGAGCGGCGCGTGGCCTATTGCCTCGTGCACGAGCCGACCGCCTTCCTGCGCGCCGCGCAGGATTGGCTCGGCGAGCGCGCCGAGGTGCGCCCGAGCGCCGAGCTCGTGGCCGAAGGCTGGTTCGGGCCCGGCATCGCGCATCCGCGCCTTGCCGAGCGCGTGGGCGACGTTGCGCTCGTCATGCGCGGCCGCTACACCATCAAGGACTGGGCGCCGGGCGAGACCCGGTTCCTGCACGTCGGCAACCACGGCGGCACGAGCGGCGCCGAGATGACGATTCCGCTCGTGGTGGCGAGCGCCTGAGAGGCATCGGCTTGCGTCCTTCGGCGCCCGCCCCTTTCGTACCTGAACCAACGGAGGATCCATGAAGGCAACGGTGAACGGCATCGAGACCTACTACGAGATCAACGGCCCGGAAGGCGCGCCGTGGCTCGTCCTCAGCCACTCGCTCGCGTGCAACGTGCGCATGTGGGACCCGCAGGTTGCCGCCCTCAAGGATCGCTTCCGCGTGCTCGCGTACGACACGCGCGGGCACGGGCAGAGCGCCGCGCCCTCGGGCGCCTACACTCTCGAGGCGCTCGCCGACGACCTGCATGCGCTCTTGAAGCACCTAGGCATCGCGCACGCGCACTACTGCGGCCTCTCGATGGGCGGGATGATCGGCCAGACCTTCGCCCTCAAGTACCCGGACCTCTTCGAGACGCTCGTCCTCGCCGACACGACGAGCCGCTATCCCGCCGAGGCGGCCAGCCTGTGGGCCGAGCGCATCAAGACGGCCGAGACGAAGGGCATGGAGCCGCTCGTGCAGCCGACGCTCGAGCGCTGGTTCACCGAGGACTTCCGCAGGAATCAGCCGGGCGAAGTGGAGCGCATCGCCAAGGCCATTAGCTCGACCCCGGTGCCGGGATTCGTTGGCTGCTGCCACGCCATCCCGAAGATCAACCTCACCGCGCGCCTCAAGGAGATCCGCTGCCCGATTCTGGTCATCTGCGGCGACAAGGACCCCGGCACGCCGCCCGCCATGTCGCGCGAGATCCACGAGAATGCGCCCGGGTCGCGGCTCGTGATGATCCCGGACGCCGCGCACCTGTCGAACATCGAGCAGCCGGCGGCGTTCAACCGCGCGCTGGAGGATTTTCTTCCGAAGCGCTAGCGCCGGCGAGCCCCTGCCAGCGCGAGAGCGCTGCGGAGTGCACGCCGAAGAGGTCCAGCACGCGGGCGACCGTGTGCTGGACCATGTCCCCGAGCGACGCGATGCCGGCATAGAAGGCCGGCACGGGCGGAAAGATGATCCCGCCCATCTCCGTCACCGCCACCATGTTGCGCAGGTGGGCGAGGTTGAGCGGCGTCTCGCGCGGCAGGAGGACGAGCCGCCGGCGCTCCTTCAGCGTCACGTCGGCCGCCCGGGCGAGGAGATCGTCGGCATGGGCATGCGCCACCGCGGCGAGCGTCTTCATCGAGCAGGGCGCGATGACCATGCCTTCGGTCAGGAATGATCCGCTCGCGATCGCCGCGGCGATGTCCTTGGGATGATGGGCGACGGCGGCCAGTCGCTCGAGCTCGCGGCGCTTGAGCTTGAGCTCGTGCCAGGCATTGAGCGCTCCCGCCTCGCTCAGCACGAGGTGCGTCTCCCAGCCCTCGAGCGCGGCAATCGCCTTCAGGAGCTCGACGCCGTAGACGGCGCCCGTCGCGCCGGTGATGCCGACCACAAGGCGTTTCGTCTCCATGGGCGAAGCCTACCCGATTAGAATCGCCGGGTGAGAAGCGGCGCCGCAAGAACCGCGCTCGCGGTGTTCTGCCCCTTCGCCGCGGGCTACTTCCTCTCGTTTTTCTTCCGCAACGTCAACGCGGTGATCTCGCGCGACCTCGCCCGCGAGTTCGACCTCAGCCCGGCCAACCTCGGCTTCCTCACCTCGATGTACATGCTCGCCTTCGCCGCCTTTCAGCTGCCGCTCGGGGTGCTCCTCGACCGCTTCGGGCCGCGGCGGGTCGTCGCCGCGCTGATGTGCGTGACGGCCGCCGGGGCGCTCGTCTTCGCCCTGGCGCGCGACTTCACCATGCTTTCGGTGGGGCGCGCCCTGATCGGCCTCGGGGTCTCGGCGGGGCTGATGGGCGCCATCAAGGCCTTCACGCTCTGGTTCCCGCTGTCCCGCCTCGCGACGCTGAACGGCCTGTACCTCGCGGTGGGCGGCATCGGCGGCCTGTCGGCGACGGCGCCTGCCGAGGCGCTGCTCGGACCGTTCGGGTGGCGGGCGCTCTTCATGGGCCTTGCCGCCGCGTCGCTGCTCGTCGCGGTCCTCGTGTTCGCCGTCGTGCCGGAAAGGAACCTGCCGAGCCGCGGCGAGACGCTTGGCCAGCAGTTCCGCTCCTTCGGCCGCATCTTCTCCTGCGTCCCCTTCTGGCGGATCGCCGCCGTGCTCGTGCTCACCCACTCGACCTACCAGGCGCTGCAGGGCCTGTGGCTCGCGCCCTGGCTCTACGACGTCGCGGGCATGGATCGGTCCGAGGTCGCGGCGCATCTCTTCATCACCGCGGTGTGCTACGTGGCCGGGTCGGTCATCTTCGGCATCTCCGGAGACCGCCTCGCACGGGCCGGCATCTCCCGCATGACGACCTACAAGGTCGGCCTTGCGATCTGCCTGGGCGCCTTCCTCCTGCTGACGGCGGGCGTGGACACCGGGCTCTGGGCGATCCTCGCCGCCTACGGCTTCGGGACCATCGCGGGCGCGCTCGCCTACCCGCTCATCACGGCGCTCTTCCCGCCCGAGATGACCGGCCGCGTGAACACCGCGTCGAACGTGCTCATGTTCGCCTGCTCGTTCGCCTTCCAATGGGGCATCGGCGCGCTGCTGCGGCTTTACCCGGAGACAGCGAGCGGCGGCTACGCCCCGGCCGGCTACACGGCGGCGTTCCTGCTCCTCGCGGCGGTCCAGCTCGCGGCCTACGGGTGGCTGCTCCCGATGCGGGAGCGCCACCTGTAGCGGCCCGAGCCGGGCGCCCGGACCCGCCTCAGCCGCGCTTGTAGACGATCTTCTTCGTCTGGCCGTCGCAGGTGCCGACGACCTTGCCCTCGGCCTGCGCCGCCATGTCGACGATTTCGAGCGTGAACTTCTCGACGCCGTTCTTGCGGATCTTCGCCTCGATCTCGGCCTTCAGCTCCTCGCAGGCCTTGCGCTGCGCGAACGCCGGCGTCGCGGCAATGGCGAGCGCCACGGCCGCGACGAATACGCTGCATTTCCCTTTTCCTTGCCCGCTCCTTGCCTCTGCCATGCTTACCTCCCCAGGTCACATGTGACGCAAATCGGTGACGCAAACGCCTGGTTGTGAAACGGCTCCAGCGCTATACGTGCTGGACGATCCAGTAGAGCGCGGCCACGCCGGCGACCAGCGTCAGCACGAGGGCGAGCCTTCCATAGCGGCGAAACGTGCCGTCGGGCCTGAAATAGAGGCTCCGGACGAGGTCCTGCCGCCCCCCGCTCCACAGCCAGTCGGGGCCCGCCTTGTTGGCGACGGCCGGGTCGAGCAGCCGGACGAGAAAGGCGCACAATGTGCCGACGAGCATTCCTGCGACCACGGAAATTCCCCCCTTCGAGGCTGTTGCGGCAGTTCCGCTTTTGACGACGATTGCTTGTAGCGGGGAATTATAGTTTGGTGTCATTCTTTGGTCGCTGTCCAAAATGCCCGACGACGGGCCCTTCGGGAGGAGAAAAATGTTCAAGACGACGATTGCAGGCAGCCTGCCGAAGCCCGGCTGGCTCGCCGAGACCGAAAAGCTCTGGCCCGCCTGGAAGGCCGAGGGCGAGGCGCTCGCCGCCGCCAAGCGCGACGCGACGCTCCTGTGGCTGAAGGAGCAGGAAGACGCCGGCATCGACATCGTCACCGACGGCGAGCAGTCGCGGCAGCACTTCGTGCACGGCTTCCTCGAGGCGGTCGAGGGCATCGACTTCAAGCACAAGGTGAAGATGGGCATCCGCAACAACCGCTACGACGCCATGGTGCCCGTCGTCGTCGCGCCGCTTCGCCTGAAGGGGCGCGTGCACCAGACCGAGGCGCGCCTCGCGCGGGCCCACACCACCCGCAAGCTGAAGATCACGCTTCCGGGGCCGATGACGATCGTCGACACCATCGCCGACCGTCACTACGGCGATCGCGCGAAGCTCGCCATGGCGTTCGCGGCGCTCCTCAACCAGGAAGCGCGCGCGCTCGAGAAGGACGGCGTGGACGTGATCCAGTTCGACGAGCCGGCGTTCAACGTCTACATGGACGACGTGAAGCGCTGGGGCGTGGCCGCGCTCGACCGCGCCGCGCGCGGGCTGAAGTGCACGACGGTCGTGCACATCTGCTACGGCTACGGCATCAAGGCGAACGTCGACTGGAAAAAGACCCTCGGCTCGGAATGGCGCCAGTACGAGGAAATCTTTCCCGCGCTCGCGAAGAGCACCATCGACCAGGTCTCGCTCGAATGCATCCATTCGAAGGTGCCCATGGAGCTCATGCGGCTCCTGAAGGGCAAGGACATCCTGGTCGGCGTGATCGACGTGGCGAGCGAGCGGGTGGAGACGCCTCGCGAAGTGCAGAAGGTGATCCGGCAGGCGCTGCGGCACGTGCCGGCGAACCGGCTCTACCCGTGCACCAACTGCGGCATGGCGCCCATGGACCGGGCGACCGCGGCGGCGAAGCTGCGCGCGCTCGTGGAGGGAACCCGGCTCGCGCGCGAGGAACAAAGGAAGAAGAGGCGCTGAGGAAGGATGCTGATTTTCGACCTGCTCGCGGAGAAGAAGATCCGGGCCGCGGCGGAGCGCGGCGAGCTCGACGACCTGCCGGGCGCGGGCCGGCCCCTCGAGCTCGACGACGACACGCTGGTGCCGGAGGACCTTCGCATGGCGAGCCGCATCCTTCGCAACGCGGGCTTCGACCGCGCGCCGGTAACGCAGCGCATGCGGCTCCTCGAGAAAGCGAGAATCGAGGCGCGCTACTTCGGCAAGGTCGTGCGGAAGCTCAGCCGCTCGGGGCCGTGAGGTCGGCCTTGGTATAGGGAACCGAATAGGTGGCGTCCGTGGCGATGGGCGGCATGCTGTCGTGCCACCCCTCGTACTTCCGCTTGAGGGCCTCGAACACCTCCGGCGCCCGCCTGGCATAGTTCGCCCGCTCGCGCGAGTCCGCCTCCAGGTCGAAAAGGAACTCGTCGCCCTCGACGCTCAGGTACTTCCACTTGCCGGAGCGCATCGCGCGCTGCTCGCGGAACCTCATGCGCCAGTAGAGCTCGCGCTCCACGGGCGCGCCGCCGGTCACGGTGTTCAGCAGGCTGATGCCGTCCAGCGAATAGTCGGGATGAGGCGCGACGTCGGCCGCCTCGAGGAAGGTGGCGACCCAATCCATGGTGATCGCCTGCTGCGCGGTCACGCCCCCGGGCTTCACGCGCGCGGGCCAGCGCACGATGTACGGCACGCGGATGCCCCCTTCGAGGAGGTCCATTTTCTTGCCGACGAGCGGCCAGGTATCCGAGAAGCGCTCGCCGCCGTTGTCGCTCGTGAAGACCACCAGGGTGTCGCGCTCGGCGCCGATGTCCTTCAGGGCCTGCAGCACCCGGCCGATCCCTTCGTCCATCTGCCGGATCATCTCTAGGTAGGTCGCCACCGAGCCGCCGTCGGTATGGATGATCTTCTTGATGCGCCGCGACTCGGCCTCGTCGGCGCGCGTTTCCCAGGGCCAGTGCGGCGCGGTGTAGTGCAGCGACAGGAGGAACGGCCGCCGCGCCCGCCCCGGCGCCGCCTGCCGCTCGATGAAGCGCACCGCCCGCTCGGTGATGAGGTCGGTCAGGTAGCCCTTGCAATGCACCTCCTCCGCGCCGTCGTAGAGGTCGTGCACGCCGAGCGAGTCGCAATGGGTAAAGTAGTCGACGCCGCCCGAGATGGGGCCGAAGAACTCCTCGTAGCCGCTCTTCAGCGGGCCGAAATTCGGCGGGAACCCGAGGTGCCACTTGCCGATGAGCGCGGTGGCGTAGCCCGCGTCGCGAAGCAACGAGGCGAGCGTCGGGTGCTCGGGCGGCAGGCCGAGCACCGGGTTGCCGCGCGCGCGGCTCGCGATGGGCTCGTCCGCGCCTCCCCGCAGCCGGTACTGCCAGCGCCCGGTGGCAAGCGCGAAGCGCGTGGGCGAGCAGACCGGCGAGTTCGAGTACCCCTGGGTGAAGCGCAGGCCTTCGGCCGCCAGTCGATCGAGCACCGGGCTGCAGCTCCGCGGGCTCGCGCCGTCGCGCGCGATGCCGCGCCCGCCGTAGCAGCCGAGGTCCGCATAGCCGAGGTCGTCGGCGAGGATGAAGATGAAGCTGGGTTGCACGATCTACCTTGTCGTTGCTGCTAGAACTTGAGGCCCGCGGTTTTGACGAAGTCCCTCCAGCGCGTCCATTCCTGGGCGATGTAGGCGCCGAACGCTTCCGGGGTGCCCGGCGTCGGCTCCGTCCCGAGCTTCGCCAGTGCGGCCTTGAGCTCGGGATCGGCAAGCGTCTTCGTGATCTCGGCGTTGAGCCGCGCCACGATGTCGGCAGGCATGCCCGCAGGGCCGACGAATCCCCACCAGGAATGCACGTCGAGCGGCGGCAGGCCCTGCTCGGCAAGGGTCGGCACATCGGGCACTGCGGAAAGCCGCTTTGCGCCGGTGACCGCGAGCGCGCGGATCGACCCGGCACGCAGGTGGGAAAGATAGGCCGTGGGGCTGTCGAAGAGCCCGTCCACTTCGCCCGAAAGCAGCGCGGCCGTGAGCGCCGCCCCTCCCTTGTACGGAACGTGCGAAAGATCCGCGCCGGTCTTGCGCTTGAACATCTCGGTCGCGAGGTGGTGCACGCTTCCCTGCCCGGGCGAGGCATAGTTCGCCTTCCCGGGATGAGCGCGGGTCCATTCGATGAACTCCTTCATGGTGCGCGCCGGAGCGTCGGCCTTCACCAGGAAAAGGTACGGCCCGCGGGAGACCTCCACGATCGGCGTGAAAGCGCGCGTCGGATCGTAAGGCGGCGTCTCCATCGTCGCCGGGCGCACGGCAAGATTCGCCGCGACGCCGAAGAGCAAGGTGTATCCGTCGGGCGCGGCCCGCGAGACGGCCGCCGCGGCGATCGTGCCGGCGGCCCCCGGACGGTTCTCGACCACGGTCGGCTGGCCGAGATGCTCGTCGAGCTTCGAGGCGATGTGGCGCAAGACGGTATCGGTCGCCCCGCCAGGGGGAAAGCCGTTGACGAGCGTCACCGGTCGCGACGGATACTGCTGGCCCGCCGCGGGGGCTGCGAGGGCGATGGCGGCAACTGCAAGCAGGATGCGAATCATGATGTCCTCCTCCGGTCGTGTGAGCGCGAGGCTCGATCAGCCTCCCGGCTTGAAGCCCGAGGCGCGGATCACCGGCCCCCACTTCTCGTAGTCCGCCTTGTGGATGCGGGCGAGCTCGGCGGGCGGCAGGCCGGTCGGCTCGAGGCCCATCTGCTCGAGCCGGGCGTGGATGGCCGGATCGCGAATCGCCGCGATGGCCGCGCGCGAGAGCTGGTCCACCGCGCTCTGCGGCGTCCCCGCGGGCGCAAAGAGCGCGTACCACGGCAGTGCGACGAGGTTGTAGCCGGCTTCCTTGAACGTCGGCACGTCGGGTAGCAGCGCGAAGCGCTTCTCGCCCGAGACCGCCAGGAGCCGCGCCCGGCCGCCCTTCACGAGCGTGGCGATGTCGGCAGCCACGGTGGAGATGGCCGAGACCTCGGAGGCGGCGATGGCCTTCATGGCCGCAGCGGTGCCCTTGTAGGGCACGTGCGTCATCTCGATGCCCGCTTCGCGCGCGAACATGACGCCGAAGAAATGCGGGATGCTGCCCGGCGCCGCGGAAGCGTAGAAGCCGAGCTTCGGGTTCTTCTTCACCGCGGCCACGTACTCGGCGAGCGTATTCGCCGGCACGTTCGCGTCGACGCCCAGGCCGAGCTGGAAGTTCGCGAGGTGCGCCACCGGGACGAAGTCCTTGAACGGATCGTAGCGAAGCTGTCCGGCATACGAATGCGGGAAGATCGCCATCGAGGCGACCGGCGTCATGAGGAGCGTCGAGCCGTCGGCGGCCGCGGCCTTGACCACGTCGTTGGCGATCCTGCCGCCCGCCCCGGGCTTGTTCTCCACGATGATCGGCCTTCCCAGCGTGCCACGCATGTGCTCCGCGATGACGCGCGAGAGGATGTCGCTCGTTGCGCCGGCCGGGTAGCCGAGCACCATGCGAACCACGCCTTCCTGGGCAGCCGCCGCCTGCGCGACGAAAAAGGCCGCCAGGACCAGCAGCAATCGGGTCCAGTTCATCTTCATTCCTCCCTCGAGAAGTCGGACGAAGGCCGAGTTAAGCACGGCCGCGCGCGGCGCGTAAGATTCCTCCTTTATCGGCCCGATAATCAGCGGTTATAGGCCTCGGAGGGGCAGGACCGATGCGAATGAACCAGATCCGCCATTTCCTCGCCGTCATGGAGGCGGGCAGCCTGCGCGCGGCGGCCCGCAGCGTCGGCGTCTCCCAGCCCGCCATCACGAAGAGCATCCGCCAGCTCGAGGCGCAGCTCGGGGTGCAGCTGGTGCAGCGCAGCGCGCGCGGCGCAGTGGCGACGCCCGCCGGCAAGGCGTTCCTCGCCCGCGCGCGCATCGTGCAGGCCGAGCTTCGCAAGGCGGTCGAGGACCTCGGGCCCTTCCAGGGGGGCGCCTCGGGGAGCGTCGCCTTCGGCATCTCCGGCCAGGCGGCCATGCTGATCGTGCCCGAGGCCATGCGGCAGTTCCGCCGCCGCTACCCGGATGCCCAGGTCCGCATCCTGGAAGGGGTCGGCACGGCGCTGCTTCCCGCCGTGCGCGACGCGAGCCTCGACTTCGTGGTCGGAATCAGCGTGAGGCCCGCGGCGGAGCCCGGCCTTGCCTGCAGGCCGCTCATGCGGCTCCCGCTCGTCGTCGCGGGCCGGCAGGGCCATCCGCTTTCCGCGGCCACCTCGCTGCGGGAGCTCGCCGGCGCCTCGTGGATCGTCCACTATCCCACCGGGCTCGGCGCCCCGCTCGAGAACGCTTTCGCGGCGGCGGGACTCGCCATGCCGCGCGCGGTCGTGCGATGCGAGTCCTGCGCCACGGCGCTCGCCCTGATTTCAGGCACCGACACGCTGGGCCTCGTGACGCCCTATGTGCTGCAGCAGGGCTTCGGCCGCCACCGCATCCAGCAGGTGAGGATCCGGGAATCGATTCCCGCACCCCTCCTCGGCCTCTACCACCGGCGCGACGCCCCGCTCACGGCCGCAGCCGCAGCCCTTGTCCAGGCGCTCACGGCGAGCGCCCGGCGCTTCGCGCGCGAGCGTCAGCCCGTCACCTTTTCTCGTGGCGTGCAATTGCCTGCTTGAGGTGCGTGTACTCCTCGCAGGGGAGGAAGCAGAGGCGGTCGAGCTGCGCGAGGTGCTCCTTGGCCTTCGGCAGGTCGTTCACCATCAGGTAGGCCTCGCCGATGTACTCGTGCGCGCCGCGGTGCCGGGGATCGAGCGCGAGCGCCTTCCTGTAGTGCGTGAAGACGAGCTGCATGTCCGGCTTCTCTCCCTTGCGGATCGCATAGGCGTAGAGGTTGTGGTACTCCGCGTTGTCGGGCGCGCGTGCGATCGCATCCTTGAGCAGGGCTTGCGCCGCAGCCCAGTCCTGCCGGGCGCTCGCCTGCGAGACCCGCTCGAGCACGGGGTCGCCCGGCGCCTGCGGCAGGGTTCCGCCGCCCGGCTCGGCGAAAGCGGTGGCGGGAAGAAGGAAGAGACCGGCAACAAGGAGAGGGTGCGCTTCGCAGAGTTTCATGGTGGCCGCTCCGTGGGGGGTTGGGGCAGTCGGCCAACATCGGAGCGTCCTTCCCTATTCCGGCGCGCACTGCGCCGACGCGCGTGTCACAAAAGCAGCCAGTACGCGGCCACGCCGCAGAGCACCGAAAGGAGCAGGCTTCGTGTCGTGGCGGCCGCCACGAACGCGGCGAGGATGGCCGGCAGCGCCGGGTTGCCGGCCAGCTGCAGGCCTTTCCCGCCCGGCACGAGCACCTCGATCGCCGTCAGCGCCGCGAGAACGGCGACCGGCACGTAGCCCAGCCAGTCGAGCAGCCACGGCGGCAGCGTGGCGCGCGAGAGCAAGATGAGCGGCAAGACGCGCGGCAACGCCGTGACAAGCGCGCAAGCGAGCACCAGCGCTAGGAACTCGGGGCGGACGTCCATCGCTGGAGAGCAAGCCCGACGGTGGCGCCGAGGACCGTCGCGAGCACGACCGCCCAGGGCCCGGCAAGCGCAAGCTGGGCGCCGACGCCCAGCGCGGCGGCGACTGCGGCCACCGCGAGCGCCGGGCGCAGGCGGCGCTGCAGGCGAAGCTGGAGGACCAGCAGCGCAGCGAACATGGAGGGCAGCGCGAAGCCGAGCGCCCGCGTATCGGCCGCAAGGCCGGAGAGCGCCGCGCCGGCCACGTTCGCGGCGGCCCACGCCGCCCAGGCGCTCAGGTTGAGGCCCGCCATCCACGCCGCGGAGAGCGGGCGCCGGCCGGCCGCGACGACGAACGTCTCGTCGGTGAGCTGCAGGCCGATGAGCGCGTTCTTCCACGCCGGCAGCCCGCGAAGCGCCGGCGCGAGCGCGGCGGAAAGAAGCAGGTGGCGGAGGTTGACCAGGAACACGGTCGAGACGATCGCCGCGGGCGCGGCGCCGAGCGCGAGCAGGCCGGCGAGCACGAACTGGGCCGAGCCGGCGTAGAGCACGGTGGAAAGGAGCAGGATCTCGGCGTGCGAGAGCCCGGCGGCGCGCTCCACCACGCCGGCCGCGAGGCCGATGCCGAGATAGCCGAGCACGACCGGCAGCGCGGCGCGCACGCCGCCGCGGAAGCCCTTCACGCCGCGCTCAGACGTAGTCCTTGGCCGCCGTGTCGGCGTCCACCGGCGCGCCCGTCAGGTAGCCCTGCAGCAGGTTGCAGCCGAAGCCGCGCAGGAACTGCCGCTGCGCCTCCGTCTCCACGCCCTCGGCCACCACCCTGAGCCCGAGCACCTGCGCGAGCGCGATGATGGCCGCGACGATGGCGCGGTGGTCGCCGTTTCGCTCCACCTCCGCGATGAACGCGCGGTCGATCTTCAGCGTGTTCACCGGGAAGAGCTTGAGGTAGGAGAAGCTCGAGTAGCCGGTGCCGAAGTCGTCGATCGCGATGGAGACGCCGAGCTCGCGCAGCTTCTTCAGCGTGGCGAGCGTGAGGTCGGTCTGCTGCATGGCGACCGACTCGGTGATCTCGAGCTCGAGGAGCCGCGCCGGAAGGCCGGTGTCGTCGAGCGCGCGCGCCACCGTGGCGACGAGCCGCGGGTCGTTGAACTGGCGCGCCGAGAGATTGACCGACACCGGGAGATTGCGCTCCACGCCGATGAACGTCGCCCAGCGGCAGGCCTCCTCCAGGATCCACTCGCCGATCTTGAGGATGAGGCCCGTGTCCTCGGCCACCTGGATGAACTCCGACGGGCTGATGAGCCCGCGCTCGGGATGCTGCCAGCGCACGAGCGCCTCGTGCCCCGCCACCGCCCCGGTAACGGCGTCCACCACCGGCTGGAAGTAGAGCCGCAGCTCGCCCCGCGCGAGGGCGCGGCGCAGGTCGCTCTCGAGGGCGAGGCGGCGCGCCGCCGAGAGGTTCATCTGCTCGGTGAAGAACTGGTAGTTGGCGCGTCCCATCTCCTTCGCGTGGTACATCGCCGCGTCGGCGTTGCGGATGAGCGTCTCCGCATCGCGCCCGTCCTCCGGGAACACCGCGATGCCGATCGACGGGGTCACCGTGAGCTCGCGCTCCTCGACGAAGACCGGCTGCGAGAGGTTCTCGATGATCTTCTGCGCGACGCCCGCGGCATCGGCCGCCTGCTTCATGTCCGGCAGCACCACGACGAACTCGTCGCCGCCGGTGCGGCAGATCGTGTCAACCTCGCGCAGCTGCCGCACGAGCCGCGCGGCGACCTCCTTCAGCAGGATGTCTCCCACGGAGTGCCCGAGCGAATCGTTGATCGTCTTGAAGCGGTCGAGGTCGACGAACATGACCGCGGTCTGGCGGCGGTTGCGGTAGGAGCGCGCGAGCGCCTGGGTGAGGCGATCCTCGAGCAGGCGCCGGTTGGGCAGGCCCGTGAGCGCGTCGTGGCCCGCGAGGTGCCGCGCCCGCTCCTCGGCGAGCTTGCGCTCGGCGATCTCGGCCTCGAGCTGCTCGTTGGCCGCCTTCAGCTCGGCGGTACGGGCGGCCACCGCGCGCTCGAGCGCGTCGCGCGCCGCCCGCTCGGCCGAGATGTCGTCCCAGATCCAGATGGAGCCTTCCTGCGGCCGCGCCGGGTCGATGGCCTTGCCCACGACCTTGCACCAGATGAGGCCACCGTCCTTGCGGCGATACTGCCGCTCGACCGTCACGGTGCGGCCGGCATTCAGCGTGTCGTATTCCTGCGCGGCCGCCTCGTAGTCCTCGGCGTGGGCATAGATCGCCGAAGTGCTCGAGCCCACGAGCTCGCCAGGGGCAAAGCCGAACATCTCCTCGAAGCTGGGGTTGCAGCGCTGGACCGTGCGGTTGCGGATGAAGGCGATGCCGACGGTGGCGTTGGCGAGGATGAGCTCCTGCTCGGCGGCGGCGCGCTGCAGGCGAAGCTCCGCCTCGCGCTCGGCGGTGACGTCCTCGAAGCTCCAGATCCACTCCTGCTCCTCGCCGCCCGTGTCGGTGCGCCGGCCGCGCGTGCGGCAGAGGAACGTGCTGCCGTCGCGGCGCCGGAAGCGCTGCTCCGACTCGTGCGTCTCCCCGGGCGCGGTGCTGCCGTAGGCGATGCGCCCCGCCTCCCGCCATTCGTCCTCGTCGGCGAAGAGCACGGCGCTCGAGCAGCCGGCGAGCTCCCCGGGGTGCGCCCCGACCATTTCCTCGAGGAAGCGGTTGCAGCGCTGGATGGCGCGCGCGCGCACGAAGGCGATGCCGACCGAGGCGTTGTCGAGAATGAGCTCCTGCTCGGCGAGCGCCCGCTCGAGCGCCTCGTCGGCCCGCTTTCTTTCGGTGATGTCCTCGAGGAGCCAGACGTAGCCCTTGGCGGGATCGCCGGGCTCGACCGCCCGTCCGCTGATCCGGCACCAGAACCCCGAGCCATCCTGCCGGCGCACCCAGGACTCGCGCGTATGGGTGCGCCCGCTGTCGAGCTCGGCATAGACGCGGCCGGCCCGCTCCCATTCGTCGTCGGAAAAGAAACGCTCGCGCGTGGAGACGCCCACCACGGCGCCGGGCGCGTAGCCGAACATCTCCTCGAAGCGGCGATTGCAGCGCACGGTCCTCCGGTCACGGGTAATCTCGATCCCGACCACCACATTGTTCAGCAGCGCCTGCTGCTCCGCGAGCAGGCGCTGCACCTCCTGCTCGGCGCGGCGCTGCTCGGTGATGTCCTCCACGATCCACACCGACCCCTGGTGCGGATCGTTGGGGTCGACCGCGCGGCCGTCGGCGCGGCTCCAGAAGACGCTGCCGTCCTTTCGCCGCCGGCGCTCCACGCGCCGCGCCGTCGCGCCGCGCGCGAGGGCGTCGTAGGAGGCCTGCGCCTTCTCGTGGTCGGCGCCGGTCACATAGAGCACGCTCGTCGGCTGGCCGTCGAGCTCTCCCGGCCCGTAGCCGTACATCTCCTCGTAGCGCCGGTTGCAGCGCACGATCGTGCGCTCCTTGATGAACACGATGCCGATGCTCGCCGTGCCGAGGATCGCCTCCTGCTCGCGGACGAGGCGCTGGATCTCGTCGGCGTGGCGGCGCCGGTCGGTCACGTCCTCCACGATCCAGACCGTGCCGTGGTTGCTGTTCTGCGGATCGATGGCCTTGGCGATCACGCGGGCGAGGAACGTGGAGCCGTCCTTGCGCGCGACCTGCCACTCGACGTCGAGCTGGCGGCCCGCCGAGAGCACCGGCACGGCGATCTCGCCGAGCGCGAGGTAGCTTTCCTTCGAGGGATAAAGCACCTCGCCCGGCTGGCCGATCAGCTCGTCGGGGCCCCATCCGAACATCTCGGCGAAGCGCGGATTGCACAGGAAGAAGCGGCGCTCGCGCGTGAAGGCGATGCCGATGGAAAGATTGGCGAGCAGCGCCTCGTACTCGAGCTGCGTGTAGCGCGTGCGCCCGGCGTAGCTCGCCGGCGGCTGCTCGATCTCCAGGCGACCCGCGGGCAAGGGCTCGTTCATGGCCGCGCGCTTGCGCGCTGGAGTTTCCGCTCGGTCCGCGTTCCCACCCGATTCTCCTGGCGCCCGCACGGAGCACATCCCGCCCTGGAGCGCTGCCCCTCCCCCCTTCGTGGTCCGGGGAATCGTACCCTTAAATACCCCCTACCAGAAGCTCTCGACGGTGATGTGCCCAGGCGCCCGGCGCCGGTGCTTTCGCAGGCCCCGCTCGGCGAGCGCCGCCTGGGTGTCCCGCAGCATGTCGGGGTTGCCGCAAAGCATGACGTGCGAGCCTTCCGTGGAAAGCGTCACGCCCGCGGCGGCCTCGAGCCTGCCGTCGCGCACGGCGGCCGGAATGCGCCCCTCGAGCGAGCCGGGCGCGCGCTCGCGGCTCACGAACGTGACGTGGCGCAGCTTGCCGGGCGCTCGCTCGGCGAGACGGCCGATGAGCCCGGCGTAGACGAGCTCGCGCGCATGGCGCACCGCCTGGACGAGGACGATGGTGCGAAAGCGCTGCCACGGCTCATCGGTCTGCAGGATCGAAAGGAACGGCGCAATGCCGGTTCCGGTGGCGACGAGCCAGAGCGTGTGCGCCGGCGGGACCTCGGAGAGGACGAGGAAGCCGGCCGGGTTGCCCGCCACATAGAGCGCCTCGCCGGGACGCAGGGCGGCGAGGCGGGGCGACAGCGGCCCGCCCGGAACGATGACGCCCAGGAACTCGAGCACCGGATCGCCGGGCGGATTCACGAATGAGAAGGGCCGCGCGACGTGCGCCGCCTCGTTGCCCGGCTGCGGCGCCTCGACGGCGAGGCGCACGAACTGGCCGGCGACGAACTCGAGCCGGGCGCCCTCGGCGCGCAGGGAGAACAGCGACTCGGTCCACCGGCGATTCTCGATCACCGTCGTCCTGTGCCAGGTGCTCATCTCAGGACTCGCTCATTGCAGGCGGTAGGGCTCCATCTGGACGCCCATCAGCGCGGTGCCGAGGATCTCGATGGCTCCATGGCGCCGGTTGTTGCCGGTATCGGAGAACTCGAACGTGTAGGTGCGCACGAGCCTCACCCGGCCGGCATCGTCGCGGCCAATGCGCAACCGCGCGAAGGCGACCGTTTCGTCCAGGAACTGCACGGCATAGCGCTCGCAGGCCGCGCGTCCGGCCGCGAGCGCGCGCTCGCGGGCACGGAGGCTGTCGATCCAGAAGAAAGCCGCCAGCAGGATGAGGACGATGGCAGCCGTTTCCCACATGACGCAACGATTCTACCGGCGCGGCTCGGGCGGCGGGCACTCGCGCGGAGCGCGAATGCCCGCGCTCACACCGTGGCGATGGGCGTTGCCGGCGAGCCCACCGCGCCCGGCAGCCGAAGCGGAGGGGCAGTGAGGAGGAAACGGCTTCTTCCGTGCGCGCGGAGCCACCGCGCGAGCTCGGTGAAATACCACATCTCCCCAAGGTGAATTCCGTTCTTGAAGAGGCAGTGCTCGTGCAGCGGCATGAGCGCGTGCGGCATCGGCTTGAACGGGCTCGCCGGGATGAGCTCGACCGCGTAGTTGTCGGCGAGGAGGCACGCGAGCCCCGAATCGCTGATCCACTGCAGCAGCCGCTCGTCGCGGCCGTCGAGCCCCGAGCAAGTGCTGTTCACGAGCTTCGGATCGGGGTTCTTCCTGAGCTCGAGCAGGACGTCCGCGAACCCGGTGTAGAGGCACACCATGTCGCCCTTCTCCACGACGACCTTGTCCTTTTCCAGAACCCGCATGAGGTCGTCGTGGCCCACCGCGCGGCGCTCGCGGCCGAAATGCGCGTGCAGGTCGATCATGACGCCGCGGCCCTGGGCGCCGTGCTCGGCGAGATTCTCGATGCCGAGCGCGCGCGCCTGCGTGCCCTCGTACTTCGCCCAGGGCTCCGCCGAGGCCGACTCGGCCGCCGGGCGCACGTCCTCGCCCCCGCGAAAGCCGTTATAGAAGACGATCTCCGGCGTGCCGTCGCCGTCGGCATCGAAGCGGGCCCCCACGTGCGCGAAGGAGTCCCATTGCGTCGAATACTGCAGCGACAGCAGGACCGCGTCGTCGCACACCACGTCGGTGAGGCGCTCGTCGTCCCTGGCGAGCGGGTAGCAGAAATTCTGCTGGCCGTTCCTCAGCGTGGCGGCGAGGCGCGGCGGCTGGCGGCGCGGATTGAGCACGCTCCCGCCGGGGTAGTCGAGCGGCAGCGACAGGCAGAAGGTGAGGCCTTCCTTCACTTCGGCCACGCCCTGGAGCACCTTCTCGCGCGTCACGTAGTTCATCCGTCCGCGCTGGTCGTCGGGACCGAACTCGCCCCAGTTGGAGCCCGGGGGCTTCTGCTTCCACCGCTGTGCCATGTCGAAGAAAAGATTCGCTAGGTATCGACTAGTAGTAGTGACGGCCGAGCCATTCGGCGACCAGGACCGGCTTCTCCGAGCCCTCGCGCTCCATGGTCACGTTCCACGTGACCTGCGCGCCGTTGCCGTCGAGCTTCTCGTACTTGGCGAGCGTGAAGCGGGCGCGCACGCGCGAGCCGCTCCTGACGGGCGCGGTGAAGCGCACGCGGTTCAGGCCGTAGTTGATCCCCATGCGCCGGTCGGCGAAGGAGAAGGTGCGCTCGGCCAGGTGCGACAGGATCGAGAGCGTCAGGAACCCGTGGGCGATGGTGCCGCCGAAGGGCGAGTCCTTGGCGCGCGCCGGATCGACGTGGATCCACTGGTAGTCGTCGATCGCCTTGGCGAAGGTGTCGATGCGCTCCTGCGTGATTTCGAGCCAGGGCGAAACCCCGACTTCCTTGCCGACCTGCTGCTCGAGGCTGCGAATGCTGATGGACACGACACCCCTTTCTTTTTCTAGAAGCGGGAGAAGTCGGGCTTGCGCTTTTCAAGGAAGGCCGACATCGCTTCCTTCGCCTCGGCGGACTGCAAGCGCTCCCCGAAGATCGCGATCTCCTCGGCGATCGTCTCGCGCACGGCCTGCGCGTGCCGCTTCTTGAGCAGCTGCTTCGTCAGGCGAAGCGATTCCGGCGGCAGCGCTGCCAGCGCGCCGGCCGTTGCCTTCGCTTTCTCCATCAGTTCATCCCGAGGGACGACTTCCGCTACAAGTCCCACCTCTTTCGCCTTCTCGGCGGTGAACGGCTGGCCGAGGAGGAGCAGCTCGGCGGCGCGCTGGTAGCCGGCAATGAGCGGCAGGAGGTAGGTCGAGCCGAACTCCGGGACGATGCCGAGCGGCACGAAGGGCAGCTGGAAGCGCGCATCCTCGGCCGCGTAGACGAAGTCGCAGTGCAGGAGCATCGTGGTGCCGATGCCGACCGCCGGGCCGCCCACCGCCGCGACGAGCGGCTTGCGCAGCGCCTGCATCGCCTCGAAGAAGCGCTGGCTGGGCGAGCCTTCCGTGAGCGGCGGCCGCTTGAGAAAGTCGCCCACGTCGTTGCCGGCGCAGAAGCACTCCGGCGAGCCGTGGAGGAGCACCGCGCGGACTTCGGCGTCGGCGTCCGCGCCGGCGATCGCGTCGGCAAGCCCTCCGTACATCTCGCTCGTCAGGGCGTTCTTCTTGTCGAGCCGGGCAAGCTCGACGAAGGCGATCCGGCTCTCGACCCGGCTCTTGATCATCGGCGGCTCCTCAGGCTCGGGCAGGCGCGGCTTCGGGAAGCCGGTAGTCCTTGAACTTCTGGCGCAGCGTGAGCTTGGAGAGCTTGCCGGTCGCGGTGTGGGGCAGCTCGTCTACGAAGACCACGTCGTCGGGCATCCACCACTTGGCGATCTTGCCCTCGAAGTGCCGCAGGAGCTCGTCCTTCGTCACGTCCGCGCCGGCCTTCTTCACCGCCACCACGATGGGGCGCTCGTCCCACTTGGGATGCGGCACGCCGATCACCGCCGCCTCGGCGATCGCGGGATGCGCCACCGCGATGTTCTCGAGGTCGATGGAGCTGATCCACTCGCCGCCGGACTTGATCACGTCCTTGGAGCGGTCGGTGATCTGCATGTAGCCATCGGCGTCGAGCGTGGCGACGTCGCCGGTCGGGAACCAGCCTTCCTTCAGCGGGTCGCCGCCCTCGCCCTTGAAGTAGCCCTTGATGACCCAGGGGCCCCGGACCTGCAGGTCGCCGAACGCCTTGCCGTCCCACGGCAGCTCGTGGCCCTTCTCGTTCACGATGCGCATGTCGACGCCGAAGATCACGCGGCCCTGCTTGTTCTGCAGCGCGGTGCGCTCGTCCTTCGACCATTTGTCGTGCTTGGCCTTGAACGTGGTCACCGTGCCGAGCGGGCTCATTTCCGTCATGCCCCAGGCATGCAGCACCTGCACGCCGTACTCTTCCTGGAAAGCGCGGATCATTGCCGGCGGGCAGGCCGAGCCGCCGATCACGGTGCGCTTGAGGGTGGAGAACCCGAGCTTCTTCTCCTTCATGTAGTTCAGCAGGCCGAACCACACCGTGGGCACGCCCGCGCTCATCGTCACGCCCTCGGACTCGAAGAGCTCGTGCAGGCTCTTGCCGTCGAGGTGGGGGCCCGGGAAGACCATCTTTGCGCCGGTGAGCGCGCACGAGTAGGGCAGGCCCCAGGCGTTGACGTGGAACATCGGCACCACGGGGAGGACCACGTCGCGCGCCGAGAGGCCGAGCGCATCGGGCAACGCCGCCGCGTAGGCGTGCAGCATCGTGGAGCGATGCGAGTAAAGCGCCCCCTTCGGATTTCCGGTCGTCCCCGAGGTGTAGCAGAGGCATGCGGCCGTGCGCTCGTCGAAGGACGGCCACTCGTAGGCGTCGCTTTCCTTGCCCACCAGGTCTTCGTAGCAAAGGACGTTTGAAACGCCCATCTTCGGCATCGCCTCGGGCGAGCACATCGCCACGAAGCGCTTGACGGTCTTGAGCTGCGGCGCGAGCTTCTCGATGAGGGGCGCGAACGTCAGGTCGAAGAAGACGGCCTTGTCCTCGGCGTGGTTGGCGATGTAGGCGATCTGCTCGGGAAATAGGCGCGGGTTGATGGTGTGGATGACGGCGCCCGAGCCGGCCACGGCATAGTAGATCTCGAAGTGCCTATGGCCGTTCCAGGCGAGCGTGGCGACGCGATCGTGGCGCTCGACGCCCAGGCGCTTCAGCGCGTTGGCAAGCCGGCGGACACGGGCGTGGGCGTCGCGGTAGGTGTAGCGGTGCAGGCTGCCATCGAGGGTCTTCGAGACGATTTCGGTGTCGCCGTGGTGGCGATCGGCGTGCTGGACGAGGCTGCTCACGAGGAGCGGCATGTCCATCATCAGGCCTAGCATTGCGGTCCTCCTCTTGCTTTCCCTTCGGGTAGTTTATCCTAGCGTTTTCAGTCCATCAGTCCTCCGGAGCCTCCCATGACCGAAGCCGCACGCGATGTCGCCCGCTATGCAATCCGCGAGGGCGTCGCGGTCATTACCCTCGACAATCCGCCCGTCAACGGCCTGGGCAACGCGCTGCGCGCGGCAATCATGAAGCGCCTCGACGAGGCCGACGCCGATTCCGCGGTCAAGGCCGTCGTGCTGATCGGCTCGGCGAAGTTCTTCTCGGGCGGCGCGGACATCCGCGAGTTCAATCAGCCGCGCACGAAGCCCGACCTCCCCGAGGTCAACGACCGACAGGACGCGATGAAGAAGCCGCTCGTCGCGGCCATCGGCGGCTTCGCGCTCGGCGGCGGGCTCGAGCTCGCCCTCGCCTGCCACTACCGGGTGGCGCTCCCCGGGTCGCAGCTCGGGCTCCCCGAGGTGAAGCTCGGCATCCTGCCGGGCTCCGGCGGCACGCAGCGGCTGCCGCGCATCGTGCCGATGGCCGAGGCGCTGAAGATGATGACCACGGGCAGCTTCATCACCGCCGAGAAGGCAAAGCAGTACGGCCTGGTGGACGAAGTCGTAGAAGGGGATCTTCTTGAAGCCGCCTTGGAATTTTCCAGGAAGGTCATAGGGAAACCATTGAAGCGCATCCGCGACCTGCCCGCGAAGATTGAAGGCGATCCGAAGGCGTTCTTCGCGCGGGCGCGCGAGCAGATCGCGAAGGAATCGCGCGGCTACCCGGCGCCGCTCAAGATCCTCGAGTGCGCGGAAGCCGCGGCGACGCTGCCCTTCGACGAAGGCCGCAAGGTCGAGCGCGACAACTTCACCTATCTCGTCGGCACGCCGGAGTCGAAGGCGCTGCGCCACATGTTCTTCGCCGAGCGCCAGACCACCAAGATTCCCGACGTGCCGGAAGACACGCCGGTCCGCGAGATCCGCAAGGCGGCGGTCATCGGCGCAGGCACCATGGGCGGCGGCATCACCATGAGCTTCGTCAACGCCGGCATTCCGGTGACGCTGGTCGACGTCTCGAAGGAAGCGCTCGAGCGCGGCATGGGCACCATTCGCAGGAACTACGCGAGCACCGTGTCCAAGGGTCGCCTGAAGCAGGAGGACATGGACAAGCGCATCGGCCTCATCTCCACGGAAACCGACCTCCGGAAGATCAGCGACGCCGACATCGTCGTCGAAGCGGTCTTCGAGCGCATGGACGTGAAGCAGGACATGTTCCGCAAGCTCGATGCAATCGCGAAGCCGGGCGCGATCCTCGCCACCAACACCTCCACGCTCGACGTCGACGCCATCGCCGAGGTGACCAGGCGCCCGCAGGACGTGGTCGGCACGCACTTCTTCTCGCCGGCCAACGTGATGCGCCTGCTCGAGGTGGTGCGCGGCAAGAAGACGGCGAAGGACGTGCTCGCCACCACGCTCAGGCTCGGCAAGAAGCTGCGCAAGGTGCCGGTGGTCTCGGGCGTGTGCGACGGCTTCATCGGCAACCGGATGATCGAGAAGTACTTCCAGCAGAGCCTGTTCCTGCTGGACGAGGGCTGCTCGCCGCAGCAGGTCGACGCGGCCGTGCAGGAGTGGGGCATGGCCATGGGTCCCTTCGCCATGGGCGACATGGCCGGCCTCGACATCGGCTGGGAGATCCGCAAGCGGCGCTACCAGGAGCGCCCCGACTTCGTCTATTCCCGCGTCGGCGACCGCATCGCGGAGCTCGGCCGCTTCGGGCAGAAGACCGGCAAGGGCTGGTACCGCTACGAAGCCGGCAGCCGCAAGCCGATTCCCGATCCGGAAGTCGATCGGGTCATCGACGCCTACCGCAAGGAGATCGGCGCAAAGACGAGGAACATCCCCGATGAGGAGATCGTCGAGCGCCTCGTCTATTCGCTCACCAACGAAGGCGCGCGCATCCTCGAGGAAGGCATCGCCCTGCGCGCCTCCGACATCGACATGGTGTACCTCACGGGCTACGGCTTCCCGCCCTACCGCGGCGGGCCGATGTTCTACGCCGACCTCGTCGGGCTGGACAAGGTGCTCGCCACCATCGAAAGGTTCGGCAAGGGGTACAGGGGAGAGGTCTGGAAGCCCGCCCCGCTGCTCGTCAAGCTCGCCAAGGAAGGCCGCAAGTTCAACGACTAGGAATCGGCAAAGGAGAGAACCATGGATGCAGTGATCGTCTCGACGGCCCGCACGCCGCTCTGCAAGAGCTGGCGCGGCGCGCTCAACATGACCCATGGCGCGACCATGGGCGGCCACGTGGTCAAGGCGGCGCTCGAGCGCGCGAAGCTCGACCCGGCCGAAGTGGAAGACGTCCTCATGGGCTGCGCGAACCCCGAGGGGGCGACCGGCTGGAACATCGCCCGCCAGGTGGCGCTGCGCGCCGGCCTGCCGGTGAGCGTCTCGGGCATCACGGTCAACCGCTTCTGCTCCTCGGGCCTGCAGACCATCGCCATGGCCTCGCAGCGCGTGCTCACCGGTGAAGGCGACATCTTCATCGCCGGCGGGCTGGAGTCCATCTCCTGCGTGCAGAACGAGATGAACAAGCACATGTTCATGGACGAGTGGCTGTCGAAGAACAAGCCCGAGATCTACTGGCCCATGCTGCAGACCGCCGAGAACGTGGCGAAGCGCTACAAGATCGGCCGCGAGGCGCAGGACCGCTACGGCGTGGAGAGCCAGCAGAAGGCGGCAAAGGCGCGCGCCGAGGGCAAGTTCAAGGACGAGATCGTGCCCATCAGCACGAAGATGAAGGTGGTCGACAAGAACACCGGGCAGGAGACCATCAAGGAAGTGACGGTCGGCGAGGACGAAGGCATCCGTCCCGACACGACTTATGAGGGCGTGTCGCAGATCAAGCCGGCCATCGAGGGCGGCTGCATCGCCGCGGGCAACGCGAGCCAGTTTTCCGATGGCGCCTCGGCGGCCGTGGTGATGAGCGACAAGGAAGCGGCGAAGAGGGGCCTGAAGCCGCTCGGCATCTTCCGCGGCTTCGCCGTGGCCGGCTGCGAGCCCGACGAGATGGGCATCGGCCCGGTCTTCGCCGTGCCGAAGCTCCTCGAGCGCACCGGCAAGAAGATCGCCGACATCGACCTCTGGGAGCTGAACGAGGCGTTCGCCGTGCAGGTGATCTACTGCCGCGACAAGCTCGGCATCCCCAACGAGCGGCTGAACGTGAACGGCGGCGCCATCGCCGTGGGCCATCCCTACGGCATGTCGGGCGCTCGCCTGGTCGGCCACGCCCTCATCGAGGGCAAGCGCCGCGGCGCCAGGCACGTCGTGGTCACGATGTGCATCGGCGGCGGCATGGGCGCCGCCGGCCTCTTCGAAGTCGCCTGACTACGAAAAAGGGGTCAGAGCAATTTACGCGAAACCGATGGCCATGCCGCGCGGCGCGACCCGTTTCGTGAAATTTGTTCTGACCCCATTTTTGCTTCTGGCCTGCGCGGCGCAGGCGGCGCAGAAGTGCGAGGCGCCGGATGGCAGCGTGACGTACGCGGACGTCTGTCCGGCCGGCACGAAGCACGTGCCCTCGACGGTGGATCCGCCCCCGCCGCCGCAGCACAAGGGCACGGCCATCATCAAGCCGGATCCCCTGCAGGGCTTCAAGCCGGTGCCGCCGCCCGCGCCGAGCGCCGAGCCGGCGAACCCCGAGGCGCCCTCGCCCGGGCTGCGCCTCGTCTTCTACGACATCGAGGCGAGCAACGAGGATGCCCTCGTCGCTGCCCTCGCCAAGCGCAGGCTCCACGCGGAATCGTCGTGGCGGCTGCTCTACGAGTACAAGCCGCGCCTCATCGGCAGCCGCTGCGCGGTGGCGACGGTCACCACGGCGCTCGAGCTCTCGATCACGCTGCCGCGATGGTCGGCGCCGCCGGGCACCGACGCCGGCCTCGTCGAGCGCTGGGAGCGCTATGTCGAGGCCCTGCGCCGGCACGAGGACAGCCGCCTCGAATACGCGCGCGAGCTCGAGGCCGAGCTCGGCCCGGCGCTGATGGCGCTCGCCCAGGCGCCGAATTGCGACGCCCTCGCCGCCGAGGTAACGGGCCGCTACGAAACCCTGCTTGCCCGCGCGCGCGCTCGCGAGGCAGACTTCGCTGCCCGCGCGAAGCGCGGCGACATCGCCGTTCCGCAATTCAGGTAGCACGCAAGGAGATCCGCATGAAAATTGCCATCGTCGGCACCGGGGCCATGGGCTCGGTGTACGCGGGATTGCTCGCCGCCGCGGGCCACGAGGTCTGGGCCATCGACGCCTGGCGCGAGCACGTGGAGGCCATGCGCACCAAGGGCCTTCGGCTGGAGGGCATCTCCGGCGATCGCACGGTGAAGGTCCACGCGACGACCGATCCGCGCGAGGCCGGCCCCTGCGACCTCGTCATCCTCGCCACCAAGGCCATGCACGTGGAGCAGGCGGCGAAATCCATCCCGCCGCTCCTCAAGGCCGACACCCCGGTGCTCTCGATCCAGAACGGCCTGGGCGGCCCCGACACCGCCGCGGCGGTGCTCGGCCGCGAGCGCATCATGGTCGGCGTGGTCGGCGGCTTCGGCGCCTCGATGCGCGGGCCGGGCCACGCGCATCACAACGGCATGGAGCTCGTGCGCCTGGGCGAGTTCGGCGGCCCCATCACCGAGCGGCTGAAGGCGGTCGAGGCGCTCTGGTCGGGCGCCGGGTTCCGCGTCAAGGTCTTCGACGACATCGACCAGCTCGTGTGGGAGAAGCTCCTGTGCAACTGCGCCTACTCGGGCCTCTGCGGCATCACCGATCGCACGATCGGCGAGATCATGGAGGATCCGGATCTCGCGAAGCTCTCCGCGGCCTGCGCGACCGAAGGCTTCCAGGTCGCGAAAAAAAAGGGCATCCGGCTCGGCTTCGACGATCCGGTCGCCTACGTGCGCGACTTCGGCTCGAAGATCCCCAAGGCGCGCCCTTCGGTGCTGCTCGATCTCATGGCGAAGCGAAAGTCCGAGATCGACGTCATCAACGGCTCCATCCCGCGCGTGGGCGCCGAAGTGGGCGTCGCCGCGCCGGTGAACGACACGGTGACGCGGCTCGTCAAGGCGCGCGAGCGCGCGCTCGGCTGCAAGTAAACCGCGCGGCGGACCGTCAGGCGGGCGGCTTCAGCCGCTGCAACCGGAACGCCGGCACCGGCTGCTGGAAGCCGCGCAGCCTGAGGGGGCCGATCGGCTCGGTGTCGGCGATGCCGATGATCTCGCGCTCGGTCTGGGCATCGACGATGATCTCGCCCGCGCGCGCTTCGCCGCACAGGCGCGCGGCGAGGTTCGGCACGTTGCCGATCGCCGCGTACTCCCAGCGCTGCTCGAAGCCGATGACGCCGAGCGTGGCCTCGCCCTGCGCCACGCCGATGCCGAGGCCGACGTCGTGGCCGAGCCTTTCCCAGGCCCGCGCGATGGGCACGAAGGCGTCCTGCAGCGAGACGGCCATGCGCACCGCGTGCTCCGCCGGCCGCGCGACCGGGAAGGGGTCGTTGAAGAAGATCATCACGCCGTCGCCGGCGAAGTGCTCGAGGGTGCCGCCGTGCTCCTCCACCGTCCGGCCGAGCGTCGCGTGGTAGGCGCGCAGAAGCTCCAGCACTTCCTCGGGGTCCGCCCGGTCGGTGAAGGCGGTGAATCCGCGCAGGTCGAGAAACACGGCCGTGATCTCGCGCCGGTGGGGCGCGAGCATCTCCTCGCCGCCCGCCACGATCGCCTCGGCCACCCGCGGGGAAAAGAACCGCTTCAGCCGGCTGAGCCGCTGCAACTGCGCCACCTGGCCGCGCACGCGCTCCTCCAGCCGGGCGTTCAACGTCTTGATCTCGTCCTGCAGCGCCTTGACCCGCAGCAGCCGCTTCACGCGCGCGAAGAGCTCGGCCCAGTTGACCGGCTTCGAGAGGAAGTCGTCCGCGCCCGCCTCGATGCCCTTGACGCGCTCGACCTGCGGATCGAGAGAGGTGACCAGCACGACCGGCAGCAGCGCCGTGCGCGACGTGGCCCGCAGCCGGCGGCAGAGCTCGTAGCCGTCCATCCCCGGCATGACGATGTCGGAGATCACGAGGTCGACCGGATGCACGGCGACATACTCGAGCGCCGACTCGCCGTCGAGCACGGCGTGCACCTCGTAGCCGAGGTTGCGCAGCAGGCCCCCGATCAGCTCGCCGTTGACCCTCTGGTCGTCGACGACCAGGATGCGCTCGGCCATCGAGGTGGCTAGGCCGCCGGCGCGAACACGATGACGCCGCGCGCGTTGCGGCCCGACTCCAGGTCCGCGAACGCCTGCGGCGCCTCCTCGATGGCGTAGCGCCGGGTGATGAGCTCGTCGAGGAGGAGCTTGCCTGCCGTGTAGAGCGCGAGCATGCGCGGGAAATCGACGCGCGGCACGCAGGAGCCGAAGTAGCTTCCGGTCAGCGTCTTCTCCTCGAAGGGGAGCGTCATCGTGCGCACCGCGGTCGAGTCCCCGGGCTTCGCCACGCCGACGACCACCGCGAGGCCCCCGCGGGAGATCGAGCGGAACGCGGTGGCGGCGAGCTCCCCGCTGCCGACGCATTCGAAGGCGTAGTCCGGCCCGCCGCCGGTCATCTTCTTCAGCGCCTTGGAGACGTCCTCGCCCGGGCGCGCGAGGAGGACATCGGTGGCGCCGAAGCGGCGCGCCATGTCGAGCTTCGCCTCGGCCGCATCGATGGCGACGATGCGCCCCGCGCCGGCGATGCGGGCGCCCTGCACGACGTTCAGCCCGACGCCGCCGCAGCCGAACACGGCCACCGTCGACCCCGGAGTCACCTTCGCCGTATTGAACACGGCGCCGACACCCGTGGTGACCGCGCACCCGACGAGCGCGGCCCGATCGAAGGGAATGCCGGGGTCGATCTTGACGAGGTTGTCGGCGTGCACCGTGGCGTACTCCGCCATCACGCCGCAGCCGGAGAAGATGCTGACCGGGTTCCCGCTGCGATCGTGGGTGCGCAGCGTTCCGTCGGGCAGCGTGGTGAGCGCCTTGCCCTGCTCCACGCACAGCACCGGGCGGCCACCGGAGCAGAAGCGGCACTTGCCGCACATGTAGATGAAGGAGGAGACGACATGGTCGCCGACCGCGAAGGCCGTGACGCCTTCGCCGACCTCCACCACCTCGCCCGCGGCCTCGTGGCCCAGAACGAGCGGCGGCGGCATCGGAATGGTGCCGTTCGTGGCCGAAAGGTCGGAGTGGCAGACGCCGCAGGCGCCGAGCTTCACCATGACCTCCCCGCGACGCGGCGACTCCACGGTGATCTCCTCCACGACGACCGGCTTGTTGAGCTCCCGGCAGAGGACGGCTTTGGCGGTGCGAGCCATGGTTGTTCCGCGTTATTCCGGTTGTCCGAACGGGGCCAGTATAGCCACTCAGGGGTTCCCTTGATGGAGCGATTCAAGCGCCGCATTGCGCAGCCCCGTAAGCAGCATGTCGCCACGCTTCATGCCCGGCATGGTGCCCGTGTCGGCAACCCGGAATTCGCCGAACCGTGCGGCCTCGTAGCGCTTCGCCGTGCCTTCCTCGAAGAAGAAGGCATTCGTCGCGAACTTGACCCGGCCGCCGCGGATCCGGTAGCGCAGCGCGAGCTCCTGCGGCTGGAGGGGCGTGCCGTCGTCGTGGCGTACGAAGCGGCCGACCCCGCGCTCGTCGAGCCGCACGATGATCCGGCCGTCGGCGCCATCGCGGAGCGACTTCGGGCCAAAGGCCTCGTTCGCCACGCGGAAGCGAAGCGCCATGTAGTCGCCCTGCATCAGCGAGCGCGGATCCACGGGGGCCAGCTCGAGCAGCACGAGCCGGCCTTCCGCGAGGAGCGTCTCCCGCGCGTAGATCGTCCAGTTCACGATCACGAGAATCGCGATGCCGGCGAGCACTGCGGCGATCCTACGCACGCTGAACCTCGCGGTCCGGCCACGCGCGGTTGAGCAGCATCCTCGCGCCGAGCAGCGCAATGCCCGTAAAGAACAGCACCACGGACTTGGTGAGCAGCGTGACCTCGAGCAGGTAGTAGTAGCTGGAGAGGTAGAGAACAAGCGCGACGATGCCGGCGCCCACGAGCAATCGGTTGCCGTTCGCGAATCCGGTGAGGAGGATCACGATCGCCGGCGCAAGCCCGGGGGCCTTCAGGGTCGCGAGCGCCAGGACGGCCGCCACGGCGAGCGCCGCCCGGGCCTGCAGTGAGCCCAGGCGCACGCCGTGCGCGCGGAGGAGGACGGCGACGAGCCAGAGAAGCACGGCGCCGGAAAGCGCGGAGCCCACCCATTCCGGCCAGCCGAGCGGGCCCGAGGCGTCACGAAAAAGCGTGCTCCATGCCAGGCCGCCACCGTAGACCGAGAGCGCGGTAATGAGCGAAATCGCGAGCCCATGGAGCGCCGCGCTCCGCAGCTCGATGCGCCCTTCGTAGACGCGCCGTCCGAGCGTTGCGAAGGCCGCCGCCAGCAGCGCCGGCGCGAGCGGCCCGAGGCCGAGCTGCCCCAGCCCATACACCGCGGCAGCCGTCCCGGTCCAGGCGCACCACACCCGATGGGCAAAGGACGGCACGAAGAGGAAGAGCACCGCCTGCTGGAGCGCAAGCAGAAAGGCGAGCGCCGCGAACGAGCGATGCTCCATGAGGTGCGAGAGCCCCATCGCCAGGAGCGCCTGGCCGGTCAGGCTGATCGCAAAGGCGAACTGCGAGAGGAAGTCCCCGCGCGGGCTGCTCCCCGCCGACTTCCCGCTCGCCCCGGCGCTCGAGCCGAAGAGCAGCGCTGCCCCGACGCAGGCGGCTGCGCCGGCGACGATCGCGGAGGCCGCGCCGCGCACGAGCCACGGCAGCGCGGCGCCGAGGAAGCCGAGCAGGAAGAGCGCCCCGATCCAGCCGGCGATGCCCAGCATGACGCGAAGGAACCACGGCGCGCGCTCGCCCTGCGGCGCGGGCGGCTCGCCCTCGACGAGCCCAGAGGAGCGCAGGCGTTCCCACAGCGCTTCGCGCGTTGCGCTTGTCATTGCTCGGCCTCCCGGGCGAGCGCTCGCAGCCAGAAGCCCGCCCCGGCGGAGAGGCCGAGCACCACCACGCCGATCAGCAGGAATGCGCCCGCTTCACCTCGGGAAAGCAGGCGGCTCGCGAGGAGAGCGGCGACCACCACGACGACCGACAACGCGCCCCAGGCAAGCATGAAGACCTCGAGCTGCGACACCCGATACGCGAGGTAGGCGACGCCCAGCCAGGCGAGCCAGGCGACGACGTTCCAAGCGCCCGCCTCGTGCCAGCCGGAGACGGCGAGCACCGCAAGAGTCGTGAAGAGCGCCCCGCTCGAAAGCCCGAGGAGGCGCATCGCCCAGGCCTCGCGCAGCCAGGCGATGCCCAGGCGCGCGAGCACCTCCCAGGCGGCAAGCGCCGCCGTATTGATCACGGCGAGGACCCAAAGCATCCGCTCCGGCCCGAAGAGCACGCCGAAGAAGCCGTGGAACGTCTGGTAGTACAGGATGGCGGCGAGATTCACGAGCGCGATCCACAGCATCCAGAGCGCCGGGAAGCGCGCGAGCAGGACCCAGGGCAGGATCGCCACCGCCCAGCCGGCGAAGAGCTCGAAGGTATCCGCGCCCGTCTGGTAAGACTGCCCGAGCAGGGCGAGAAGCGCGCCCACGAAGAGCGCGGCAGCGAGCAGGGCGGCCTTGCCCGCGGCGCGCCCGAGCCCGAGCCGCCAGACGAAGACGAGCGCGACGGCGATAGCCGCCTCGACGAGGGCGAACCTGGCAAAGCGCCCGAGCGCGCTCCAGTTGGCGGCGAGAAAGAACACGATCGCCGCGGCGACGAGCGCCACGCCCAGGAAGAGGAGCAGGCGATCGAGGAAGCGCCGCCACTCGATCCCCTGCGGGAGCGCCCCGCCCGCCTGCAGCGCGCCTTTCAGCAGGCCCGGCGCGATGCGTCCCTGCGCCGCCCAGTCGAGGATGTCCCTGCGAGGCTGCACGTCCCTGCGAGGCTGCACGTCCCTGCGAGGCTGCACGTCCCTGCGAGGCTGCACG
>CAYWSG010000008.1:13173-29297 GCA_964461055.1 uncultured Enterobacteriaceae bacterium | reverse complement strand
GTCCCTGCGAGGCTGCACGTCCCTGCGAGGCTGCACGTCCCTGCGAGGCTGCACGTCCCTCTGAGGCTGCACTATAAATCCCCCCTCGGGCGCACATTGTGCCTGCATTGCGATGGTAAAGTGCGCCCTCTCCCGCCAACGCTTCGTGAACGCAAGGGTCCTCGCATGCTGATCCGCGACAAGCTTTTCATCGGCGGCCGTTGGGTCGCCCCCTCCTCCCCGGAAACCATCGACGTGCACAACGCGGGCACCGGCGAAGTCATGGGCCGCATTCCCGCCGCTACCGAGAAGGACGTTGCAGCCGCCGTGGCGGCGGCGCGTGCCGCCTTCGAGGGCTGGAGCGCCACGCCGGTCGAGAAGCGCGCCGAGCTCCTCGAGAAGGTGTCCGCCGGCCTCAAGGCGCGCGGCGACGAGCTCGCGCGGACGATCGCTCAGGAGGTGGGGATGCCGCTCAAGATGGCGAGCCGCATCCAGGCCGGGCTTCCCATCGCCAACTTCGCGAACTACGCGAAGCTCGTCCGGGACTTCCCGTTCGAGGAGAAGGTGGGCAACTCGCTCGTCGTGCGCGAGCCGGTCGGCGTCGTGGGGGCCATCACGCCCTGGAACTATCCGCTGCACCAGATCGCCCTGAAGGTGGCGCCGGCACTCGCGGCCGGCTGCACGGTGGTGCTCAAGCCCTCGGAGGTCGCGCCGTTCAACGCCTTCCTCCTTGCCGAGACTTTCGAGGCGGCGGGATTGCCTGCCGGCGTGTTCAACCTGATTACCGGCTACGGCGTGCCGGCGGGCGAGGCGCTCGTGCGCCATCCCGACGTGGACATGATCTCGTTCACCGGCTCCACGCGCGCCGGCAAGCGCATCTCCGAGCTCGCCGCCCAGTCCGTGAAGCGCGTCGCGCTCGAGCTCGGCGGCAAGAGCGCCTCGGTGATCCTCGACGACGCGGACTTCCCCGTGGCCGTGAAGAGCACGGTGAACGGCTGCTACCTCAACTCGGGCCAGACCTGCACGGCGCTCACGCGCATGCTCGTTCCTGCCTCGCGCTACGACGAGGCGAAGCAGATCGCGGCCGAGGTCGCCAAGGGGTTCACCGTGGGCGACCCGCTTGCCGAGACGACCAAGCTCGGCCCGCTCACCTCCAAGGCGCAGCTCGAGCGCGTGCGCGGCTACATCCAGAAGGGCATCGAGGAAGGCGCGGAGCTCGTGGCGGGCGGCCCGGAGGCGCCCGAGGGCGTGCCGGCGGGCGGCTACTACGTGAAGCCGACGATCTTCGGCAAGGTGAAGAACAGCATGACCATCGCGCAGGAGGAGATCTTCGGGCCGGTCCTCTCGATCATTCCGTACCAGGACGACGAAGACGCGGTGCGTATCGCCAACGACTCCATCTACGGCCTCGCCGGCGCGGTCTGGTCCAAGGACGAGGCACGCGCCCAGCGCGTCGCCCGGCGCATCCGCGCCGGCCAGATCGACATCAACGGCGGCGCCTTCAACATGAACGCGCCCTTCGGCGGCTTCAAGCAGTCCGGGCACGGCCGCGAGGCCGGCCGCTTCGGCCTCGAGGAGTTCCTCGAGTACAAGTCGCTCCAGCTGAAAGGCTAGGGCGATGAGCGCCTCCGTCCAGCAGCTCCTGGATCTCAAAGGCAAGGTTGCCGTGGTCACCGGCGGATCGCGAGGGCTCGGGCTGCAGATCGCCGAAGCGCTCGGGGAGATGGGCGCCCGGGTCGCCCTCACGGCGCGAAAGAAGGACGAGCTCGACCAGGCGGTGTCCCACCTCAAGGACAAGGGAATCGATGCGCGCGCCTATGTCTGCGACATCGGCAAGCGCGAGCAGGTCGGCCCCCTCGCCGACGCGCTTCTCAAGGACTTCGGCCGCATCGACATCCTCGTGAACAACGCCGGCGCGACCTGGGGCGCGCCGGCCGAGGAGCATCCCCTCGAGGCCTGGGACAAGCTCGTCAACGTGAACATGACCGGCGCATTCCTCCTCTCGCAGCAGCTCGCCAAGCGCTCGATGATCCCGGCCCGCTGGGGCCGCATCATCAACGTCGCCTCCATTGCCGGCCTCACGGCCAGCGATCCGCGCGTGGTGCGCACCGTCGCCTACAACGCCACGAAGCACGGCCTCGTCGGCCTCACGCGGCAGTGCGCCGCGGAATGGGGCGAGCACGGCATCACCGTGAACGCGATCTGCCCCGGCTTCTTCCCTTCGAAAATGACGCGCGCGACCCTGGATGCGGCGGGCAAGGCCGTGCTCGAGCTCACGCCCACGCGGCGCCTGGGCAACGACGAGGACCTGAAGGGCCTCGCGGTCCTCCTCGCCTCCGAAGCGGGCCGCCACATCACCGGACAGGCGATCGCCGTGGACGGAGGCGCGACGATCCTATGATGGACGTCGAGTACGCGCGGGAGTACCAGAAGAAGATTCCCTTCGTCTCGCACCTCAAGATCCTCACCGAGGCGCTCGGCGAGGGCACGGCGCGGCTGTCGCTACCGGTGGAGGCGCATCTCCTGAACAGCCTCGGGACGGTGCACGGCGGCGTCATCATGTCGCTTCTCGACGTGGCGCTCTGCACCGCCGCGCGCACCCTGCATCCCGATTCCGTCGGCGTCGTCACCATCGACCAGTCCACCTCGTTCATCGGCGGCGGAAGCGGCGACCGGCTCCTCGCCGAGGCGCGCGTGCTGCGCGACGGGCGCAGCCTCAGCTTCGTGGAGGCCGAGGCGAGGAACGCCGATGGCTCGCTCGTCGCCAAGGCCATCGCCACCGTGCGCGTGCGCCATCAGGAAAAGCGCGCGGCGAAGGACCCCGGCTAGGCACGCTCGAGCGCGCTCGGCTTCGACGCGAAGAGCGCCCGCCCGCTCAGCAGCCAGAGAAGCCCCGCGAGCTGCACGCTCCACAGCAATCCGATCGCCCAGGGGTAAGCCTCGGGCGCGTAGCCGGCCGGTGTCTGCGGCCAGAGATCCAGGATCACGCCGAAGAGCCACTGACCGGTGAACATGCCCACGAAGCCGAAGACGTTGAGGCCGGTGTTCACGCGGCCCGCCATGGCGCGCGGGAACCGCCCCGAAAGCACCGCGTAGCCGAGCACCACGGCGGAATTGGCGCCTACGAAAGCGAACCAGAGTGGCATGGCGGCCGCCGGTGGCGTGAAAACGACGACGGCCAGGCAGAGGTTCGAGACGCCAAGGCCTCCGGCCAGCAGCCAGAACACGTCCCGCTTGCGGCGCGCCAGCGCCTCCGCGGCGCGGGCGAAGCCGAGGTAGCCGGCAATGAGCGCGACGTTGATCACGAGCAGGCCGCGCGCCACCTGGGCGGGCGAGTATCCGGCGACGTCGCGCAGCCAGGGCGCGATCCAGAGCGTCTGCAGCGAGACGGCGGCGAGCTGGCTTGCGCCCAGACACACCGCCAGGCGAACGAACACGGCGTCGCGCAGCAACCCGGCGAAGCCGCGCATCGATTCGGCGAGTGTGGTGCCCTTAGTGCGCGCGGTTCCCTCGGGCACCCAGAGCCACAGCACGAGGCTCACGGCGAGCGTCGCGCCGACGATGAGGAGAAAGCTCTGGCGCCACGGCAGCACGCGCAGCAGAAGCTCGAGGGGCACCGTCGCCACCATCGCCCCGATGGCGCCGGCGGAAAAGGTCACCCCGTTGATAAACGGCAGCCGCTCCGGCGGATACCAGAGCACGTAGGCCGTGAACGCCGCCATGAGGCAGCCCGAGACCCCGATCCCGATGAGCGCCCGGGCGGCGATCGCGGCGCTCGCCGTTTCGGCGGCGGCGAACGCGAGGCCGCCCGCCGCCGCCACGAGGAGCAGCGTCGCGTTCACGCGCCGCGGCCCGTAGCGGTCGAGGAGCAGGCCAAGCGGCACCTGGAAGAAGGCGAAGGCGAGAAAATAGACGCTCGTGAGCAGGCCGAGGCCGCCTGCGCTCAGCCCGAACTCCGCCGCGAGCGTCGGGCCGAGCACCGCATTCACCATGCGGTAGACGTACGAGACGAAGTAGCCCGCGATGAATGGAAGGGCTACCCGAAAAAATGGGGTCAGAGCAATTTTCCTTGGAGATCGTGGATCACTCGACCGGTTTCCGGAAAATTGCTCTGACCCCATTTTCTTCAGGGCTTCGGTCGCTCCAGGCCGCCGAGGTAGAAGCGGTTCCACGTGGGCGCGATGACGAGCTCGTTCACGCACGTCCGCGCGGGCATGGTGGCGACGAAGAGGATCGCGCGGCCGAGGTCCTCGGGCTGCGCCATGCGCGCGCGCTCCTCCGGGGAAGGCGGCACCGGACGCTTCTCGAGGATGGGCGTGGCCACTTCGCCGGGGAGGATGGAGGTGGCGCGAATGCCGTTCGCGCACTCCTCCATGTTGATGGACTCGGTGAGCGCAATGACGGCGCGCTTGGTGGCGTTGTAGGCGGGCCCCGTCAGCGCGCTCGGATAGAGCCCCGCCCACGAGGAGATGTTGATGATGAGGCCGTCCTTGCGCGCGCGCATGCCGGGTAGCACGGCATGGCAGCAGTAGAAGAGGCCCGAAAGATTGATGGCGACCACGTCGTCCCAGCCCTCGGTCGACATGGTCTTCAGGTTGCGCTTGCCGCCGCCGATGTTCGTGCCGGCGCTCGTGACGAGGATGTCGATGCGACCGTGCCGCTTTTCGATGTCAGCCGCCGTCGCCGCCACCGCCGCCTTGTCGGCGACATCGAGCAGCGTCGCTTCGGCGCTGCCGGCCTTCTTCAACTCGGCCAGCGCACTTTCGTTGGTCGCCGCCTTGCGACCGGAAATGACGACGTGGGCGCCCGCGCGGGCGAGCTCGAGCGCGCCGGCGAGGCCGATGCCGCTGCCGCCCCCGGTGATCCAGGCCACCTTGCCTTTCAGTGCGGCGGCCGCCATGTCAGCGCTTCTGGTACTGGGCGGCGCCGAAGAGCATTTCCTTCTGCTCCGCCGTCATCTGCGGCCGGCGCCGGTCGGCGAGCACCTGGAGGGCGCGCTGCACGGCCGGGCGGGCCAGCAGGCCGTCGCGCCAGCGCTTCACTCGCGGGTACTCGTCGATGTCCACGCCCTGGCGCTCGGGCGCCCGCATCCACGGCATGCACGCCATGTCGGCGATGGTGTACTCGTCGCAGGCGAGGAACTTCGATTCCCTCAGCCGCCGCTCGACCACGCCATAGAGGCGGTTCGCCTCGTTGCGGTAGCGGTTGATGGCGTACTCGATCTTTTCCGGCGCGTACTGCAGGAAGTGGTGCGCCTGGCCGAGCATGGGGCCGATGTGCCCCATCTGGAACATCACCCACTGCATGACCTGCCAGCGCTCGCGGATGCCTTCGGGCAGAAAGCGCCCGGTCTTCGAAGCGAGGTAGAAGAGGATCGCCCCGGACTCGGCGAGCGCCATCGGCTTGCCGTCGGGGCCATCGGTATCGACGATCGCCGGCATCTTGTTGTTGGGCGAGATCTTCAGGAACTCGGGCTTGAACTGGTCGCCGGCGCCGATGTCGATCGGATGCACCCGGTATTCGAGTCCCGTCTCCTCGAGCATGATGTGGACCTTGTGGCCGTTCGGCGTCGGCCAGGTGTAGAGCTCGATCATCCTTCGTCTCCCTCGCTAGGCAAGCTTGACCAGCTGCTTGCCGAAGTTGCCGCCCTTCAGGAGCTCGATGAGGCCCCGCGGCGCATTCTCCAGCCCTTCTACCACCGATTCTCGGTACTTCAGCTTTCCCTGGGCAAGCAGCCCTTCGAGCGCCTGCAGGCCCTCGGGATAGCGCTTGCTCCAGTCGAAGACGATCATGCCCTGCATGCGGATGCGGTTGACGAGCACCGCGCGCAGGTTCCTGTAGCCGTAGGGCTGCGTTGCGTTGTACTCGGAGACGAGGCCGCAGACGACGACGCGCGAGAAAAGGTTCATCAGCCGAAGGACGGTGTCGAGCACCTCGCCGCCCACGTTCTCGAAGTTCACGTCCACGCCCTTGGGGCAGGCCTCCTTCAGGTCGCGGTAGAGATTGCCCGCCTTGTGGTCCACGCAGGCGTCGAAGCCGAGCTCGTTCACGACGTAATCGCATTTCTGCCTGCCGCCGGCGATGCCCACGACCCGGCAGCCGCGCGCCTTGGCGAGCTGGCCTACCACGCTGCCGACGGCCCCGGAGGCCGCTGACACCACGAGCGTCTCGCCGGCCTTCGGCTGGCCGATCTCCTGCAGGCCGAAGTAGGCGGTGAGCCCTGGCATGCCGAGAATGCCCAGGTAATACGAGAGCGGCGCGGAGCCTTCCTTCAGCTTCGTCAGCGCCTCGCCCCTCGCGATGCCCGCAAGCTGCCACCCGAGCGAGGTGAGCACCTTGTCACCCGGCTTGAAGCCCGCGTGCTTCGACTCGACGACCTCGCCCACCGTCTGCCCGACCATGACTTCGCCGATGTCGACGCCCTTCACGTAGCTCTTGGCGTCGCTGATGCGCCCGCGCATGTAGGGGTCGAGGGAAAGCCACAGGTTGCGCACCAGCACCTCGCCCTCCGCGGGCTTCGGCAGGCTCGCAGTCTCGAGGCGGAAATTGTCCTCCGTCACCCATCCTTGCGGGCGGCTTGCGAGGACGATCTTCCTGTTTTCCATCAGCTTCGCTCCTTCAGAGCGCCGCGAAGCGCTCGAGGTGGTAGTCGGCGTCGCCGAACTGGTCGATGACGGTCGTGAGGCGCCGGAAGGTGTGGCTCACCTTCATCTCCTCGGTCATGCCCATGCCGCCGTGCAGCTGGATCGCCTCCTGGCTGATGTGGCGCGCGTTGTCGGCGATCTTGATCTTCGCGGCCGAGACGGCTCGCTTGCGCTCGCCCGGGCCCTCCGAGGAATCCGCCTTGGAGCAGGCGAGACAGGCCATCGACTTCGCCTGCTCGTAGGCGATGAACATGTCGACCATGCGGTGCTGCAGCGCCTGGAACGTGCCGATGGGCACGCCGAACTGCCTGCGCGTCTTCAGATACTCGAGGGTCGCATCGCACGCGTATTTCATCGCGCCGACCGCCTCGGCGCACACGAGCGCCGTGCCGAAATCGATCGCCTCCTCGAGCGCCTCGAGGCCGAGGTTGAGCGGCTCGGCCTTGGCGCCGCGCAGGCGCACGTCGGCCGCCTGCGTCTCGTCGAGCACCCGGTAGGCCTTCAGCTTCGCGTCCTTCGCATCGACGAGGAAAAGCCCCACTCCTTCGGGGCCGCGGGCCGAGACGACGAGGTGCTGGGCTGCCGGCGCGCCCGCGACAACGCGCTTCTCGCCTTGCAGCGTCCAGCCGGCTTCGGAGCGCGCCGCCTTGACCCGAACGTGGTCCACGCGATGCCGCGCGCCCTTCTCGGTGTGCGCGAGCGCAAGGCGGGTCTTGCCTTCCACCACGGAAGACAGGATCTCGCGCTTCGCGGGAAAGTCGGCCCTGGCAAGGAGCCGGGCCGCCAGCACCGTCGGCAGGTAGGGCTCGACGACGAGCGCCTCGCCGAAGGCTTCCATGACGCCCATGAGGTCCACCGCCCCGCCGCCGAAGCCGCCGAACTCCGCCGGCACCGGCAGGCCGGTGAGCCCCATCTCGGCAAGCTGCGCCCAGGCGTCCTCGCTCCAGCCCGCCTTCGAGGCGACGATCGCCTTGCGCTTCTCGAAGTCGTAGTCCTTCTGCAGGTAGCGACGGACGGAATCGGCGAGAAGCTGCTGCTCCTCGTTGTAGTCGAAGTTCATGAGCGTGGCCTCACAGTCCCGGAATCACAGTCCCAGGTCACAGCCCCAAGGTCATCTTGGCGATGATGTTTCGCTGGATCTCGTTGGAGCCCGCGTAGATGGTGGTCTTGCGCATGTTGCAGTAGCGCGGCCCGAGGCGTGTGGAAAGCTCGACGCCCTCTGCCGGGTCCTCGGCCTGCAGCATGAGCTCGGTGAGCCCCTGCTGGATCTCGGTGCCCTTGATCTTGAGCATCGACACGTCGGCGCCCGGTGGCTGCCCGGTTCGGCGCATCTGGTCGAGAAAGCGCAGGTTGGTGATCTCGAGGGCCATCAGCTCGACTTCCAGGCGCGCGAGCCGGTCGCGGAAGCGCGCGTCGTTGCGCTTCTTCCGGGCGGCGAACGCCTTCAGCTTCGCGAGCTCGCGCTTGGAGGCGCCGATGCGGCCGGTGTTCATCCGCTCGTAGCCAAGGAGGTACTTCGCCACGGTCCAGCCCTTGCCCTCCTCGTGGACGAGGTTCTCGACCGGGACCTTCACGTCGTCGAAGAAGACCTCGTTCACCTCGTGCTCGCCGTCCATGAGAATGAGCGGGCGCACCGTGATGCCGGGCGTCTTCATGTCGATGAGGAGGAACGAGATGCCCTCCTGGCGCTTCTCCACCGTCGGGTCGGTGCGCACGAGGCAGAAGATCCAGTCGGCGTAATGCCCGAGCGTGGTCCAGATCTTCTGCCCGTTCACCCGGTAGAAGTCGCCTTCCCGGATGGCCCGGGTTTTCAGCGATGCGAGGTCGCTTCCCGAGCCGGGCTCCGAGTAGCCCTGGCACCAGAAGTCCTCGCCGCTGTAGATGCGGGGCAGGAAGCGCTGCTTCTGCGCCTCGGTGCCGAAGCGCAGGAGCACCGGCGCGCACATCGCGAGCCCGAAGGGAATGAGCGGCGGGCTGCCGACGTAGCCGAGCTCCTCCTCGAAAATGTAGCGCTGCACCAGGGTCCAGCCCGTGCCGCCCCACTCGCGAGGCCAGGCCGGCGCGACCCAGCCCTGCTTCGCCAGGATCCGGTGCCAGCGCATCAGGTCGTCCTTGGAAAGAGGGTCGTAGCGGGCGACCTTGTCGCGCAGGTCCTGCGGCAGGTTCGCCTCCAGCCAGGCGCGCACCTCGTCGCGGAAAGCGAGCTCTTCGGCGGAGTAGTTGAGGTCCATGGGCACTCGCGGGACAAGGAATCCGGGGCCGAAAAGTCTACCCCACATCCACGTTTGAAACGGCGCTTCGCGCCGATCGCCGCTGCAGGCTACAGGATGGTGACGCCGCCGTCGGCGACGATGCACTGTCCGGTCACGAACGCCGCCGCATCGGAGGCGAGGAAGACCGCGATTCCGCCGATGTCCCGCGGCTCGCCCAGGCGCCGCAGGGGCGTCGCCGCCTCGCGCTCGGTGCGGCGCTTCTCGTCTTCCCAGAGCGCGCGGGCGAACTCGGTGCGCACGAGACCCGGCGCGATCGCGTTCACGCGCACGTTCTTCGGGCCCCATTCGGCGGCGAGGTTGCGCACGAGATGGTGGCCGGCCGCCTTCGACATGCCGTAGGCGCCGATCACCGTGTTCGCCACGATGCCGCCGATCGAGCCGACGACAATGAAGCTTCCCCCGCCCTGGGCGGCGAGGCTCGGCAGCGTCATGGCGGCAAGCCACAGCACGCTCTTCACGTTGTTGCCGAAGATCTTGTCGAACGCCTCGTCGGGCAGGCCGGTGAGCGGGCCGTAGTAGGGGTTGGCGGCGGCGTTGGCGACCACGATGTCGAGGCGGCCCCACTTGCGGAGCGTCGCATCGACGAGCGCCTGCAGATCTTCCTTGCGCGAGACGTTGCAGGGGCGCGCGAGGTGCTCGAAGCCGCGCGCCTCGAACTCCTTCGAGACGGCCGCGCAGGCGTCGGCCTTGCGGCTCGACACCGCCACGCGGGCGCCCGCCTGCGCCAGCTCTTCCGCGATGGACTTGCCGATGCCACGCGTGGAGCCCGTCACCAGGGCAACCTTCCCCGACAGGTCGAATAGCCCGTTCAAGTTTCGCTATGTAAAATGTGGTATGACTAAGTTGACAGTACAGGTTAGCCGACAGAATATCGAAACGCGAAACACTCCGCTGTAATTTCGCAACATTCACAAAAACCAAGGAGAGGTCATGGGTGCACCAGAACCCGCGGCGCCGCTTTCTCCGCCGCCCGGAAGCTTCAGCTATGAGCACGAGGGGGACCGGCAGTTCGCGACCACGCTCGCGCGCGGCCTTGAGGTCCTTCGCTGCTTCACGCCGCTCGAGCCGCTGCTCGGCAACAAGGAAATCTCGGTGCGAACGGGCCTGCCCAAGCCCACGGTCTCCCGCCTCACCTACACGCTGACCAAGCTCGGCTACCTGCGCCACAACATGCGCCTGGGCAAGTACCAGCTCGGCTCGGCGGTACTCTCCATCGGCTACCCGCTGCTCGCCTCCATGAGCGTGCGGCAGGCGGCCCGGCCGCTCATGAAGGAGCTCGCCGACTACTGCAACGGCTCGGTCTCGATGGGCGTGCGCGACCGCCTGAACATGGTCTACATCGAGTCCTGCCGCAGCGGCAACAGCATCACGACCCTGCCGGACATCGGCACCGCGGTCCCCATCTGGCAGTCGGTGATCGGGCGCGCGTTCCTCGCCGCCTGCACCCCGCCGGAGCGCGAGTCGGTGCTGAACCAGATCAAGGTGAAGGAGCCCGAGTCCCACCGCCGGTTCCGTCCGGCGATCGACAAGGCGCTCGAGGACATCCGCCTGCGCGGGTTCTGCATCTCCGTGGGCGAGCTGCGCCGCGAGATGTCGGCCGTCGGCGCGCCCATGCGCCGCACCGTGGACGGCGAGATCGTCTCCTTCAACTGCACCATCCCGGCGTTCGGCGCCCGGAAGGGCCAGCTCGAGGAGGACCTGGGGCCGCGCCTGGTCGCCATGGTGCGCAACATCGAGGCGTCCCTCGGCATCCACTAGGGCTTCGCGAAGGCGGCGCAACCGGTAGTAGCATCGGCGTTCCGCTCTACAGGGGAACGCCGATGCACGACTTTCTCTCGTACTTCCGCGGGATCGACCCGGACCTCCGGCATCTCATTCTCCAGGCGCTGCGCATCGTGGCCATCGTCGTCGCGGCCTGGGTGCTGCATGCCCTCGCCCGGCACTTCATCCGCGCCTTCCGGTCGTACATGGAGCGGCGCGTCGAAGGCGTTGACGACCTCGCGCGCATCAACACCCTATCGCGCGTCTTCCGCAATGTCGCGACGGTCGTGATCGTCGTGGTGGCCGGCATGCTCGTCCTGAACGAGCTCGGCATCTCCATCGCGCCGATCCTCGCCACCGCCGGGGTCGCCGGCATCGCCATCGGCTTCGGGGCGCAAAGCCTGATCAAGGACTACTTCAACGGCATGTTTCTCCTGCTCGACGACCAGATCCGCGTGGGCGACGTCGTCGAGATCGCCGGCAAGGGCGGCCTCGTCGAGGAGGTGACGCTGCGCTTCGTGAAGCTGCGCGACCTCGACAGCCATGTCCACTTCGTTCCCTGCGGCGAGATCAACGTCGTCACCAACCGCACGCGCACCTTCGCCACGCCGCTCATCGAGCTGCGCCTTGCCATGCGCGAGGACCCCGACGAGGCCTTCGCGCTGATGAAGGAGGTGGCCGCCGGCATGCGCGCGGAATCGAAGTGGGGCGCGCTCATCACCGACGAGCTCGAGATCATCGGCTTCGACCGCTGGTCGGAGTCCGCCGCCGTGCTGCGCGTTCGCCTGCGGGTCGTGCCGCCGATCGAGCAGTGGAGCGTCAAGCGCGAGTTCCAGAAGCGCCTGCAGAAGGCGTTCGCCGAGCGCGGCATCGAGATCGCGCTGCCCCACCTCACCATCTTCCCGGGACAGCGCAAGGACGGCAGCGCGCCGCCGCTGCAGGTGGTCGCGCGAAGCAGCGGCTAGCCGATGGACAACCTCCTGTCTCTCTTCGATCTCGGGGAGGCGGAGGCCGCTGTCACGCAGGCGGCGCGGGTGCTCGTCATCCTCGTCCTCGCCTGGCTGCTGCAGCGCGTCGCGTCGCGGATCATCAGGCTCTTTCACGACTACATGGCCGAGGACCGCGACCCCGAGCAACGCACGCGCATCGGGACCGTGGAGCAGGTGCTGCGCCGGTTCATGACCGTCGTCATCGTCCTCGTGGCCGGCACGCTCGTGCTCGGGGAGCTCGGCATTTCGGTGCTGCCGCTCCTCGCGACGGCGGGCGTCGCCGGCATCGTCATCGGCTTCGGCGCGCAAAGCCTCATCAAGGATTACTTCAACGGCTTTTTCCTGCTGGTGGAGGACCAGCTGCGCCAGGGCGACGTCGTGGAGATCGCCGGCCGGGCGGGCAGGGTGGAGGAGCTCACGCTGCGCCACGTGCGGCTGCGCGACTTCGACGGCAACGTGTATTTCGTTCCCAACAGCGAGGTCAAGGTCGTGGTGAACCGCACGCGCGAGTACTCGCACGCCGTCGCCGACGCGGTCGTGAAGAGCGCGCAGCCGATCGAGGAAGCTTACGCGGTCATGAGGGAAGTGGGCAGGGTGCTGCGCGAAGATCCGGCATTCGGGCGCGTGATCCTCGACGACGTGGAGATCGCGGGCGTCGAGCGCTGGGAGCCGTGGGGGCTCGTGCTGCGCGCGCGCATCAAGGTGCTGCCGCGCAGCCAATGGGAGGTGCGGCGCGAGTACCTGAGCCGCCTCAAGGCCGCGTTCGAGGCGCGCGGGATACAGAGTCCCTGAGGATCTCGTGCACGCGGCGCACGCCGTCGGTGAGCGCGGCGGGGCCCGGCTGCAGAATGTCGGCCGACTTCACCTCGAAAAGCCGGCCCTCGCGCACCGCCGGAATGGCATCCCAGCCCTCGCGCGCGCGCACGCGCTCGGGCCTGAACTTCTTGCCGCACCACGAGGCGAGGATGACATCGGGGCGCGCCGCGACGACCCGGGCGCCGTCATGGATGCGCCCCGACGCGGCCGCCGAGCGCGAGAGGTCCTCCAGGACATCCTCGCCCCCGGCGATGGCGATGAGCTCGCTCACCCAGCGGATGCCGCTGATCATGGGCTCGTCCCACTCTTCGAAATACACGCGCGGCCGGAACGGAAAATCGTCGGCGCTTCGCCGGATCCCGGAGAGCCCCTCCTCGAGCTCGGCCACGAGCCGCGCGCCACGCTCGGCCGCGCCCACCATGGCGGCGAGCATCAGAATCATGTCGAGGATCTGCTGCACCGATCGCTGGTTGAAGAGCACGACGCTGAGCCCCGCCTTGGCGAGCTCGCGCGCGATGTCGGCCTGCAGGTCCGAGAAACCCAGCACGAGGTCGGGCTGCAGGGCGAGGATGCGATCGGTTTTCGCAGAGAGAAACGCCGAGACGCGCGGCTTCTCGCGGCGCGCCCGGGCCGGGCGCACCGTATAGCCGGAAATGCCCACGATGCGCCGCTCCTCGCCGAGGAGATACAGCGTCTCGGTGGTTTCCTCCGTGAGGCACACTATGCGCTCGGGATACCGGGCAGCCATGACCGCACTATAAGGAAAGCGCGTGGAACGGGAACAAGTCCTGGGCGAAAAGAAGGCGGGCGGGCCTCTCAGCGGAATTCGCGTCCTCGAATTCGAGGCGATCGGGCCGGCGCCGTTCTGCGGGATGCTGCTCGCCGATCTCGGCGCCGATGTCCTGGTCGTCGACCGCCCGGCCTCGGCCGACCTCGGCCTGAAGCGCGCACGGCGCCACGACGTCATGATGCGCGGCAAGCGCTCGGTGATGCTCGACCTCAAGGCGCCCGGCGCGGCGGAGGCGGCGCTCGAGCTCATCGAGCGCGCCGACGCGCTCATCGAAGGCTTCCGTCCGGGCGTGATGGAGCGCCTGGGCCTCGGTCCCGAGCCGGCGCTCGCGCGCAACCCGCGCCTTGTCTACGGCCGCATGACCGGCTGGGGGCAGGACGGGCCGCTCGCGGCGCGCGCCGGGCACGACATCAACTACATCGCCCTGGCCGGCGTGCTCCACGCGATCGGCCCCGCCGCACGGCCGCTGCCGCCGCTCAATCTGGTGGGCGACTTCGGCGGCGGCGGCATGATGCTCGCGTTCGGCGTGGCCGCGGCCCTCGTCGAGGCGGCGCGCTCGGGCCGCGGCCAGGTCATCGATGCGGCGATGTGGGAGGGCGCTTCCCTCCTCGCGGCGATGTTCTCGGGGCTCCTCAAGGACGGCCAGTGGAGCGAGCGCCGCGGCGAGAACATCCTCGACGGCGGCGCGCCATGGTACGGCGTGTACGAGACCAGGGACGGCGGCTTCGTCTCCATCGGCGCGATCGAGGCGCGCTTCTACGCGGAGCTCCTCGAGCGCCTCGGCCTGCAGGACGCGACTCTGCCGCCGCAGCATGACCGTGCGCGCTGGCCGGAAATGCGCGCGCTCTTCGAGGCGAAGTTCCTGGAGAAAACGCGGGAGGAATGGTGCCGCGTCTTCGAGGGCTCGGACGCGTGCTTTGCGCCCGTGCTCACGTTTGGCGAGGCGCGCAGCGCGCCACACGGCGTGGCGCGCGAAGCGTTCGTCACGGTCGCCGGCGTCGAGCAGCCGGCACCGGCGCCGCGATTCTCGCGCACGCCCGCCGGCGTGCGCCGCGCTCCCCCTGAGCGCGGCGAGGGCGGCGCGGCGGCCCTCGCCGACTGGGGTTTCGGTGAAGCGGAGCAGGAGCGTTTAAAATCGCGCGGCCTCCTAACCAGGAAGTAAGACCATGCTCGCACGCCTGATGCCCCGCGAAGGGCGCTTCTTCGACCTCTTCAACGCGCACGCCGAGCACATCGTCGAGGGCAGCCGCGAGCTTGCCGCCATGATCACGGAATTCAGCGATCTTGACGCGCACGCCCAGCGGATCGACGCGGCCGAGCGGGCGGCCGACAAGGTGACGCACGAGACGATCTCGCTGCTGCATACCACGTTCATCACCCCCTTCGACCGCGACCAGATCCACCAGCTCATCACCAAGATGGACGACATCCTGGACCTCATCCAGGACGTCGCCGAGTCGGTGGCGCTGTACGACCTGAGGAGCGTGACGCCGGAGGCACGGCAGCTCGCCGAGATCTGCCAGCTCTCCTGCGACCGGGTCAAGATCACGGTGGGCCTGCTCACCGATACCAAGCGGGCCGACGCCATCCTGCGCCACTGCCAGGAGATCGACCGGCTGGAATCCGACGCCGACCGGGTCATGCGCTCGGCCCTCTCCAAGCTCTTCCGCGAGGAGAACGACCTCAAGCAGGTCCTGAAGCTCCGCGCGATCTACGACCTCCTCGAGATGATCACCGACCGCTGCGAGGACGTGGCGAACATCGTCGAAGGCATCGTGCTGGAGAACTCGTGAGCCGGCGCCGGGGGCGCCGCCGCGCAGGCCGGGGAGCCTTTCCGATCGGGCCGGGGAGCCGCCGTTGATGGACGGCGGGATGCCCGCCATCAGCCTCACGGTCCTCGTGGGGCTCATCATCGTCGCCCTCGCCTTCGACTTCATGAACGGCTTCCACGACGCGGCGAACTCGATCGCCACCGTCGTGTCGACCCGCGTGCTGAAGCCGCACCAGGCGGTGCTGCTCGCGGCCACCTTCAACTGCGTCGCCCTCTTCATCTTCCAGCTCAAGGTCGCCACCACCGTCGGCAAGGGCATCGTCGACACCAGCATCGTCGATCACCACGTGGTTTTCGGCGCCCTCATGGGCGCGATCGCCTGGAACTTCATCACCTGGTGGTACGGGATCCCCTCTTCTTCCTCGCACGCCCTGATCGGCGGGCTCTGCGGAGCGGCGATCGCCAAGGCGGGCGCCTCTTACCTCGTGCCCGCGGGCATCCTGAAGACCGTCGCGTTCATCTTCATCTCCCCGCTCTTCGGCATGCTCCTGGGGGGCCTCCTCATGCTCGCCGTCTCCTGGATCTTCGTGCGCACGACGCCGTCCAAGGTCGACCGCTGGTTCCGCCGGCTGCAGCTCGTCTCCGCGTCGCTCTACAGCCTCGGGCACGGCGGCAACGACGCGCAGAAGACGATCGGCATCATCTGGATGCTGCTCATCGCCGCCGGGACGCTCGAGACGGACGACCCGGTGCCCTACTGGGTGGTCGCCGCCTGCTACATCACCATCGCGCTCGGCACGGCCTTCGGCGGCTGGCGCATCGTGAAGACGATGGGCCAGCGCATCACGAAGCTGAAGCCCGTGGGCGGCTTCTGCGCGGAAACGGGCGGCGCCTTGATGCTTTTCGTCGCCACCGCGTTCGGAATCCCCGTGTCGACCACGCACACCATCACCGGCTCGATCGTCGGCGTGGGCGCGGTGCAATCGGCTTCCGCCGTGCGCTGGGGCGTGGCGGGCAACATCGTCTGGGCGTGGATCCTCACCATCCCGTGCTCGGCGTTCATGGCCGCCGTGGCCTGGTGGGTCGGCCGGCAGTTTCTCT
>CAYWSG010000008.1:0-13073 GCA_964461055.1 uncultured Enterobacteriaceae bacterium | reverse complement strand
GGACGGGCCGGTTCGCGTGACGCGGAACTCCACCTTCACGTCCCCCGCCTTCTCGAAGCGTAGCGTCACGGGGACCGTCTCCCCCTCGCGAAACGGCCGGGCGATGTCGATGAACATCAGATGGGCACCGCCCGGCTCGAGCTCGAAGCGCCCGCCCGCCGGGATCTCGTAGCCGGGCACCTCGCGCATCCGCAGGACCTCGCCGTCGCGCTGCGTGACGTGCGTCTCCACGCGATCGGCGCGGCCAGGCGCCTGCCCCGACACCAGGCGGTCCGGCGTGGTGCCGGCGTTGCGCAGCACCGCGTAGCCGGCGGCCATCCTGGCGCCGGGCGGCGTCGCCCGGATCCACGGATTCTCGACCTCGATCTGCGCCGATGCGCCAGCCGAGGCCAACAGAAGCGCAACGCCGAGGGGGAAGGCCCACGACCGTGGGCGAAGGGAGATTACTGCCAGCACGTCTTTCATTGCGTTTTCCGATTCTCCTGTTCCTGCAACTCGCGCCACAGGATCTTGCCCGTGGCGGTCCTGGGCAGCGCGTCGACGAATTCCACCACCCGCGGCACCTTGAACGCCGCCATGCGGCTGCGCGCCCAGTCGATGATATCGCCTGGGCTCAGCCGGCCCTTCGCCGACGCCTTGGGCACGACGACCGCCTTGACGGTCTCGCCGCGGTAGCCGTCGCGCGTGCCGATGACGCACGCCTCCTGGATGTCCGGATGCGCGTAGAGGAGCGCCTCGACCTCGGCCGGCCAGACCTTGAAGCCCGACGCATTGATCATGCGCTTCAGGCGGTCGGTGATGAAGAAATAGCCGTCCTCGTCGTAGTACCCGAGGTCGCCGGTGCGAAAGAAGCGCTTGCCGTCGTGCTCGATGAAGACCTGCGCGGTCGCTTCCGGCTGGCGCCAGTACCCCTGGAACACCTGCGGCCCGTGGACCACGATCTCGCCCACCTCGTGCGGTCCCAGCTCGCGCAGGGTGTCGATGTCGAGGATGCGGGCGTCGGTGTTGAAGATCGGGATGCCGCCGCATTGCCGCTTCGGGCGGTGCGGCGGATTGATGTGGGTCGGCGCCATGGTCTCCGAGAGGCCGTAGCCCTCCACATAGGGAAGCCCGATCACCTCCTCCAGCTTCCGTGCGAACGCCTCGGGCATGGCTGCCCCGCCGCCGCCCAGCACCTTGAGCGACGAGAGATCGTAGTCCCGGAGGCGCGGATTGGAGAGGAAGTCGACCAGCATCGTGGTGATCGCCGACCAATTGGTTACGCGGGCGCGCTCGATCAGCATCCCGGCGCAGTCGCGGTCCCAGCGCGACATCGCGACGATCGTCGCGCCCCTGTAGAGCGGACCGTTCATGCCCGCCTGCATGCCCGTGACGTGGAACATCGGAAGGGCGCTCAGCGTGACGGTCTCGTCGCTCGTCCCTCGCCATTCGAGATAGGCAAACGTGGTGGCCTGCACGTTGAGGTGCGTGTGCATGCAGCCTTTCGGCTTGCCGGTGGTGCCGGAGGTATAGGGCATGACGGCGAGATCGTCGGGACCGGCCTGGTGCTCGCCGGGAAGAAGCCCGCTCGCGAGCGCGTCTTTCCAGGCGGCCACCTGCGGCGCCGGCGGGTGCTCGCGCGCGGCGCGCACGAACTCGGGCACCGGAAAGCCGGCGTCGCGGTAATAGTCGGAATAGGTCGCCATGACGCCCGCGGCCAGGGCGCCGCTTTCGAAGAGCGGCGCCATGTGCGCTGCGCGCTCCTGCCCGAAGATCGCCACGCGAGCCTCCGCGTCCTCCACGTAGTGACGCAGCTCCTCGGTGAGGTTCATGGGATTGACGGGCACCACCACGGCGTCGGCGCGCAGCACGGCGTAATAGGCGATGACGTATTGGGGGCTGTTCTGCAGGTTGAGAAGCACCCGGTCGCCCTTGCGAACCCCGCAATGCCCCTGGAGGTAGCCGGCGAGCGCCTCCGCCTGGCGCCGGAGCTCGCCGTAGCTGAGCGGCGTGCCGTAGTAGTAGACGGCGGCGCGATCGGGATGCTCGGCGGCGCGCTTCACGATGTTGAGGAAGACGCTGTGCCGCGGCACTTCGAGCTGCTTGCCGATGCCCGGCGGCCAGTGGGCGAAGTGCCGGTCGAACATCAGGCGGCGTAGCGGGCGACGGCGTCCTCGTCCCACTCGACGCCGATGCCGGGACGCTCCTCGACCCGCACGTGGCCGTTCGAAATCTTCACCGGCTCGGCGAGGATCGCGTCGGCCCAATCGACGTATTCGAGCCAGTGGCAGGTCGGCGTGGCGGTGAGCAGGTGAGCGCTGACTTCGGGGAAGAGGTGACTCGACATCTCCAGGCCTGCTCCCTGCGCGAGCGCCGCCGCGCGCATCCACCCCGTGACCCCGCCGATGCGCTGGGCGTCGGGCATGACGAAATCGCAGGCGCCCGCGGCGATGGCCTGCGCCGCTTGCTCGGGCCCCATGAAGTTCTCGCCGAGCTGGATGGGCGTGGCGAGCTCGCGCGCAAGCCGCGCGGCGCCGGCGAAATCGTCGGCGCGGATGGGCTCCTCGATCCACTCGACGTCGCCCTCGGCGTCGATCATGCGCCCGCGCTTCATCGCCTCGGCGACGCTGAGCCCCTGGTTGAAGTCCACCATCAGCCGCACCCCGGGCCCTATGGCCTTCCTTACGGCACGCAGCACTTCGAGATCCTCCTTCGCCTCCGGCCGGCCGAGGCGCAGCTTCACGGCGGCGAAGCCCTCGCGCACGAGCTCCACGGCCTCCTTCTCGACGGCCGCCTTCGGCATGAGGCCGAGGCCCTTGGAGTTGTAGGCGGGAATCGGCCGGGGCGAAGCGCCGAGCAGGCGCGCGAGCGGCTGTCCGAGCGCCCTGGCGAGCGCGTCCCACGCCGCCATGTCGATCCCGGCCATGGCGAAGAGCACCATGTTGTGAACGCCGAGGAGCGCATACTTCTCGCGCAGCTTCCGTTCCAGGTCGAACGGCGCCACGGCGTCTCCCTTCACCATCTCCGCCATCGCTTCCACTAGCCCCGCGAGGGGCGAGAGGTTGTGCCGCGCGAACGCGAAGAGGTACGAGCGCCCGACGATGCCCGCGTCGGTGCGCAGGTCGAGCAGGACGAGCGGCGCGAGCGCGACCGTGCCGGCGCTCGTCGCGAGGGGACGCTTCATCGGCGCCGCCACCTTGCGCACCCGGATGTCGCGAATCCTGAGGTCCCGAAGCTCCATCAGCGCTCCCCGCCCTGAATACGAGCCGGCATCAAACGCCCTTGAACACGGGCTTTCGCTTCTCCATGAAGGCCCGGCGTCCCTCGACGTAGTCGGCGCTCTTCGCGCAACGCTCGATCGCCTCGCGCATCACCCGCACGTCGGGCGCCCCCGAGGCCTTCACGAACTCCTCGATGATCGTCTTCGAGTTCGCGATTGCAAGCGGCGCATTGTCGCAGAGCGTGCTCACGATGCGGGCCACCTCCCCCTCGAGCGCTCCGTCGTCGAACACGTCGTGCACCAGCCCGATGCGCAGCGCCTCCGCCGCGCCATAGCGGCGGCCGAGGAACATGATCTCCCGGGCACGCGCATGGCCCACGGTCTCGATGAGCCGCTTGTGGCCCTCCACGTTGTACGCCAGGCCGAGCTTTGCCGCCGGAATGGCGAACTGGGCAGAGGCGCCGCAATAGCGCAGGTCGCAGGCAAGGGCGATCTCGAGCCCGCCGCCCATGCAGAAGCCGTAGATCATGGCGAGGGAGGGCTTGCGCGAGCCCTGGATCGCGTGAAGTACCTGGTCGAGCAGGCCGTCGTACGCCGCCACGGCGGCGCCTTCGGCGCGGTTGCGCTCGAACTCCGAGATATCCGCGCCGGCAGCGAAGGCCTCCTTGCCGGCGCCGCGGAACACGACGCAGCGTACCGTCGGATCGGCGTCGAAAGCCTGCATGGCGGGAGGAATGGCGCCCCACATCGCACCGCTGATGGCATTGCGCCGCGCGATGTGGTCGAAAACGATCCAGCCGACCGCGCCCTTGCGCTCGACGACCACGCGCCCTTCGCTCATGCCTTGCCTCCGGGCCCGCCGCCTCCCGGACCGTAGAGCGAGGGAACCTTCGCGCGCGGGTCGCGCGCGCTCCAGCGCCCGGCCTCGACCTGGTGGAGGAAGTCGTCCACGAGCTGGTTGAAGAGCGCCGGCTCCTCGAGATTGATGGCATGGCCGCTTCGCGGCAAGACGGCGAGCGCCGCCATGGGCATCGCGCGCTTCATGAAGAGGCAGGCGTCGAGGCACGGCTCGTCCTCGTCGCCCGTCAGGAGGAGCGTGGGCACGGCGAGACGCGCCATCTCGGCGGTGAAGTCGTAGAGCGAGGGCCGGCGTCCCTGGTAGCCCTGCATCGTGTTCGCCGAGCCGAGGGCGGAATGCTCGCTCAGGTGCCGGATGAACTCCGCGAAGCCCCTCGGATCCTTGTTCTGGAGCTGCACGCGCGTCGGCCCATGGCCATAGGTGGCGGCGAAGCGCTCCATGCCCTCGCGGCGGATGAACTCCGCATTTCTGCGCGCATCGTCCGCGAAGGGCTTGTGGTAGGCGGGCGGCGCCCCGCTGCCGCCGCCGGCAACGACGAGCGATAGGGCACGCTCGGGGTAGCTGAAGCCGAAGTGCAGCGTGGCGAACGAGCCCATCGAGAGGCCCACCACGTGGGCACGCTCGATGCCGAGGCCGTCCAGCACGGCGCGCACGTCGTCGCGTGCGTGGGCCTGCGAATAGCGCTCGCCGTCCTCGGGCACGTCGGAAGGCGGATAGCCGCGCGCGTTGTACGCGATGCAGCGATAGCGCCGGGAGAAATAACGAACCTGCGGCTCCCAGCTGCGATAGTCCCCGGCAAACTCATGCACGAATACAAGGGGCGTGCCCGAGCCTGCCTCTTCGTAGTACAGGCGAACGCCGTCTTTTGCGGTTACGGTTGGCATAATGCGAGGCCTATTATGGACTTGAACCTCGAAGGGAAGCACGTGCTCGTGACCGGAGGCTCCCGGGGCATCGGCCGCGCCTGCGCCGAGGCCTTCGCAGCCGAAGGCGCCGTGGTGCGCATCGCCTCCCGCAACCCGCCTCCCGATCTTCCCTACGCCGCCAAAGCGGTCGACCTCGCCGCGCCCGGGTCTGCCGAGGCGCTCGCCGAATGGGCGGGCGAGCTCGACATTCTCGTGAACAACGCGGGCGCGATACCGGGCGGCACCCTGCTCGGCGTCGACGAAGCCACGTGGCGGCGCGCCTGGGACCTCAAGGTATTCGGATATGTGAACCTGACGCGCCTCGTCTACGCAAGGATGAAGGCGCGGCGCAGCGGCGTCATCGTCAACATCATCGGCGCCGCCGGCGAGAAGCTCGACGCTGCCTACATCGCCGGAAGCACGGCCAACGCCGGTCTCATGGCCTTTACCCGCGCGCTCGGCGGCGCTTCCCACGCCGACGGCATCCGCGTAGTCGGCATCAACCCCGGGCCGGTCGCCACCGAGCGCATGACGACGCTCTATCGCCAGCGCGCCCAGGCGCTCCACGGCGACCCCGAGCGCTTCGCCGAGCTCTTCCGCGACCTGTCGTTCGGGCGCCCGGGCGCGCCGGAGGAAATCGCGGCCGCCGCCCTCTTCCTCGCCTCGGACCGCTCGGCCTACACGAGCGGCTGCATCCTCACCATCGACGGCGGCCTGTCGGCGCGCTAGAGCCGGGAGCATCGATGAAAGCCGTCCTCTGCAAGAAGTACGGTCCGCCCGAGTCGCTGGTCGTCGAGGACGTGCCCTCGCCGCAGCCCGGGCCGGGCGAAGTCGTCGTCTCCATGCGCGCGGCCAGCGTGAACTTCCCGGACGTTCTCATCATCGAGAACAAGTACCAGTTCAAGCCGCCGCTGCCCTTCTCGCCCGGAAGCGAGCTCGCAGGCGTCGTCAAGGCCGTCGGCGAAGGCGTGACGAGCTTCAAGCCCGGCGACAAGGTGATCGCCTTCACCACCTTCGGGGCCTTCGCCGAGGAAGTGAAGACGGAGGCCACGCGCCTCCTGCCGCTGCCGGAGAAGATGAGCTTCGAGGAGGGCGCGTCCTTCATTCTCACGTACGCCACTTCGGACCACGCCCTGCGCGACCGCGGAGCGCTCGCCGCGGGCGAGACGCTCCTCGTGCTCGGTGCGGCGGGCGGCGTCGGGCTCGCGGCGGTGGAGATCGGCAAGGCGCTCGGCGCGCGCGTCATCGCCTGCGCCTCGAGTGCCGAGAAGCTCGCCGTATGCCGCAGCCACGGCGCGGACGAGACGATCGACTACGCGACCGAGGACCTGCGGGGGCGCATCAAGGCGCTCACCGACGGCCGCGGCGTGGACGTCGTCTACGACCCCGTCGGCGGCCCGTATACGGAGCCGGCCTTCCGCTCCGTGGCCTGGCGGGGACGGCTCCTCGTCGTCGGCTTCGCCGCCGGCGAGATCCCGAAGCTGCCGCTCAACCTCGCGCTCCTGAAGGGCGCCTCGATCGTCGGTGTCTTCTGGGGCGACTTCGCGCGGCGGGAGCCGCAGCGCTTCGCTGAAAGCGCGCGGCAGCTTGCGCGCTGGCACGTCGAGGGAAAACTGCGGCCGCACGTCGCGGAGGTATTCCCGCTGGAGCGCACGGCCGAGGCGCTGAAGCTCATGGCGGCCCGGCAGGTCAAGGGCAAGGTCGTCATCAGGCCCTAGGCGTCGTCGGTGGCCGGCTGTCGCCCGGCCCCAGCGGCCTTTGCATGAGGACGCTGTCCACCCAGCGGCCGAGCTTGAAGCCCGCCGAGCGCAGCGTCCCGACCCGCAGGAACCCGAAGCGCGCGTGCAGCCGAATGGAAGCGGAATTGCCGCTGTCTCCGATCACCGCGATCATCTGGCGATAGCCGAGCCCCTCCGCGGCATGGATGAGCTGGGCGAGCAGCGCCGAGCCGATGCCGCTGCCGCCGAGCCCCTCCCGCACATAGACGGAGTCCTCCAGCACATAGCGGTAAGCAGAGCGCGTGCGGTAGTGCGTGCAATAACCATAGCCCACGACCTCTCCGCCACGCTCCGCAACGAAGTACGGCAGCCCCCTGCCGACCACTTCGGCGTAGCGGCGAAGCATCTCATCCACCGACGGCGCCTCCTCCTCGAAGGAGGCGAGCCCCCGCGTTACCGCGGGCGCGTAGACCGACTGGATGGCGGCAAGGTCCTGCGGCAGCGCCGGCCGGACGCAAAGCGCGTCGCGATCGACCTCAGCGGCAATAGTCCGGCTCCTCGCGATCGAGAATCCGCCGCAGGGCATCGAAGTGCGCCGTGGCGTAGGCGCGCGAGTCGGCCAGCATCAGCCGGGACGTGGCGCGGACCACTTCCGGACGCACCGGCTTGAGCGGCCGGCCCATGGAGCGCGCGAGCACCTGCAGCCGGCAGGCGCGCTCGAGGTAGTAGAGCAGATCGAATGCCTCCGCCACCGAGGGGCCGGCGACGATGACGCCGTGGTTGGCAAGGAAAAGCACCCGCTTGGCGCCGAGCGCCCGCGCGAGGCGGTCGCCCTCCTCGGGGTCGACCACCAGGCCGTTGTACGCGTCGTCGTAGGCGATGTCGTCATGGAAGCGAAGCGCATTCTGCTCCACCATCTCGAGCCGCCCGTTCTCGAGCAGCGTGAGCGCGGTCGCATACGGCATGTGCGTGTGGAGCACGCACGTCGCGCGAGGGTTGGCGAGGTGGATGCGCGAATGGATGTAGAACGCCGTCTTCTCGAACTCGCCCTCGCCGGCGAGGATGTTTCCGTTCGCATCGAGCGCGAGCAGGTTCGACGCGGTGACCTCGCTCCAGTGCAGCCCGTAGCGGTTCAGCAGGAACCGGCCGCCCTCGAGCATCACGCTGAAGTGATTGCACACGCCCTCGTGCAGGTCGAGCCGCACGGCGAGGCGGAATGCCGCCGCGAGGTCCGCACGTGCCGTGCGCTCCGCCGCCGGAAGCGATGCGAGTTCCTGCAGGGTTCCCATGCCGGCGATTATAGGGAACGCAAGCCAAGAAAAAGGCGGCCGAAGCCGCCCTTCCCTCGTCGATCAACCGCCTAGTCGTTCCGGCGGTCGTACTCCTCGCCCGCCTGATGGCCAACGTAGCCGCCGAGCGCCGCGCCACCCACCGTGCCGAGCGTGCTGCCACCGGTCACGGATGAGCCGACTGCGCCGCCGGCGGCCGCGCCGCCCACCGTGCCGATGGTTTCCGCACGGGTTCCACAGGCCGCCAGGCCCACGGCCGAGGCGATGGCAATAGCCATTGCAATCAAGGACTTGAACATTTCCGATTCCTTCGCTGAAGGGACCTTGCACTGAAGGCCGATACGAAAGGGCAGCAACCCTTGTGCCGGGCCTGGCTGCTCGACCCGGCCGCCGCGGCAATTCAGCCCGCCAGGACCTTCGGCAGCCAGAGGGTAAGCGCGGGGAAGGAAACCAGGAGGATGACGCGCACGAGCTCGGCCACGAAGAAGGGCACCACGCCGATGAACGTCTCGCTCATCGGCACGTCCTTCGCGAGCGAGTTGATCACGAACACGTTCATGCCCACGGGCGGGGTGATGAGCCCGAGCTCCACGACAATGAGCGCGAGGATGCCGAACCAGATCTTCAGGTCGTCCAGGCTCATGCCGAAGTCGAGCACCGAGACGACCGGCCAGAAGAAGGGGATCGCGAGGAGGATCATCGACAGGCTGTCCATGAGGCAGCCGAGGAGGATGAGCGCGACGAGGAGGATCCAGAGGATGGCGTGCGGCGAAAGGCCCGAGCCAGCCATGGCCTCGGCCGCGGCCTGCGGCACGCCTCCGCGCGCCATGAAGATGTTGAGCAGGGCGGCACCGAGCAGGATGAGATAGATCATGCCGCTCGTGCTCGCGGTGTCGAGGAGCGCGAGCTTGAGCTGGCGCCAGCGCAGCACGCCGCGCAGGAGGCCGAACACCAGGACGAGGAACACGCCGACGGCCGCGGCCGGCGTCGGATTGAAGAACCCGAAGTAGATGCCGCCGATCACCATGCCGAAGATGGCGATCACCGGCGCCACGCGCGCGGTCGCGTCCCAGAACTCGTGCCGGGACACGGCCTGCCCGGGGGGGCCGGCGCCCGGGCTGAGCCGGACATACAGCGCAATCGTCAGGAGGAAGAGCAGCACGGCGATGAGGCCGGGAATGAACGCGGCCATGAAGAGCCGCACGATGCTCGCTTCCACGACGATGCCGTACACGATGAGCACGACCGAAGGCGGAATGAGGATGCCGAGGACGCCGCCCGCGGCGAGCGTGCCGGTCGCAAGGCGGGGGCTGTAGTTGTAGCGCCGCAGCTCCGGCAGCGCGACCTGCCCCATGGTGGAGGCCGTGGCGAGCGAAGAGCCGCACACCGCGCCGAAGCCGGCGCAGGCGGCGATTGCCGACATCGCGACTCCGCCGCGCATCCAGCCGAGCCAGGCGTTCGCGCCGCGAAAGAGATCGCGGCTCAGCCCCGCGCGCGAGGCGAGGTTGCCCATGAGGATGAACATGGGCAGCACGGAAAGATCGTAGATCGAGAACTGCGAGTAGGCGAGGTTCTTGAGCTGCGCAAGGACGATGCGCGGATCGTTGAGGATCATGGCGCCCGCGCCGCCGACGAGGATCATGGCGTACGCGATCGGCATCCGGATCGCAATGAGCGCCACCAGCGTGGCGAGTCCCAGCACTCCGACGAGGAGGCTCTGGTCCATGGCGCCGGCCTAGCGGGCTGCCCGCAGGTCGCGGAACGCCAGGCGCAGCGACCCGGCGCAGGCAATCACCAGCAGGGCGAGCGAGGCGAGCGCCGGCACGTACGCATACCAGATGGGAATATGCAGGATGGTCGTCGTCTCGACGTACTCGCGATAGTCGAGCAGGCCTGCGTACATGCGCCAGATGAGGAGCACGCTGAACGCGAGGGCGGCGACGGCAGCAAGCAGGCTCATCACCGCCACCGCGCGCGGGCCCGCCCGCTGGGTGAAGATGTCCGCCGTCACGTTGGCGCCGGTGTACTGGCACCAGGGGAGGAACATGAAGACGGCGACGGCGACGAGCATCTCGGTGAGCTCGACGTCCCCGGGCAGCGGCCGCGAGATCACCACGCCGCTCGTCGCGCTCCACGTCGTCATGAGCACCACGCCGAGGAGGATGAGCCCGCCCAGAATGGCCCACGCCTCGACGGCGCGGTACAGAAGCCCGCGCGACCCCGGCGCCGACTCCGTCGCGGCAGCGCCCTCCTGCATGCGCTAGTTGGAGTACTTGGCGATCAGCTCGCGCGCCGTCTTGACGAGCGCCGCGCCGTCGATGCCCTTCGCCTTCACCTCGTCGATCCAGCGCTGCACCACCGGCTCGAGCTTCTCCCGGAAGGCCGCCATCTCGCTCTCGGTGAGCACGATGTGCTTGTTGCCCGCCTTCTTCGCGATGCCGATGCCGATGTCTTCGGTGCGCGTCCAGATTTCGCCCACCTCACGCACCCACGCCTCGCTGTTCACGGTGTCGAACGCCTTCTTGATGTCGGCCGGCAGCGAATCCCAGCGGGCCTTGTTCATCGACACCTGGAACGTCGTGCTGCCGAAGCGCGTGCGGTTCGGCCCCTCGATCTGGTAGTCGGTCATGTCCTGGAGCTTGAGCGGGGGGATGATCTCCCAAGGGATGAAGGCCCCGTCGACGACCTTCTTGGAGAGCGCCTGCGGAAGGTCCGGGACCGGCATGCCCACCGGCGCGGCGCCCAGAGCCTCGATGATCCAGGCCCCCGTGCGCGTCGGAATGCGCATCTTCAGGCCCTGCAGGTCCTCGGGCTTGCGCACCTCCTTGTCCACCATCTGGATGCCCTGGCCGGCGTGCACATGGAGGAACATGGGCTTGACGCCCCGATAGTCGGCGGCAAGGTACTTGTCGTACATCGCGCGCATGGCGAGGTTGGTGGCCGCCGCGTTATTGGTATGGACGAACGGCAGCTCGAACACCTCCGAGCGCGGGAAAAGACCCGGCGTGTAGCCATTCACGGTCCAGATGAGGTCGACGACCCCGTCGCGCGCCTGGTTGATGAGCTGCGGCGGCTTGCCGCCGAGCGACATCGAAGGGTAGAGCTCGATCTTCACCTTGCCGCCCGTCGCCTTCTCCACGCGCTCGGCCCACGGAGTGAGCATCTGCGTGTGCGCGGGCGACTTGGGCCCGAGCAGGTGATGCAGCTTGAGAGTGTGCTGCTGTGCAGCAACCCCGGTCGTAAACGCCGCCAAGACGACGCCCGCCGCGGCAGCGGCGAAGGTACCCCTCTTGCCCATGACGCGCTCCTCCTCTGGATGGCACTCGATAGCGCGCCCATTGTAGCCGCGGCAAAGGGCGGGCGCGCGCTTGACGAGCCCGGAAGGGCGCCTGCCCTTCCGGGCCTTCAAGCTCCCTACTTGGAGTACTTGGCGATGAGCTCGCGCGCCGTCTTGACGAGCGCCGCGCCGTCGATGCCCTTCGCCTTCACCTCGTCGATCCAGCGCTGCACCACCGGCTCGAGCTTCTCCCGGAAGGCCGCCATCTCGCTCTCGGTGAGCTGGATATGCTTGTTGCCGGCCTTCGTGGCGAGCGCAATCCCGGCCTCGTCGACCTCGCGCCAGATCCCGCCCACTTCACGCACCCAGGCCTCGCCGGAGACCTCGGTGAACGCCTTTTTCACGTCCGCCGGCAGCGAATCCCAGCGGGCCTTGTTCATCGACACCTGGAACGTCGTGGTGCCGAAGCGCACCTTGCCGGGACCCTCGATCTGGTAGTCGGTCATGTCCTGGAGCTTGAGCGGCGCGATGATCTCCCAGGGAATGAAGGCGCCGTCGACCACCTTCTTCGAGAGCGCCTGCGGCAGGTCCGGGACCGGCATGCCGACCGGCGAGGCGCCCAGGGCCTCGATGATCCAGGCCCCCGTGCGCGTCGGAATGCGCATCTTCAGGCCCTGCAGGTCCTCGGGCTTGCGCACCTCCTTGTCCACCATGTGGATCGCCTGGCCGGCGTGCACGTGGAGAAAGAGCGGCTGCACGCCGCGGTAGTCCTGCTTCAGGTGCTGGTCGTACATGGCCCGCATGGCCAGGTTGGTGGCGGCGGGATCGTTGGTGTGGATGAAGGGCAGCTCGAAGACCTCGGAGCGCGGAAAGAGCCCCGCCGTGTAGCCGTTCACCGTCCAGATGATGTCGACCACTCCGTCGCGCGCCTGGTTGATGAGCTGCGGCGGCTTGCCGCCGAGCGCCATGGACGGGTAGAGCTCGATCTTCACCTTGCCGCCGGAGGCCTTCTCCACCCGCTCGGCCCAGGGAGCGAGCATGCGCGTGTGCGCGGGCGCCTTGGGCCCGAGGAAGTGGTGGAGCTTCAGGGTCGTCGTCTGGGCCGGCGCGGGCGTCGCGAAGGCGCCGAGCGCGGCAGCGCAGGTTGCGGCAAGGAGGCTACGGCAGAGCGTCGTCATGCAGGTCTCCGAAAAGCGATGGGTCCGCCGGGGATTGTAGCGACCGCTTCCGGCAGCGACTGACCCGGCCTGCAAAACCGGTCCTCGAGCACACGAAAGAAAGTGCAGCTCAAGAAAAAAGGCCGTCCTTGCGGGACGGCCTTTCGTGCTGCGTGGCAACGCTTTCGGGATCAGGACCCGGGAGCCGTGGTCGCCTCGGCCGGGCTCGACTGCGCCGGCACCTCCTCCGGCGCGCCGATGTCGGCGAGCACGGGCTCGGCCGCCTGGGCCTTGCGGATGTTGTGGTACGCGAGGCCCGTTCCCGCCGGGATGAGGCGCCCGACGATGACGTTCTCCTTCAGGCCCCGCAGCTCGTCGCGCTTGCCCATGATCGCCGCCTCGGTGAGCACCCGGGTGGTCTCCTGGAAGGAGGCCGCCGAGATGAACGAGTCGGTCGAGAGGCTCGCCTTGGTGATGCCGAGGAGCATGTTGCGGAAGGTCGCGGGCTTCTTGCCCTCCTTCTCCGCCTTCTCGTTCTCCTCGAGCACCTCCGCGCGCTCGACCTGCTCGCCCTGGATGAAGGACGTCTCGCCCGGATCGTCGATCTCCACGCGGCGCAGCATCTGCCGCACGATCACCTCGATGTGCTTGTCGTTGATCTTCACGCCC
>CAYWSG010000007.1:60340-84441 GCA_964461055.1 uncultured Enterobacteriaceae bacterium | reverse complement strand
GGCAAGGTGCTGAAGACCGAGCTACGGAAGCGGCTGGAGAAATAAATGGGGTCAGATCGATTTCTGACCCCATTTGTCGATTACGGGGTGCCCATGCCGCCGTCGCTGTCGGCGCCGCTCGGCGGGTCGGACTCGTAGTCGTGCATCTCGATTACCTCCCGCACCACGCCGTCGGCAGAAAGCTGGACCCAGAGAATCCGCCGGTCCTCGCCGATGCGCCAAGGGTACTCCCATACATCGCGCTTGAGGCGGCCCATGTGCGTCACGCGCCAGGGTGGGCCGAGAATCTCGCGCACCTCGTTCGCCGTGGAGTTGTTCGGCACGATGCGCTTGATGTTCGCGTAGTCCAGGCGCTGGTCGATGCCGCGCAGCACGCCGTCCGAAGAGACCGTGGCCACGTACATCGCCCGGCCTTCCGGCAGGCGCGAGAAGTAAAGGGCGGTGTCGCCGTTCGGCAGCGTGAGCCGCTGGTCGGGCTGGCCCATCGACTTCACCACGTCCTGCTCGGTCGACTTGCCCGGCTGCAGGCCCCTGCCGTCGAACGACGCACAGCCGGCGGCGAGCAGCGCCGAGGCTAACAGGGAGGCGACGAAGCAGGCGCTCTTCATGCGACGGTGAACACCGACGGCGCGGAGGCTATTCCCCCTTGCCCGGCTCCGGGCTGAAGAACTTCTCGAACTTGCCGGGCACGTCCTTCCACTGGTCGGCGTCGGCGGGCACCGTGCCCTTGCGCGTGATGTTGGGCCACTTCTGCGCCTGCTCGGCGTTCAGCGCGAGCCACTTTTCCGCCTTGCTGTCCGAGTCCGGCACAATGGCCTTCGGCGGGCACTCGGGCTCGCACACCCCGCAGTCGATGCACTCGTCGGGGTGGATGACCAGCATGTTCTCGCCCTCGTAGAAGCAGTCCACGGGGCAGACTTCCACGCAGTCCATGTACTTGCACTTGATGCAATCTTCGGTGACGACGTAGGTCATTGTCTCGGTCGGGATCTTTTGGGGTTCGGCAAGCGTCGATTATCGCAGATCGGGTAGCGGCGAGCCGACACAGCCGTCATGGATAACGCTACAGGCGAGCGCCGGGGCGAGGAAAAATCCATCCTGCGCATGGCAAGCTTGTTGCGGGGCGCCCGGGGGCGGGCCAAGATAGCCTTTCGCCCCCGCATCGCCTCCATGCTCCGCCTCCGAACGCCGTTCCGCAAGTCCAGGCGAGCGCGTCTCCTGCCGCTCGCCGCGCCGCTCGTGATCATCGGCGGCGCCGCGGCGGTGCTCGCCGTGGCCGGCATGGAGCTCTTCAGCGCCGCACGCGGGTACGCCGCGGGCCAGAACATCTGGACGCGCGAGCTTCTCGTTCATTTCCTCCTCGCGGCCGGGGTCTCTCTCGTGGTGCTGGCGGTGCTGATGGCGCAGCGGGCGCTGCAACGCATTGCCGCCGCCGAGGGCGCGCTGCGCGAAAGCGAGGCGCGCCTGCGGCTCGTCGCCGACAACGTGCCCGCGCTCATCTCCTTCCTCGACCGCGAGGGCCGCTACCGCTACGCGAACCGCGTGCACGGGACATGGTTCGGCCTGGATCCCGAGGCGATGCTCGGCCGCACCCTTGCGGAGGCGTTCGGCGAGGCGGCCCACGAGTCGATGAAGCCCTTCCTCGCCCGCGTGCTCGCCGGCGAGGACGTCCAGTTCGAGCTCGCCGTGGCGGAGGGGCGCACGCTGCAGATCTCCTGCGTCCCGCACCGCGACGCGCGCGGCGCCGTGCAGGGCTTCTACCTGCTGGGCAACGACGTCTCGCCCCTCAAGCGCGCCCAGGAGGAGCTGCGCGTCGCCGCCACGCGGCTGCAGGAGGACGCCCGGCGCCTGGAGTTCCTTGCCCACCACGACCCGCTCACGGGCCTGCCGAACCGTGCCATGTTCGCCGAGCGCGCCCGCGAGGCGGTCGCGCACGCCCGCCGGCATGGGAGGAACGCCGCCTTCCTCTTCGTCGACCTCGACAACTTCAAGGACATCAACGACCGCCTGGGCCACGAGGTGGGCGACCTGCTGCTGAAGGCGATCGCCGCGCGGCTGCGGGCCACTGTCCGCGGCGACGACTTCGTGGCGCGCATCGGCGGCGACGAGTTCTGCGTCCTGCTGCAGGACATCGCGGATCCGCGCGAGGCCGCCGCGGTGGCGCAGAAGCTCGTGCACGAGCTCGGCGCCGCGCACGCCCTCCCGGGGATCGGGCTGCAGGGAGAAGCGCTGCGCGCCGGAGCGAGCATCGGCATCGCGTGCGTGCCGATCGACGGCGAGGACGTCGCGACGCTCATGCGCCTTGCCGACACTGCGATGTACCGCGCGAAGCAGCTCGGCCGCAACGGCTACCAGTTCTTCTCCGCCGCGCTCGGGCAGGATGCCGCCGCGGCGGCCGCGCTCGCCGAGGAGCTGAAGGCCGGCTTCGCGCGGGACGAGCTCTTCCTCGTCTACCAGCCGCGCATCGACATCAGCACCCGCCGGGTGCTCGGCGCCGAGGCGCTCCTGCGCTGGCGCCATCCGCGGCTCGGCGTGCTCTCGCCCGAATCGTTCCTGCCGCTCGCCGACGATAGCGGGCTGCTCGTGCCCATCGGCGCCTGGGTGCTGCGGGAGGCGTGCCGGCAGGCGAAGCGCTGGGGCGAGACCGGCATCGGCCCGCTCACGGTGGCGGTCAACGTCAGTGCCCGGCAACTGCGCCAGGGCGGCCTCGCCGCGCAGGTGGGCGAGGCCCTCGCGAGCACCGGGCTCCCCGCGCGGCTGCTGCTCGTAGAGATGCCGGAGGCGGCGCTGCGGCAGATTCCGGATGCGCTCGAGGAGGCGATGCATGGCGTGGCCGCCACCGGCGCGCGCCTCGGCGTGGACGACTTCGGCACCGGCTACGCGTCCCTGCCGATGCTCCGGCGGCTTCGGGTGGACACCGTCTGCGTCGACCGGCAGCTCATCGCCGGCGTGCCGGGCGACGGGGAGCGCGCCTCGCTCGCGCGGGCGCTCATCGCGCTCGCGCGGGGGCTCGACTTCGACGTGGTGGCGAAAGGCGTCGAGAACGCCGTCCAGCGCGACTTCCTCGTCGATGCCGGCTGCCGCATCGGCCAGGGCGAGTTCTTCGCCCCGCCGCGGCCCGCCGACCACGTCGAGCCGCGGCTACGCACCCGTCGCGCCGCCTGAGGCCGCTACGCTAAACTCGGCGCTGCTGAGAATCGCTGCTCGAAGAAAGGACAAGAATGAGGCACGACAGGAAGAAGCGGCAGCAGGGAAAAGTGGTGATTGGCGTCGTCCTGATGGTGATCGCCGTGGCCGCGGCGGCGCTCGTCTACTCCATGCGCCCGCCCGAGGGCATCGCCGACGCGGTACGCATGGCGGCGCAGGGGAAGGATTTCATCGAGGAGCCCTACTACCAGGTCGCCCTCGCCGTGAGCAGCGTGCTCGCCGTGGTCGGCGCGATCCTCTTTTTCGTCGGCCTGAGCGGGCGCAAGTGACTTCGTTGCAGGGGCTTTTCCAGAACAACCGCCGCTGGGCCGGGCGCATGCGCGAGGCCGACCCGGGGTTCTTCGACAAGCTCTCCGAGCAGCAATCGCCCGAGTACCTGTGGATCGGCTGCTCCGACAGCCGGGTGCCGGCCAACCAGATCGTCGACCTCCTCCCGGGCGAGCTCTTCGTCCACCGCAACATCGCCAACATGGTGCTGCACACCGACCTCAATTGCCTGTCGGTCATCCAGTTCGCGGTCGACGTCCTCAAGGTACGGCACATCATCGTCTGCGGCCATTACGGCTGCAGCGGGGTGCGCGCGGCGCTCCTCAACGAGCGCCACGGCCTGGTGGACAACTGGCTGCGCCACATCCAGGACGTGCGCCGCGCGCACGCGGCGCGCCTTCAGTCGCTCTCCGAGCCGCGGCAGCGCGACCGCCTCTGCGAGCTGAACGTCGTCGAGCAGGTGCTGAACCTCTCGCGCACGTCCATCCTCGAGGACGCCTGGTCGCGCGGGCAGGCGCTCGAGCTGCACGGCTGGATCTACGGCGTCGGCGACGGGCTCCTGCGCAACCTCGACATGACCTCCGGCTCGCGCGCGGCCGCCGTCGCAGCCTACGAGCGCGCCCTGGCCTCATGACCCCGGAGCGCGAAAACCGGACGCTCGTCTGCAGCGTCCTCTTCCTCGACGTGGTCAACTATTCCGCGCTCGCCGTCGGCGAGCAGGTCGAGCGCAAGCGCCGCTTCAACGCGGCGCTGCTCGCCGCGCTCGAGCCGCTCGGCGCCGAGGAGCGCGTGGTGGTGGACACCGGCGACGGGGCGGCGATCGCCATCCCGGGCGACCCGGAAAAGGCGCTCTTCGCGGCCCTCGGGATGTTCGACAACATCGGCGAGCTCGAGGTGCGCGGCGGGGTGAACCTCGGGCCGGTCTCCCTCGTGAAGGACATCAACGGCCACGCGAACGTCATCGGCGACGGCATCAACGTCGCGCAGCGGATCATGAACTTCGCCGAAGCGGGCGAGCTGCTCGTGTCGCGCTCTTTCTATGATGTCGCGCGGCTTCTTGCCGCCGAGTACGCGAGCGTCTTCCAGCCGATCGGCGCGCGCGCCGACAAGCACGGCCGCACCCACGAGGTCTTCTCCATCATCCCGGGCGTGCGCGTGGGCCGGCGCATCGCCGAAACGCTCGCCCGCGCCGGGGCCAGCGCGCCCGGTGCCGAGCCCTCCGCTCCGGAGCCGCCCGCCGCTTCCCGCTCGTCCGTGCAGATTTCCGATGCCGGGCCGCATCTCATCGTCTCGGGCGCAAGCGAGGCGGCGGTGCGCGAGGCGCTCGCCGAGCTCGCCCGCAAGGGCCGCCCGTCGAGCGGAGCCGTCACGCGCATCGGCGCGAAGTGGTTCGCCTCGGTGCCCAACCCGGCGCGCGCCGTGGAGGCGAGCGTGCAGGAGCTCGGCTACACCGCCGTGGTGACGGGCCCCACGCGCGAAGCAGTCGAAGCGCGCCTGCGGGAGCTTCTCCAGTACGGCGCCCGCCTCGTCCAGCCGGTCGAGCTGCTCGACGGCGTCTGGACCGCCGTGTGCGACCGCTCTTGACGCTCGGCGATCGAATTTCTTCCTCGTCGTCGCCCGTCGCTGGATCGCATCGCCTGTTGACACGCCTGAGCGCGCCGCTAGACTCGCTGGCCATGAAGGTGGCTTTTCTCCTCGCTAGAAGAGTCTTCCCTGAGTTCCGTCGTGATTGAGAATTTCCATCGCTTCGCCGACTCGCGCCGGTCGGTGCGCCGCTACGACGGGCGTGCGATATCGTCGGAACTGGTCGATATCGTCCTTGCCTGCTCGCTTAGCGCGCCGTCGCCGCATAATCGTCAGCCGATCAGGCTCGCACTCATTCAGACGGTCGCCCTGCGCGCAAGCATCGCCAATGCGATGGGCGAGCGCCTGCGGGCCGATCGGCTTCGCGACGGTGATCCTGCGGAGATCATCGGCGAGGATGTGGAACGGTCCAAGCGCCGGCTGCTTGACGCGCCGCTACTCCTACTGGTCGCTCTTTCCCTTACCGACATGGACCGCTATCCGGATGCCGTGCGCAGCGAGGCGGAATACTTGATGGCGGTGCAATCAAGTGCGATGGCGGGACAGAACATCGCGCTTGCGGCGCACGCTGCGGGTCTCGCTTCCTGCTGGCTGTGCGCGCCGCTTTTCTGCCCGGATCTTGTACGCAACGTTCTCGGCCTGCCATCCGATTGGCACCCGCAGGGGCTGATGACGATCGGCTACGGCAATGGGCCGGCCAAGCTTCGGCCACGTAAGCGGCTTCACGACATTTTGCTTCGCATTTGAGGAGCATCATGGAGCTTTCCGAGGCGGCACTTCTCCTGGCGGAACTCGAGCGGTTCCCGCTCCCCGCATTGCTGGCCCGTGCCCGCGAGCTCAAAGTTGCCGGGCACGGTCGGCGCGTCAGCTACTCGCGTAAGGTATTCATTCCGCTCACCCGGCTTTGCCGGAACGTGTGCGGCTACTGCACGTTCGTCCGCGGTCCCAAGGAGGCGGGCCACGCCTATCTCCGGCCGGAAGAGGTCCTGGAAATCGCGCGCCTCGGGCAGGAGGCGGGCTGCCGCGAAGCGCTCTTCACGCTCGGCGATCGCCCGGAGGCCGTGCATCGCTCAGCGCAGGAAGCGCTCGAGCGGCTCGGCCACCGATCCACGGTCGAATACGTTGCCGCTTGCTGCTCGCTTGTTTTGAAGGAGACCGGTCTCCTACCTCATGTCAACGCCGGCGTGCTGAGCGAGGCGGAACTGCGTCTGCTCCGCCCGGTGAGCGTTTCCATGGGACTGATGCTCGAAAGCGTCTCGGAACGCCTTTGTCGGGTCGGCGGTCCGCATCACGGCTGTCCGGACAAGGTTCCGACTGTCCGGCTGGAGGCCATCGAGGCGGCAGGACGGGCGCGCGTTCCGTTTACCTCCGGCATCCTGATCGGTATCGGGGAAACCCGCCTCGAGCGCATCGAGGCGCTGATCGCGCTGCGTGACGCGCACGGCCGCCACGGACACTTGCAGGAAGTCATCGTCCAGAACTTCCGCGCCAAGGACGACACGCGCATGCGCGGGCACGGCGAGCCGGACTTCGAGGAACTCCTCTGGACGGTGGCGGCGGCGCGCATCGTGCTCGGGCCGCAGACCAACCTCCAAGTGCCACCGAACCTGAGCGACGAGCGATTCCCGGCGCTCCTAGACGCCGGCATCAACGACTGGGGCGGGATTTCCCCGGTCACCGACGACTACGTGAACCCGGAACGCGCCTGGCCGCAGATCGGCGCGCTGGAGGACGCGACGCGCGCGCGGGGCGGTATCCCGGTCGAGCGGCTCGCGGTTTATCCGTCTTATGCGCTGCGACCTCGAGAATGGCTCGACGAGAAGCTGGTCCCGACGGTGCTCGCGGCGGTCGACTCCGAAGGCTATGCGCGAACCGACGCCTGGAGCCCGGGAATCGCCATGCCGCCGCCTCGGGAGGCACCGCGGCCCGCGGTCGCCGGGCCCGAGGTGGATCGCCTGCTGCAGCGGGCGATGGACGGCCAGCCGCTCGATGCGCACGAGGTGCGACGCCTATTCGCCGCACGAGAGGGTGAGTACCAGGCGGTGATCGGCGCTGCCGACGAACTGCGCGCGAAGGTGTGCGGAGAGACGGTCTCCTACGTCGTCACGAGGAACATCAACTACACCAACATCTGTGCGTTTCGCTGCCGGTTCTGTGCCTTTTCCAAGGGCAAGACCGCCGAAGCGCTGCGCGGGCGCCCTTACGATCTCGCCCTGGAGGAGGTCGCGCAGCGGGTGCGGGAGGCTGCGGAGCGCGGCGCTACCGAGGTCTGCATGCAGGGAGGCATCCATCCCGCCTACACCGGGGAAACCTACCTCGCGCTGCTGCGGGCGGCGAAGGAGGCGGTTCCCGGGATGCACGTCCATGCGTTTTCTCCTCTCGAGGTCACGCATGGGGCGCGCACGCTCGGCATGGGCGTCGAGCGCTTTCTCGTCGCGTTGCGCGAGGCGGGCCTTGGCTCCCTTCCCGGCACGGCGGCGGAGATTCTCGACGACAAAGTGCGCCGCACGATCTGCCCGGACAAGCTTACGACGCGCGAATGGCTGGAAGTGGTCGCGTCCGCGCATGGCGTCGGCCTGCGCACCACGGCGACGATCATGTTCGGCCACGTGGAGGACACTGCCGCTTGGGCAGCGCACCTTCTCCATATCCGCGAGCTCCAGGCGCGGACCGGTGGCTTCACCGAGTTCGTGCCGCTGCCCTTCGTGCACATGGAGGCGCCCCTGTTTCGGAAGAGCGGCGCGCGGCGTGGGCCCACGTGGCGCGAAACTATGCTCATGCACGCGGTCGCGCGGCTCGCGTTCCACCCGCTTATCCCGAACATCCAGGTGTCGTGGGTTAAGGTCGGCACGGAGGGCGCGCTGCGCGCGCTCGATGCCGGCGTCAACGACCTGGGCGGCACACTAATGGACGAGAGTATCTCCCGCGCCGCCGGCAATGAGCATGGCCAGGAGCTGCCGCCCGAGCGCATGGAAGCACTCATCCGCCATGTGGGGCGCGTGCCCCGCCAGCGAACCACGCTCTACGAGCGCGTACAGTCGTCCTTCCTCTCCGAGAAAGCCGTTTACCTCTAGCCGCGCCCTGCACGCCGTTCGTTGCCGGCTTCGACGGGGCACGAACGAAATTTTCTGCCAGGCAGCGGTCTCCTTGCGGCAAAAAGTTTCCGTCCCCGCCGCAATTTCACAACTCGATGCCCGCGCGGCTGAAGACAATACTCCCACTATCAATGTATGCAGCGTTGGTTTCCCCCAATAGCAGAGGGGTTGAGGAGAAAGAACACTGATGACGAAGAATTCGATGCAGCTGGATGAGTCGGTCCTGACCCTGACGCGGACGGAGGACCGGGCAACCGCTCTTCCGGCCCAGTACGAGCACGAGACCTTGCGCCGGCTGCGCCACGCAATGAAGGCTGCGGGCTACGACGCGCTCGTGGCGCTCTCCCAGGACAACGTCACCTACGCCGCGGGCTTTCTCGTGCCGAGCCACGCGACAAACCGCTTCCGCAGAACGATCGCTATCCTTGCGGGCGACAGCTTCGCTTCGCAGATCGTCGTCAACGTTGAGGAGCTCCAGGCGATCGCCCGCTCGCGCTTCAAAGACATCCGCGCCTACAACCAGTTCACGCAGCAGCCGGCGGATCTGCTGGCGGAGGCACTGATCGAGGCCGGGGTGGAGAACGGCCGCATTGCCATCGAGCTCGATTTCATGCCGGCGAGCGACTTCTTGGTACTGCAGAAGCGCCTTCCGCATGCCACCTTCGAAAGTTGCAAAGACCTCTTTTTCGGCGTGCGCATGATCAAGAGCGACGAGGAGGTGAGCACCCTGCGGCGCGTCGGCGTGCTCACGGAGCGCGTCATTCACGACGTGCTCAAGGAAGTGCGGGTGGGCATGACCGAGATCGACGTCGCCCGCCGGCTCGTGGACCAGTTGATCGCGGGCGGCTCCTCCAATTTCAAATATCGCGTTGGTTCCGGCGTCAACAGTTCGATCACCAACTGCGGCACGACGCACAAGAAGATCGAGTCTGGCGACGTGATACGCGTTGAGATTCTGGGCGACATCGACAACTACCGCTCGAACGTCACTCGCACGGCCGTCGTCGGCAAGCCGACCGCGCGCCACAAGACGATCTGGGGTCACCTGATCCGGGCACGCGAGATCTGCAAGACGATGCTGAAGCCGGGCACCCCGGTGGCGGACGTCTACCGTGCCTACGTCGCTGCCTGCCGCGAGAGCGGTATCGAGCCGACGCTCAAGTTTCTGGGCCACGGCATCGGCCAGACGATACACGAGGAGCCGTACCTTACCGACACGCGGGACATCATCTTCGCCCCGAACATTACCTTCACGATGGAGCCGCTTTACATGATTGCCGGCGAAGTCGGCTTTCACGTCGAGGACATGTACGTCATTACGAACGACGGCTTCGATCCCATCACGGGCAACATCTGCCCGAACGACGAGCTGATCGAGATCGGCTAGCCATGGCGCAGGCCATCAGCCTCGCGAGGCTCGAGACGTTCGTCGTCGCGCTGCCGATACGCCGGCCCCACCGCTGGGTGGGGCTCGACTCCCCGGTAGGCGCGGGCTACGTCGTCACTCGCGCTACGCTTACCGACGGCAGCGTCGGCTGGGGCGAGGCCCAGGTGATAAAGACCTGGGGAGGGGACGACGCCGCTCGCTACGGCGAGACGCCGAAGACGACGGTGACCCTCATCCAGGACTACCTGGCCCCGGCGCTCAGGGAAGTGGACGTGCGCCAGTTCGAAGCGGTCCACGCGGCGATGAACCGCACCGTTCGCGGCTACCCGTACGCGAAAGCCGCGGTCGAGGTGGCATTGATTGATGCCGTGGCGCGCAGCCTGCACGTGCCCGTCTTTCAGCTGCTCGGCGGCCGGTTCCGGGAAAAGGTGCCGCTAGCGCACAGCATCGGCCTCATGGAGATCGAGAATGCGGTAACCGAGGCGGCCCAGGTCGTGAGCGAGGGCATCACCACGCTCAAGATCAAGATCGGTGCCGACCTCGAGCGGGACGTGGCCATCGTGCGCGAAGTGCGCCGCGCGATCGGCGATGCGCCGCGCATTCGCGTCGACGCAAACCAGGGATACAAGTCCTGGCGCGACGCCGTGAACGCCATCCGGCGCATGACCGAGTACGGGATCGCCTACGCCGAGCAGCCGGTCGACGGCCTGCGCTCGATGGCAGAAGTCTCGGCGCGCTGTGACGTTCCCATCATGGCGGACGAGAGCGCTTGGACCGAGCGCGACGTGGTGCAGATCGGAGCGTCGGGCGCCGCACAGTATCTGTCCGTCTACTACACCAAGCCCGGGGGGTTGTGGAGGGCGAAACGCCTTCTCACCGTCGCGGGCGCCTTCGGCCTGCAATGCGACATCAACGGTTCGGGAGAGATGGGCATCGGTAACGCTGCCAACCTTCACCTCGCCGCCGCCGCCCCGGAGATCACGCTCGCCGGCACGATCCCCGTCACGTCGACCGCCGAAATCCAGCGCACGAAGGTCGCCGGCCGCAAGTACCTCGACGACATCATCCGCGTGCCGTTCGAGTACCGCGACGGCCATCTGATCGTGCCGAACGGTCCCGGCCTTGGCATCGAGGTCGACGAGGAGAAGTTGCGGCGCTACGCCGTCAAGCTCTGATGAACAGGACATTTCCGAAATCCCGAATGCCATGAATGGGAGGGAGCAATGATGAGTGAACGGATCGCCTGGCTTGCGGCAGCCCTTTTTGCGGCTTTCGTTGCGCCCGCCTTCGCCGATTACCCGGAGCGGACGATAAAGATCGTTGCGCCGTGGCCGCCCGGGTCAACGACCGATGGCTCGGCTCGCATTATCGCCGACGCCCTCGGCAAACGGCTTAAGCAGCGCGTAATCGTCGAGAACAAGCCGGGCGTCAACGGCACCCTCGGCAGCGCGTACGTGGCGAAATCGCCGGCCGATGGGTACACGCTACTCATGGCGAACGGCGATACTCATTCGATCAGCCCGCACGTCTACAAGTCGCTTCAGTACGACGCCCTCAAGAACTTCGATCCTGTGGCGCTCGTCGCGACGGCTTCGTTCGTCCTCATAGCGCGCCCGACGCTGGCCGAGAACACGCTGCAAGAGGTGATCGCCACGGCGCGAAGCAATCCGAAGAAGCTGACGTACGGCACATGGGGAGTCGGCAGCGCGGGGCACGTGGCTTTTGCGCTGCTCGAGTCGGCGACCGACATCCACCTCACGCACGTGCCTTTCCAGGGAGCAGCGCCGGCCTTGACGGCGCTGATCGGCGGCCACGTCGATCTGATGATCGGTAGCCCGCTTGCAGCGTACAAGAACGCGCCGGCCGGGAAGGTCAAGGTGCTGGGCGTTGCGGCCACGCGCCGTGCGCTACCTTGGCTTCCCGAGACGAAGACATTCGTCGAACTCGGCGTGCAGGGTGCGGAATCCGGCTCCTGGTACGGCGTCGTCGGTCCCGCCGGCATGCCGCCTCAGGTAAGAAAGCTCCTTGGCGCGCAAATCGCAGATGCATTGCGTGATCCTGCGGTCGCAAAACAAATCGGCGCATTTGGCTGGCAGGTGGCGAGCGACGCCGATCCGGAGGAATTCGGGACATTCATGAAGGCGCAGCTCGAGCGCTTCGGCGCGATCGTCAAGGCCAAGGGCATCGAAAAAGAAGAATGAGGAAAATAGAACGCATCGCGATCATCGGAGCGGGGAACGGCGGCTGCGCGGCGGCCGTGGACCTGACGCTCCGAGGATTCGACGTGTGGCTCTATGGCCGCAGCCCCGCGACGCTCGAACCCTTCCGGGCGCGGCAGGGCATCGAGTACGAAGGTATCTTCGGCGAGGGGTTCGTGCGCATCGGGATGATCACAAACGACCCGGCCGAGGCGATGCGCGGCGCGGATGCGGTCGTCGCGATGGCGCCGGCGCACGCGCATGAGAACATCGCCGCGCTTGTGGCGCCGCATCTTACGAGCGAACAGGTGCTTTTCGCAGCGCCAGGACATACGCTGACGCTCATTCCCAATACGCTGCGGCGGCACGGGCGGGCGGATGCGCTGACCTGCGCGACCTCGACCCTGCCGTACATCTGCCGCAAGACGACCGAAGGCCGTGTGCGCGTTTCTCGCGCATCGGCGAAGCTCCGCTTCGCCGCCTTCCCGGCGACCCGCACCGAAGAGCTCGCCGAGATGCTGCGTCCGCTCTTTCCGGCGATCTTCCCGGTTCCCACCATCCTCGACACGCTGTTTCCCTACACAAACGCGATCCATCATCCGCCGGCGCTGCTTTGCAATATCGGGCGCGTCGAATCGACCGGCGGAGACTATTACCACTATTACGATGGCATCACACCGTCGGTCGGCGCGCTCATTGATCGCCTCGACGAGGAGCGGCAAGCGATCGCCGCGGCCTTCGGCTGCCGGGTGGATCGGATTTCCGAGCATTTCTTCCAGATGGGCTACACCGACGCCAACGGGCGCGCCGGGGGTACCGCCTACTCGGTCTTCCACAACAGCGAGCCCAACCGCTGGATCAAGGCGCCGTCATCGATCGATCACCGCTTCTTCAACGAGGATATTCCCTTTGGGCTTGTGCCATTCTCAGAGCTCGCCCGCGTAGCGGGCGTCGCCAGCCCGGTCACGGACGCGGTCGTCCTGCTCGCGAGCGCGATCACCGGCAAGCCGTATCGCGAGGCCGGGTTGAACGTCGCGAAGATGGGGTTCGAAGGGCTGAACGCGGCGCAGGTGCGCCGGCTCGTGGAGCGGGGCCATGGGTGACGCGATTCCGTTCGGCGTGAGCTTCGATGGCTTCGTGCCGGTGCGCGAGGCCGTGGAGGTGGCAAGGCGGGCCGAAGCGGCCGGCGCCCGGTCATTCTGGCTCGCCGAGCATCTCGGCTATCGCGAGGCCTTTGTAACGGCCACCGCGATCGCGCTCGCCACGGAGAAGGCGCGCCTCCTGCCGACGGCGATCAGCCCGTACCTTCGCCATCCAACGCCCATGGCCATGGCTTTGGCGAGCCTCGCCGAGCTCGCGCCGAATCGAGTGGGCATCGCCGTCGGCGTTGGTAATCCCATGTTCCTGCGCGAATCGGGGCTCGAGATCGAGAAACCCATCGACGCCACGCGGGACTACGTCCGCGCCTTGCGCGCTTTGCTCGCGACCGAGCCGGTGCACCAGGAGGCGCGCACCTTCAAGCTCGCCGGCGCGCGCGTCGCCTTCGACGCCGGCTCGCCGATTCCCATCTACATCGCGGCGACCGGCCCGCACATGCTGAAGCTCACGGGCCGCATTGCCGATGGTGTCGTGCTGTCGGCCGGCTTGTCGCCAACCTACACGCGCCAAGTGCTCGCCATTGCGGCCGATGGCGCGCGCGCCGAGGGACGCGATCCCCGAAAGCTCGCGAAATCGAGCTACATCTACTTCATGGCCGGCGGAGACCGCAACGAGGCGCGCCGCAAGGTGCGGGAGAAGCTTGCGTTCCTCTTCCGCAACAAGGCGGTGGCCGAGAACCTGCAATCGAGCGGCCTCGCAATCGACCAGGCAGCGATCATGGCTGCCATCTCGCGCCGCGAGCTCGCCGCCGCCGCCGCGCTCGTGCCGGACGAGGCGGTGGACGTATTCACGATCACCGGCGACGTCGCTGCCTGTCGCCGCCGCGTGCGCGAGTACCGCGACGCCGGCCTCGAGGAGCTCGTGCTTGCCCTGGTCGGTACGGCGGAGGACCGGATGAGAAGCCTTGGCATGGTTCCCGAGGTCATGGCCGCTTAAGGGGGTTGGACATCATGGACTACGTTTCTGTCAGGGATCTGGAGGAAGCGATCCGCCTGCGAGCGCAGACGGGGTTCGCCGTGCTGGCCGGCGGCACGGATATCTATCCGGCGCTCGAGAACGGGGTCCACATTCCCGGAGTCATCGACATCACAGCTGTACAGACGCTGCGCGCACCCATTCGCCGCGCCGGCGACGTGTGGACCATTCCGTCCCTCACCACCTGGACCGACGTAATCGAGTCAGCCTTGCCGCCGCAATTCGATGCGCTGAAGCAGGCGGCGGCAGAAGTCGGCGGGCGCCAAATCCAGAACACCGCCACTGTCGGTGGCAACATCTGCAATGCCTCCCCGGCCGCCGATGGCATCGCCGCGCTGCTCGCGCTCGACGCTACGGTAGTCCTGCAGGGCGCCAACGGCCGGCGCGAGGTGCACCTCGCTGAGTTCATACAGGGCAATCGCCGCACGGCGCTCTCGCGCGACGAAATCCTGACGGCGGTTCAGGTTCCGGCGGCAACCGGCCGGCATGCCTCGGTGTTCAAAAAGCTCGGCGCGCGGCGCTATCTCGTGATTTCGATCGCCATGGTTGCGGTGCTCGTCGACCTAGACGCAAAGGGCCTGGTGCGCCGCGCCGGCATTGCGGTCGGTGCGTGCGCCGACCGCGCGTTGCGCCTCCCCGCCGTCGAGGCGACCCTCCACGGTCGTGGCGTGGATGGCCTCGCACGATACCAGCTGCCAGAAGATGCGCTCGGGCCTCTAGCACCGATCGACGACGTCCGGGGAAGCGCGGAGTACCGGCGGCACGCGGTTAAGGTGCTCGTGCAGGAGGCGGTGCAGGAAATCCCGGAAAGGCTTTCGGCATGAACGACATGGTCAAGGAAACACTCACGGTCAACGGGCGAACCTTCCGAGTGGGCGCGGCCGGTTCCCGGCGCCTCTCTGACGTCCTGCGGGCCGAACTCGAGCTCACCGGAACGAAGGTTGGCTGCAATGCCGGCGATTGCGGCGCGTGCACGGTGCTGCTCGACGGCAAGCAGGTATGCAGCTGCCTCGTTCCTTTCGGGCAGGCGGTGGGCCGCTCGGTGCTCACCGTGGAAGGTCTCGAGGCGGACGAGCGCCTGCGCGCTCTGCAGGAGAGGTTCCTCGAGGCGGGCGCCGCGCAATGCGGGATCTGCACGCCCGGCATGCTGATGGCCGCGGCCGAGATGGCGCTGGAAAACGAGGCCCCGACCCGGGAGCAGATCCTAGACCGCATGGGCGGCGTACTGTGCCGTTGCACCGGCTACCTGAAGATCGTCGAGGCGATCGAGGCGTACTTTCGGCCGGCCGGCCGATCCCCCGCTCCCGGCGGGCCGCGCGCCGGCGGCGCGGTGGGGGCCCGGCTGCCGAAGGTCGACGGCTGGCCGCGCGTCACCGGCCGGGCGCAGTTCGGTGCCGACGTGGCCACACGAGAGGCGCTGCGGGTTCGCGTCATCCGCGCGCCGCACGCTCATGCGCGCTTCAAGCTCGGGGACTGCTCGGCACTCCTGGAGCAGCACCCCGGCCTCCACACCGTACTTACTGCGCGCGACGTTCCGGGGAACAACGTGTTTAGCGTATTCGCCCGTCTTAGAGACCAGCCGGTCTTCGCCGACGGCTACGTACGCTATCGCGGAGAAGCGATTGCGGCGGTCGTCGGCGAGCGCGAAGCGGTCGAGCGCCTCGAGCTCGCCGAGCTGCCGCTCGAGTGGGAAGTGCTGGCACCGATCAGCGGTGTGGCGGCCGCGCTCGAGGAGTCGGCGTTGACGCTCCATGCGAACCGCCCCGGCAACGTCCTCATGCAAGGGCGGCAGGTGACGGGTGATGTGGTCAGTCAGGCCGGAAGCATCGCCGTCAGCGGCAGCTTCGAGACCTCGTTCGTGGAGCACGCGTACATCGAGCCGGAAGCCGGTCTCGCGCGCCGTGTCGGCGAGCGCATCGAGGTCTTCGTCTCGACGCAGGCCCCTTACATGAACCGCGACGAGATCGCGTGGGTCCTCGGTATCCAGCCTGAGCAGGTGCGCGTCGTGCCGACGGCGGTGGGCGGCGGCTTCGGCGGCAAGATAGACATGTCGCTCCAGCCGATCATCGCCGTGGCGGCATGGCGGACCGGGCAGCCGGTGACGTGCACCTATTCCCGCAGCGAAAGCATGCGGGCGACCACCAAGCGTCACCCTGCCGCGGTGACGGCGCGGCTTACCTGCGGTGAGGACGGCCGGCTTGCGACGTACGAATTCCACGCCGATTTCAATACCGGCCCCTATGCCTCCTGCGGGCCGATCGTTGCCGACCGCGTGCCCATCCACGCCATGGGCCCATACCGAGTGCCGGCCGTGCGCTGTACGACGCGTGCCGTCCACACCACGGACGCGATCGGCGGCGCCTTCCGCGGCTTCGGCGTGCCGCAAGCGGCCATCGCCCACGAGGCGCTGATGGACGAGCTCGCTGATCGCGTCGGTATCGATCGCCTCCAGTTCCGCCTGCAGAATGCGCTTGCCCCCGGAGATGTCACGGCAACCGGCCAGAAGCTCGAACACAGCGTGGGAATACGCGAATGCCTCGAGAAGCTCGCGCCGATCTGGCGGGCCGAGCGCGAGAAGGCCGACGCATTCAATGCGGCCAACGCGGCGCGGAAGCGAGGTATCGGTATCGCCTGCATGTGGTACGGCATAGGCAACACTTCGCAGCCGAATCCATCGTCAATGAAGATCGGGGTCGACGCCGCTGGTCGCGTCACGTTGTTCAGCGGGGCGGTGGACATTGGGCAGGGGGCGAGCACCATCCTGATCCAGGTCTGCGCCGAGGCGCTCGGCATCGATCCCGCGGACATCGTGCTCGTCAGCAGCGACACCGACCGCACGCTGGATGCCGGCAAGAGCTCCGCCTCGCGTCAGGCGTTCATCTCGGGGAATGCGGTCGTGCGCGCCGCGGACGGCCTGAAGGAGGCGCTGCGTCGCCACGCGGGCGCTTCGGCGCAAGCCGAGGTAACCTTCGAGGGCGGGAAGATCTACGTCGCCGACGAAGGCCGCCGCAGGGAAGTCGCGCTTGGCCATTTGCCCCGCGACGCGGAGGGCATGGCCGTCTCGGCAACGGGCCACTACAACCCGCCGACGACCGATCTGGACGACAAGGGCCAGGGCGTCCCTTATGCGACGTACGCCTTTGGTGCCCAGATGGCGCTCGTCGAGGTCGACCTGGTGCTCGCCACCGTGAAGGTGAGGAAGGTGTGGGCGGCCCACGACGTGGGACGCGCGATCAACCCCACGCAGGTGGAAGGCCAGATCCATGGCGGCGTTGCCCAGGGGATCGGGCTCGCGCTGATGGAGGAGTACCTGCCGGGGCGCACCGAGAACCTGCATGACTATCTCATCCCGACCTTCGGCGACATGCCGGAGATCGAGATCTTTCTCGTCGAGGCGCGGGAGCCTCTCGGCCCGTTCGGCGCGAAAGGCGTCGGGGAGCCGGCCATGATCCCGACGCCGCCGGCGATCCTGGGCGCGATCGAGCATGCCACGGGAAAGCGCCCGCGCAAGGTGCCCGTAACGCCGGCGCGCCTCTGGTCTCTGCTGCGTCCGGAGGCGCCTGCCCGCGTTGACTGATTTCTTATGACCATGACCACTTTGACCATGATGAGGGGGTGCACGATGAAGGCAGCTTTCAAGGTGTTGCTCGTAGTGCTGGCATTGCACGTCTTCGGCTTCGTGCACGCGCAGACCTACCCGAACAAGCCGATCCGCATCGTCGTCACCTACCCGGCCGGCGGCAGTACCGACATCGTCGGCCGCGCCGTGGCCGCCAAGCTCTCCGACATCCTCAAGAATCCGGTGATCGTGGAAAACCGTGCGGGAGCGAGTGGAACGATCGGGGTCGCTTACGTCGCGAAGGCCGAACCGGACGGCTACACGCTGGTGCTCCTGGCCGGCGCGCACGCGGTTGCCGAGAACATCTATACGAACCGGGGCTACGACCTCGTCAAGGACTTCGACGGGATCAGCCTTGCGGCGAGTAGCGGCTACCTCATGGTGCTGAACCCGGCGCTGCCCGCGCGCTCGGTGCAGGAGGTCATCGCGTTGGCGAAGAAGAAGCCCGGTGAGCTGAACTATGCCTCTACGGGTACGGGAGGGACGCCGCATCTCGCCGCCGAGCTCTTCAGCTCGCTGACGGGCGCCCAAATGACCGCCATCCAGTACAAGGGCGATTCGCCGGCGATCACCGACCTGATCGGCGGCCGCGTCGATCTCGCCTTCCTCGGCATCTCATCGGTCGCGGCGCACGTCGCTTCCGGAAAGCTGAAGGCGCTCGCCGTCACCACCGCGCAGCGCACCTCGGCGATGCCCGAGCTGCCGACGTTGATGGAAGCAGGCGTGAAAGGCTACGATTTCGGCACCTGGTGGGGGCTCATCACCCCGAAGGGCACGCCGCGCCCGGTGATCGAACAACTCGCCCAAGCGATGGCCAAGGTCGTCGCCTACCCCGACCTCAAGGAGCGCTTCACCGGCCTCGGGCTCGACGCCGCATCGAGCGGACCGGACGAGTTCACGGCCTTCGTCGCATCCGAGATCCAAAAGTATGGGAAGATTGCCCGGGGTGCGGGCATCAAACCCCAGTAAGAACCAAGCTCCCGCGGCCGGGCGCGCTCCCGGCCGCGGCTCTGGAAACCTCTAGCAGGTCTTCCCGAGCGTTTTTTCCCGAGAGCGCTACGGCTCTTCCCGGAGCGCGCGTGCGTTCCACGGAACGGCGCGTCCGCACGCGAATGCGGCAAGTGATGGACAAACTCACCGAGATAGATCTCAAGATCCTGGAGATCCTGCAGAACGAGGGAGACATCCGCAACGTGCAGCTCGCGGAAATGGTCTGCCTGTCCCCGAGCCCCTGCCTGCAGCGTGTAAAGAAGCTGCGCATGCAGGGCTACGTCTCCGCGGTTTCCGCCATCGTCAACTTGCGCAAGATTGCGCCTCATGTCGTGGCCCATTGCAGCATTAGGCTTTCCGAGCAGACCACGCAGCAGTATCGGGTGTTCGAGGCGGCCGTGCACAAGATTCCCGAAATCGTGGAGTGCAGCCAGATCAGCGGAGAGTACGACTATCTGCTGAAGCTGGTCGTGCGCGACATGCATCACTTCAGCGAGATCCTGAACCGGATGATGGAGATGAACATCGGCGTCAAAAACCACGCTTCGTCGGTCGAGGTGCGCAGCGTGAAGCACTCGCCGGCAATGCCCCTGCGCAGTCTGCTGAACCACTCGTCGTGAAAACCGCCAAGCCGGAAACGATCGCCGTCATCGGCGGCACGGGCGCCGAGGGCGGCGGGCTTGCGCTGCGCTGGGCGCACGCCGGCCACCGGGTGATCCTGGGGTCGCGCGAAGCCGCGCGGGCCGCGGCGAGCGCAAGAGACCTCTGCGCGTTGCTTGGGCGGGACGGCATAGAAGGGGACGCCAGCCTGTCCGCCGCCTCGCGTGCTTCGGTCGTAGTGCTCACGGTCCCGTACGCCGCGCAGATGGAGACCGTTCGTGCACTGAGGCCGGCGCTGGAGGGCAAGATCCTCATCGACGTCACCGTGCCTCTGGTGCCACCCAAGGTGTCGCGCGTCCAGCTGCCCAACGGGGGCTCGAGCGTGCTTCTGGTCCAGGAGGAGCTCGGAGAGCGCGTAAAGGTGGCGTCGGCATTTCAGAACGTCTCCGCCCACAAGCTGAAGAAGCTGGACCAGCCGATCGCGTGCGACGTACTGGTATGCGCCGACGCAAAGCAAGTCCGGCAGCGGGTTATCGAGCTTGCTTCCGATGCCGGCCTGCGCGGAATCGACGCCGGTCCCCTGGCGAACTCGGCGGCCGCTGAAGCGATGACTTCGATCCTGATCTGGATCAACCGGACCTACAAGGTCCCGGACGCCGGCATCGCGATCACCGGCCTTCCGGCACCGACCGGCTGATCCCGGCGTTCCCTGTATGCTAAGCCGGCCTGCGCCGCGCAGGTCACCATGGCGATAAGGCTGGAGCTCATAGCACTCGAGGGCATCGGGATCGTTCGCCCCGGCGACGACCTCGGCGCGCTGACCAAGGACGCCCTTGCGCGCCAAGGGGTCGCCCTGCGCGACGGCGACATCCTCGTTGTCGCCCAGAAGATCGTATCGAAGGCGGAGAACCGCTACGTCGCGCTAGACGAGGTGCTGCCATCGCCCACGGCCATGGAACTGGCGCAGCGCTGCGACAAGGACCCGCGCATCGTAGAGCTGGTGCTGCGCGAGACACGCGAGGTCCTGCGAGCGGTTCCGGGCGTGCTGATCGTCGAGGACCGGCGCGGCGTGGTCTTGGCCAACGCCGGCATCGACCGCTCGAACGTCGATCAGGACGCAAGTGGCGCCGAGCGGGTGCTGCTTCTGCCAGAAGATCCCGACGCGAGCGCGGCACGGCTGCGCAATCGCCTGCGCGAGCTTTGCGAGGTGGACGTGGGCATCATCATCAACGACAGCATCGGTCGCGCCTGGCGCCTGGGTACGGTGGGTACGGCCATCGGCGCCAGCGGCCTGCCGGCGCTCTTCGATCGGCGTGGCGAGCCGGACATGCAGTCGCGCGCCTTGAAGATCACCCAGGTCGGCCTTGCCGATGAGCTCGCCGCGGCGGCTTCCGCTCTGATGGGCCAAGCGGCGGAAGGCCGACCGATGGTCCTTGTCCGTGGCGGCGATTGGCCGCGGAGCGAGGGACGGGCCGCCGAGCTGCAGCGCCCCCGGGAGCGAGACCTTTTCCGATGATCCTCGCTCTTGCCGGCGGCGTCGGCGGCGCGAAGCTCGCGGCCGGCCTCGCGCACGAGCTGACGCCGGAGGAGCTTTCTATCATCGTCAACACCGGCGACGACTTCGAGCACCTCGGCCTGCACGTATCCCCGGATCTCGACACCGTGATGTACACGCTCGCGGGCGTGGCGAACCCGCAGACTGGTTGGGGCGTGGCGGACGAAACCTGGAGCTTCATGGGCGCGCTGGAGCGGCTCGGCGGGCCGACGTGGTTCCGCCTGGGCGACCGGGACCTCGCCACGCATGTAGAGCGCACGCGCCGGCTGCGCGCCGGCGAAAGCCTGTCGGCAATCACGCGATCTCTATGCAAACGGCTCGGCGTACAACACGAAGTGCTGCCGATGTCCGACCAACCCGTGCGCACGTTCGTGGAAACCGACAAGGCCGTGCTCGAATTTCAGCAGTATTTCGTACGCGAGCGCTGCCGGCCAAAGGTGCGCGCGCTTCGATACAGCGGCGCGGAACAGGCAGAGCCGACTGCTGGAATCCTGAAAGCCCTCAAGTCGCAGACCCTCAAGGGCATCGTCCTTTGTCCATCGAATCCCCATCTCAGCATCGCCCCTATTCTTGCCATTCCCGGAATGCGAGAAGCGCTCGAGCGCGTGAAGCCTGTGCTGGCCGTGTCGCCCGTCGTGGGCGGGCGGGCGCTGAAGGGGCCAGCGGCAAAGATCATGCAGGAGCTCGGCGTGGCGCCGTCAGCGCTGGAAGTCGCGCGCTTTTACGCTAGCTTCGTTGATGCCATGCTTATCGATCGCACCGACGCGCCGCTTTGCGAGCCGATCGAAAAGCTGGGAATACGGGCCGTAGCGGCGGATATCGTTATGACCACTGACACGGATCGCGCTCGCCTCGCAAGGGAGTGCATTGCCGTGTTGCGAAAGATGCGAGCATGATGAGGATGTTTGTTGTTGTCCCGATCAAGGCGCCGTACCTTGGTAAGTCGCGCCTTTCCCCCAAGCTGTGCACCGTCCACCGGCGTCGGCTCAACATCGATCTTGCAGTCCGGACGCTGGCTGCGTGCTGCGCCGCCTTCGGCGCCGGGCGAACTGTCGTCGCGACCCACTGCACCGAGATCGCGGACATCGCAAGAGCGAGCTGCATGACGGTCGTGCTCGAGGGCGAACGTCCGGCCGGACTTAACAGCGCCCTTGCGCTCGCGGCCGAATACGTGTTGCGAGCCGGCGGCGAGGCGATCTTCGTCGTGCCGAGTGATATTCCTCGCGTTTCGGGCGGCCGCCTCGCTGCGGTTGCGGAAGCGCTCCCTGCTGCTCCGGGGTGCGTGCTCGTTCCCGACCGCCGACGAGAAGGCACGAATCTGCTCGGCCTCACGCCACCACGCACCGACCTTTTCCGATTTGGCCGCGACAGCTACCGGCGCCATGCCGCCGCCGCCCGTGCAATGGGCTACCGCGTCCACGTGCACGAGAGCAGAGATCTGGAGCTTGATCTCGACCTTCCCGAGGACCTCGACGTGTTGGAGTCGACGCCCGGGGAATCGGGGCATCTCTAGATATCCACTACAATATTGAAGGCCCCTTCTCTGCCAGCCGCAAGCCGCATCTCGAGCTCGGGACGATGGATGCCGTCGCGCGCGTTGGCGGGCTCGCCGGGAAAATAGAGCTGCGTGGTGAGGACGCGGCTGCCCGGCGCCTGGACCTTGACGTGGAAGTGGCGCGTGCGGCCCGGATAGAGGCCGGGCACGATCGTCTCCAGGCGATAGCGGCCCTGCGCGTCGGCGCGCTGGTGGCCGCGATGGCGGAATCCTTCGTTGTCGTACCGGCCCTCCTCGTCGGCGTGCCAGAAGTCGAGCAGCGCGCCGGCCACGGGCCGGCACGCCGAAGAAAGCACCGTGCCTGCAAGGACGAACCGCAGGGCCTTCCCCCCCGCCAGCGCTCCCTCCTCGAGGAGCGAAGTCCGTTCCGGCGATTGCGGGGTATAGAACGGCCCCTCCGTCTGCCGCGGCGTGCGGCCGCTGCAGGCCGGCGTGAGGGGCTTCGACTGGGCGCGCGCGACATCCGGAAGGACGGAAACCAACGGCAGGACGAGCGCCGTGCCGAGGAGGCGGCGCCGGCGGGGCGAGTTCATGAGGGGCTCCTGCGGGGAGAAACCAGGAAAGTATAGGCGCCGAACGCGATCGCGCCGCAGGCGGCCATCACGCCCGCCATCGGAATCGCGCCGGGCGCGGAAATCCAGCCCACGGCGATGCTCGTGAGCACGCCGAAGAGCGACTGCGTGGCGCCCAGGAGCGACGAAGCCCCGCCCGCGTACCGGCCGAAGGGCTCCATGGCGACGGCCGAGGCATTGGGCGCAATCAGGCCGACGCTCGCAATGGTGAGAAGGATGAGCGCGAAGACCACCCAGAACGGCGCATCGGCGAAGGCCGCCGCGAGAAGCGCGGCGGCGCCCGCCGCCAGGCTCCTCACCCCCCAGCCGAGGACGCGCCGGGGACCGTGGCGCAGCACGAGCCGCCGGTTCGCTTGGGAAACGCCGATGAAGCCGATGGCGTTGGCGGCGAAATAGAGCCCGAAGGCTTCCGGCGCTATGCCGTAGTACTGGATGAAGAGAAAGGGCGAGGCGGCGAGATAGGCGAAGAACATGCCGAAGGCGCTCAAAAATACGAGGGCCGGGCCGAGGAAGCGCAGGTCGCGGGCCACGGGGGCGAAGCCGGCGAGCGCGGCGCCGAGCGAGGCGCTTCGCCGCGACGGCGGGTGCGACTCCTCGAGCAGCCCGAGCACGAGCGCGATGCAGAGCGCGGCGAAGCCGGCGAGGAACCAGAAGATCCACTGCCAGGCGCCATGCAGCATGAGCCAGCCGCCGGCGAGCGGCGCGAGGATCGGCGCGACGCCCATGACGAGCATCATGAGCGAGAGCACCCGCGCCGACTGCAGCGCGTCGAAGCGGTCGCGGATGATGGCGCGGATGACGACCATGCCGGAGGCGCCGCCGAGCGCCTGGAGGAAGCGCAGCGCGACGAAGCCGTCGATCGTGTGCACGAGCGCGGAGCCTGCGCAGGCGAGCGCGAAGACCAGGAGGCCGAGCGCTAGCGGCCCCTTGCGGCCATAGCGGTCGGCGATCGGGCCGAAGGCGAGCTGCCCGACGGTGAGCCCGAGCAGGTAGGCCGAGAGCGTATGCTGAACCCGCGCGGCGTCCACGGCATACTCGGCGGCGATCCTGGGCATTGCCGGCAGATACATGTCGATCGCCAGCGGACCGACCGCCATGACGGCGCCGAGGACGAGGGTGATGCGCCGGACCTGCCCGGCGCCGACCTCCCCGCCTACCCCTTCACGCACAAGACCTGCTTGAGCGTGTGCACCACCTCCACGAGGTCCGACTGGTTCGCCATCACCTCGTCGATGTCCTTGTAGGCCCCGGGAATCTCGTCGAGCACCCCCGGGTCCTTGCGACAGATGACGCCTCGGGTCTGCTGCTCCAGGTCCTTCACCGAGAATTTCTTCTTCGC
>CAYWSG010000007.1:0-60240 GCA_964461055.1 uncultured Enterobacteriaceae bacterium | reverse complement strand
AGATGACGCCTCGGGTCTGCTGCTCCAGGTCCTTCACCGAGAATTTCTTCTTCGCCGCGTTCCGGCTCATCCTCCGCCCTGCGCCGTGCGCGCAGGAGTGGAAGGACTCGGCATTGCCCTTGCCGCGCACGATGTAGCTGCGGGCCCCCATGCTTCCCGGGATGATGCCGAGCTCGCCCTCGCGGGCGCGGATGGCGCCCTTGCGCGTGAGCCAGACGGTCTCGCCGAAATGCCGCTCGCGCGCCACGTAGTTGTGGTGGCAGTTGACGGCCTCCTGCGTCACCTCGAAGGGCGGCAGGTGCCGCTCGAGCGCCGCGAGCACGAGCTGCATCATTTCGTCGCGGTTGGCGGCCGCGTAATCCTGCGCCCAGCCGACCGCCTCCACATAGTCGTCGAAGTGCTGCGCCCCCTCGCTGAGGTAGGCGAGGTTCTCGTCCGGAAGCCGGAGGCTCGAGCGCTCGAGATCCCGCTTGGCAAGCTCGATGAAGTACGAGCCGATCGCGTTGCCGATGCCGCGGCTGCCCGAATGCAGCATCACCCAGGCCGCGTCCGCCTCGTCGAGGCAGAGCTCGATGAAGTGGTTGCCGCCGCCGAGCGTGCCCATCTGGTTCACCCAGCTCGAGCTGCGGCCCATGCGCCTTTCGATGCCGGGATGGCGCTCGAGGATCCTTCGCAGCCCGCGGTCGAACTTCCTGGCCGCATGAGCGCGGACGTCCCGGTCTCGATGCTGGGCAAAGCCGACCGGAACGTCGCGCGCGATCTGGCCGAAGACCTTCCGCAGCGACTTCTCGTCGAGGTCGTCGCCCTTGAGCGAGAGGCGGCTCGCGATCATCCCGCAGCCGATGTCGACGCCGACGGCGGCGGGGATCACCGCCTTGACCGTCGGAATCACGGAACCCACCGTCGCGCCGATGCCGAGGTGCACGTCGGGCATCGCGGCGACGTGATGATGGACGATCGGCAGCCGGGCAACGTTGAGGAGCTGCTCGCGCGCCTGCAGCTCGATTTCGCCGGTGTAGATCTTCACCGGCACACCGCCGTCGGCGATTTCCTGAATTACGGGCATGAGGATCCAGCTCAGCGGAAGAAGCGAGTTACTGCGTGAAGCCTGGCGTGATGATATCGCTACAAGAGAATGAGCGCGCCCGCTATTTCCCCTGCTTGCCCGGGCGCCCATCATCGGCGCATGGCGTCGACGGCGATCTCCGATACCTGGGAACGAGGGAATCCGTACGAGCGCTACGTGGGCCGTTGGAGCCGTCGCGTGGCGCCGCGCTTCCTCGCCTGGCTTGCGCTGCCGCGGGGGTTGCGCTGGCTGGATGTCGGCTGCGGGACGGGCGCTCTCTGCTGGTGCTGAACTTCGTTCCGGACAAGGACGCCGCCCTCGCGGAAATGAAGCGCGCCGCGCGCCCCGGAGGAAATGTCGCGGCATACGTCTGGGACTACGCCGGCGCAATGGAGCTCATGCGCGCCTTCTGGGAAGCCGCAGCCGAGCTTGATCCGCAGGCGGCTGCGCTCGACGAAGGCAGGCGCTTTCCGCTTTGCCGGCCCGAGCCGCTCGCACGACTCTTCACGAGCGCGGGGCTCCGCGATGTCGGCACGGTCGCGCTCGACGTGCCGACGCCTTTCGAGAGCTTCGACGACTACTGGCAGCCTTTCCTCGGCGGCCAGGGGCCGGCGCCCGCCTATGCGATGTCGCTCGACGAGGCGATGCGGGGACGCCTGCGCGAGCGTCTTCGCGAGCGCCTGGGCGCCCAGGAAGAAGGCCTGATCCGGATGAGCGCCCGCGCCTGGGCGGTGCGCGGCTCGCGCTAGGCGCCGCGCAGCCCGAGAAGCTTCGCGGCGTTTTCCTTGAGGATGAGCGGGCGCACCTCGGGCTTGATGTCGAGCGCGGCGAACTCCTTCATCCAGCGCTCGGGGCTGAACACGGGATGGTCCGAGCCGAAGAGGATCTTTTCCTTGAGGAGCGTATTGGCGTAGCGCACGAGGATGGGCGGGAAGTACTTGGGCGACCAGCCGGAAAGGTCGATGTACACCTGCGGCTTGTGCGTCGCCATCGAGAGCGCCTCCTCCTGCCACGGGAAGGACGGGTGGGCGAGGATGATCGGCATGTCCGGAAAGTCGACCGCCACGTCGTCGATGAGCATCGGGTTGCCGTACTTGAGGCGGATGCCGCCGCCGGCGCGGGTGCCTGCGCCCACGCCCGTCTGCCCGGTGTGGAAGAGCGCCGGCAGCTTCGCCTCGGCGATGACCTCGTAGAGCGGATAGGCCATGCGATCGCCCGGATCGAAGCTCTGCACCTGCGGGTGGAACTTGAAGCCCCTGACGCCGTAATCCTTGATCAGCCTTCTCGCCATCGCGACGCCTTCCTTGCCGCGATGGGGATTCACGCTGGCGAAGGGGATCGCCACGTCCGAATGCTTGTGGGCGAGCTCGGCGATTTCTTCGTTCGTGACCTTGCGGCTCGAGCCCTGCTCGCCGTCGACGGTGAAGACGACGAACTTCATCTTCAGCCGGCGGTAGTAGTCGGCCATCTCGGGCACCGTCTGGTGCTGCGGCGCGTAGCGGAAATAGCGCCCCATGGCCTCCTGCGACTCGGTGGGCGCGTCGTCCACGGCGAGCGCGGACTTCCAGGCGTGGGTGTGGACGTCGATGGCGACCAGGTCTTCGAGATTCATGTCTGCTCGATCAATTCCGTTGGATCAAATGGGAGTCGTCGGCGTACAGGCGCTCCACCAGGGCGCTTCGGCGCGCGAGGACGACCTTCTGGTTGATGGTGCCCTTGTCGGTGACCTCGCCCGCGTCGAGCGAAGGCGGCTCGTCCAGGACGAGCACCCGCGCGATGCGATTCGAGCTGCCGGTTGACGGCATCGTCTTCAATTTCTCCAGGAACGATTCGTACGAGAAACCGGCGGCCGGAAAGACGAGCGCGCCGAGCTCGTTGCGGTTCTCGCCGCAGATCACAACGTCACGCACGTGCGGCGCGCAGTGCTCGAGGAAGCTCGCGCGCAGCGGCCCGACATTGACCCAGGTGCCGGTGGCGAGCTTGAAGTCCTCCGACACCCGGCCGCGGAACACGAGGCCCTTGCCGGGATCGTCGGGCGCCTCGAAGACGAACGAGTCGCCGAGGCAGTAGTACCCCTCCTCGTCGAACGCCTGCGCGGTGAGCTCGGGCTGGCGCCAGTAGCCTGGCGTGATGCTCGGGCCCCGCAGCCGCATCTCGTAGCGCGCCTCGCCGGGATGCGTCGCGAGCGGCACGAGCTTCATCTCGAGCCCCGGCGGCGGCACGCCCATGTTCGTCGCGTTGTCCGCGTGCCAGATTCGTGTCATGGCGAGGGGCGCCGTCTCCGTCGCCCCGAGCCCGGTCAGGAAGAGGATCTCCTCGCCGCAGGTGCGGCGCGAGAGCTCGCGGTACTCGTCGAAGACCGGCTGGGCGAGGCCCGCGCCCGCGAACCACAGCACCTTCAGGCGGCGGAAGAAGCTCTCGCGCAGGACGGCGTCCTCGCGAAGGTACGGAAGGAGCGCCTCGAAGCCCTTGGGCACGTTGAAGTACCACGTGGGCGACACCTCGCGGAGGTTGCGCACCGTCTCCTCGATCAGGCCGGGCATGGGCTTGCCGTTGTCGATGTAGTAGGAGCCGCCGTTGTAGAGCACGAGCCCGAAGTCGTGATTGCCCGCCGCGGTGTGGTGCCAGGGCGCCCAGTCCACGATGACCGGCGGCTCGTCCTGGAAATACGCAAGCATCGTGCGCAGCATCTCCTGGTTTGCGCACCACATGCCCTGCGTGTTGATCACGGCCTTCGGCGTGCCGGTCGAGCCGGAGGTGAAGAGGAACTTGGCGATCGTGTGCGGCCCCACCTTCGCATGGGCTTCGTCGACGGCCGCCGCGGGCCGCCGGTCCTCGAGCGCCTGAAAGGCGCTGCGGTAGAGGACCTCGATTCCTTCGGGAACGGCAGCCTCGATCGCCTTGCCGAAGGCGCCCTCCTCCGAGGCATAGACGAGTCCCGGGGTGAGAAGCCGGACGATGGCCTTCAGCTTGCCGAAGTCCGCCGACATGAGCGAGTACGCGGGCGACACCGGCGCGTACGGGATGCCGGCGTAGAGCGCCCCGAGCTGGATGAGCGCGTGCTCGAGGTCGTTCCCCGAGAGCACCATGACGGGCCGCTCCGCATCGAGGCCCCGCTCGAGGAGCGCCTGCGCCACGCGGCGGGCTCTGTCGCGCACCTCGGCATACGTGAACGTCTCCCAGCGGTCTCCGCCTCCCGCGGGCCGCTGCGCAAGGAAGACCCGGTCGGGCGCGAGGCGCGCCCAGTGCTCGAGCCGGTCGGTGAGCCGTTGCGGCCAGGGGCCAAGCGCCGCCGCATTGCGCAGCACGACGGCACCGTCGGCGCGGCGCTCGGCCGTGACCGCGCGCGGGCCCAGGCGGACGCTTCGCACGCGGCTCATGCCTCGACCCTCGAGCCGGACAGCTTCTCGAGCAGGCGCAGGAGCTCGCGCCGCTCGCGCGCGCTGAGGCACCTCGAGCGGCGCAGGTCGAGCGCGATCACGCGGCGCTTCAGCCGCGCGGTGAAGCGCTCGCCCTCGCGCGAAAGATGCAGTCCCCAGGCCCGCCCGTCGTTCGGCCGGCGCCGACGCTCGACGAGGCCGCGGCGGACGAACCAGTCGGCGAGCAGCATCGCCCCCGAGCGGGCGATGCCGAGCACGCGGCCGAGGTCGGTCTGGCTGATTCCCGGGTTCGCGCCGATGATGACGAGCGCGGTGAAGCGCGGGGGCGTAACGCCCATCCCCCGCGTGGCCTTGTCGAAGGCGACGAACATGGCCACCTGCGCGCGGCGCAGGGAGTACCCTAGCAGCTCGTCCAGCACGTCATAATCCAGCCCCGGGACCCGCGCGATCGGCGTCAGGGCGCGCGGGCGGTACGGCGCCGCATGCTTTCGCATTCTTTGTTGCCCTCCGCGTTGACCGTACAATTGTAATCGTCTATAACAAACGCCGTCCTTTTCCGAGGAGGAATCCATGAAGCGCCGCCAGTTCACACAGGCCGCGGCCGCCCTCGCCGCGGCTTCCGCGTTCTCGCCCTTCGGCATCGTCCGCGCGCAGTCCCAGAAGCTCAAGGTGGGCGTGATCCTGCCGCGCTCGGGGCACCTCAGCTTCATCGGCCAGTCCTGCCAGATGGGCGCGGACCTCGCGCCCGACGTCATCAAGGAGATGCTGGGCGTCGAGCTCGAGCTCATGAACGCCGACTTCGAGTCGAACGTCGACACGGCGCGCACCCGCGCCGAGCGGCTGATCCAGGAAGGCGCACACGTCCTCGTCGGGCCGTTCGAGTCGGGCGCCGCCGCCGCCATCGCCCAGGTGGCCGAGCAGCGCGGCGTGCCCTTCATCATCAACATCGCCGCCGCGCCGCAGATCACCGAGCAGGGCTACAAGTACGTCTTCCGCAACTTCCAGACGGCGATCGACATCGTCCGCAACGGCCTCGTGCTGATGGGCGACCTCTTCCAGGCCACCAACACCGTCCCCCGCACGGCGGTCTTCATGCACGTGAACGACACCTTCGGCCAGGCGATGGCCAAGGGCATCGGCGCGCTCTTTCCGAAGCAGACGCACCTGCCGTTCAAGATCGTCGACACCATCTCCTACGATCCCACGGCGCGCGACCTCACGGTGGAAGTGTCCAAGGCGAAGGCTTCGAACGCCGACTTCGTCATGCTGGTGAGCCGGCTGAACGACGCGGTGCTCCTGCGCCGCGAGATGGTGAAGCAGCGCTGGAATCCCATGGGCATCGTGAGCCCGGGCTCCCCCGGCATGTACGAGGAGCAGTACTTCAAGGCGCTCGGCAAGCTCTCGGAGTACTCCATCTCCAACGTGCCCTGGTACAACCCGAACGCGCCGATGACCAAGATCGTCGAGAAGGCGTTCCTCAAGCGCAACCCGAAGGACAAGCTCGTGTTCCACGGGCTCAACGTCGGCTTCACCTTCGAGGCGCTGCTCGTCGCCGCGGATTCCTTCAAGCGCGCGAAGAGCACGGACCCGAAGGTGCTGCGCGACGCCATCGCCCAGACCAACATCGCCGACAAGATGACGCTCGGCGGCCCGATCAAGTTCAACGCCAAGGGGCAGGTGGAGGGCATCGGCTCGGCCTGCGTGCAGAACCTGAAAGGCCTGCCGACCCCGGTGCTGCCCAAGGAAGCTGCCGTCGCGAAGCCGGTGTTCCCGGCGCCGTACTACAAGAAATCCTGACGCGTAGGTGCCAGTTGATCTCGTAGTCAACGTGGCCGTAGCCGGGGTCCTCACGGGCCTCGTCTACGGCCTCATGGCATTGGGGCTCTCGGTCATCTTCGGGGTCGTGCGCGTGGTGAACTTCGCGCACGGCGAGATGATGACCGTCGCCATGTACGCCGCCACCATCCTCTTCGCCTCCTGGAGCCTGGACCCGTTCATCGCGGTGCTGCCGGTGGCGGCGGCTTTCTTCGTGTTCGGCTACGCGCTGCAGAAGGGCTTCATCAACCCCTTCATCACCCGCCCCGAGCACTCGCAGTTCATGCTCCTCGTCGCCGTGGCGCTCATCATGGTGAACGCCATGCTCATGATCTTCGGCCCGGACGCGAGGACCGTGATGACCGACTACCAGCTCGAGTCCTTCGAGATCGGGACGCTGCTCATCGACAAGGCGCGGCTCTACGCCGCCGGGGTCGCCGTCCTCACCGCGGCGGCGCTCTTCGCCTTCTTCCGCTTCACGCTCACCGGCAAGGCGATCCGCGCCTGCGCGGACAACTACCTGGGCGCCAAGGTGGTCGGCCTCAACGTCAAACACCTCTATGCGCTCACCTTCGGCCTCGGCGCCATCTGCGTCGCGGTCGCCGGCTGCGCCATGGTCGTGCTCGTCGACGTCACCCCGGTGCTCGGCCCCTACTACACGCTGCTCGCCTTCGTCATCGTGATCGTCGGCGGGCTCGGCTCGATGGGCGGGGCGCTCCTCGGCGGCGTCCTGATCGGCGCCTCCGAGGCCCTCGCCGGCCTGTTCATCGAGCCCTCGGCGAAGAGCATGTTCAGCTTCGGCCTGCTGATCCTCGTGCTCCTCTTCCGTCCCCAGGGCCTCCTGGGCCGCAAGGCGTCATGAACCGCCGCGCCGCCCTCGCGCTCGGGCTGCTCCTCGCGCTGCTCGTGGCGTTCCCCTGGATGGCCGGGGCGTATGCGCTCTCGGTGGCCACGCTCATCCTCTACTTCGCCTACGCCGGCCAGGCGTGGAACGTGATGATGGGCTTTGCCGGCCAGCTCTCGCTCGGGCACTCGCTCTACGTCGGCGTCGGCGCGTACGTGGCCGGCGGCATCTTCTACCACTGGGGCATCGGCCCCTGGGCCGGCGTCTGGGTGGCGATCCTGCTCTGCACGCTGCTTGGCCTCGTCATCGGCTTCCTCGCCTTCCGCTTCGGCATCTCCGGCGTCTACTTCGCCCTGCTCACCATCGCGTTCGCCGAGTTCACGCGCATCGGCTTCGACCACATTCCCGCGCTCGGCGGCCCGGGCGGCCTCTTCCTCAAGGTCGCCCAGCGCGACACCATCGACCTCGCGCATTTCCGCGGCCCGCCGATCATGTACTACTACGCCATCCTCGCCTTCACGGTGCTCGCCTTCGTCGGCTGCTGGAAGCTCCTGAACTCGAAGGTCGGCTACTACTGGCAGGCCATCCGCGAGGACGAGGATGCGGCGCAGGCGCTCGGCATCAACGTCTTTCGCTGGAAGATGCTCGCCATGGCGATCAGCTCCGGCATGACGGCGATCGCGGGCGTCTTCTTCGCCTTCTACTACAACAACCTCTTCCCCGAGCAGATCTTCAACATCAGCCGCTCCATCGAGATCATCCTCGGGCCCATCATCGGCGGCGTCGGCACGCTCTTCGGCCCGATCCTGGGCGCCGCGCTGCTCACGCTCCTCTCCGACGGCATCACCGAGGCGTTCGTCGCCATGGGCTGGGACGTGCCCGGCATCAAGCAGGTCTTCTACGGCGTGGTGCTGCTCACGGTGATCATGTTCCTGCCGAACGGCGTCTGGCCGGCCATCGCGAAGCGGCTGCGGCTATGATGCTCGAGGCGAGATCCATCTCGAAGTCGTTCCGCGGCCTGCGCGCGGTCAAGGACGCCTCCTTCGAGATGACCGAGGGGACGATCAACGCCCTCATCGGCCCGAACGGCGCCGGCAAGACGACCATCTTCAACATGATCGCCGGCGTGTACCGCCCCGACGCCGGCACGATCGTGTTCCAGGGCCGCGAGATCCAGGGGCTGCGGCCCGACCAGATCTGCGTCGCCGGCATCGGGCGCACGTTCCAGATCGTCAAGCCCTTCGCCGGCCTCTCGGTGCTCGACAACGTCATGGTGGGCGCCTTCCTGCGCGAGCGCACCGCGCCGGGCGCCCGCAAGGTGGCGCTGGAAGCCCTCGACAAGCTGCACCTTGGCCCCAAGCGCGATGTCCCGGCCGCCGCGCTCACCCTTCCCGACCGCAAGCGCCTGGAAGTCGCGCGGGCCCTCGCCACGCGCCCGAAGCTCCTCCTCCTCGACGAGGTCATGGCGGGGCTGCGCCCGACCGAGACCGACCAGATGGTCGAGGTCTTCCGGGCCCTCAACCGATCCGACGGCCTGACGATCCTCCTCATCGAGCACGTGATGCGCGCGGTCATGGCGCTCGCGCAGCACGTCGGCGTGCTGCACCACGGCGAAGTCATCGCGCGCGGCACCCCGCAGGAGATCGTCAAGGACCCGGCGGTGCTCGAGTGCTACCTCGGCGAGGAAACGGAAGTCTGATGCTCTCCGTCCAGGGCCTCGACCTCTTCTACGGGGACGCCCAGGCGCTCGCCGGCGTGTCGCTCGAGGTGCCCAAGGGCGCCATCGTCGCCATCGTGGGCGCCAACGGGGCGGGCAAGTCCTCCCTCATCCGCAGCATCGCGGGCATCGAAAGGCCGCGCAGCGGCACGATCACCTTCGAGGGCCGCACCATCAGCGGGCTCGACTCGCACCAGATCTGCAACCTCGGCATCGGCCAGGTCGCCGAGGGCCGGCAGGTGTTCCCTTCGCTCACGGTGCTCGAGAATCTGCAAATGGGCGCGCTCCTGCCCCGCGCGCGGCCGCATGCCCGCAAGAATCTCGACGACGTCTTCACGCTCTTCCCCCGGCTCGCCGAGCGCCGCGACCAGCTGGCCGGCACCATGTCGGGCGGCGAGCAGCAGATGCTCGCCATCGGCCGCTGCCTCATGGGCGCGCCGGAGCTCATCATGTTCGACGAGCCCTCGCTCGGCCTCGCCCCGGTGGTGGTCCAGGAGGTGCTGCACACCATCCACCTCCTGAACGGCCGTGGCCACACCATCCTGCTCGTCGAGCAGAACGTCGCCGTGTCGCTCAAGATCTCCCAGCGCGCCTACGTGCTCGAGAACGGCCGCGTCGTCATGAGCGGCACCGGCGCCGAGCTCCTTCACGACGACCGCGTGCGCCAGGCCTACCTCGGCCTGTAGGCGGCCGGCGCCCGGGCGCCGCCGGCGCCCATGGGCCATAATGGCGCGGTGCGCATCCTGCTCGTGGAAGACGACCGGATGCTCTCCGATGCGCTTGCCCGCGCGCTACGCCAGTCCGCGCATTCGGTAGAGCTCGCCGCCGGCGGCCGTGACGCCGACGCGGCGCTCGCCTCGGGCGGCTTCGACCTCGTCATCCTGGACGTGAACCTTCCGGAGATGGACGGCTTCGAGGTGCTGCGGCGGCTGCGCGGACGCAAGTCCACCGTGCCCGTGCTCATCCTGACTGCGCGCGAGAGCGTCGAGGACCTGGTCAAGGGGCTCGACCTCGGCGCCGACGACTACCTTACCAAGCCGTTCCAGCTCGCCGAGCTCGAGGCCCGCGTGCGGGCGCTGCTGCGCCGGGGGCACGGCGGCGCGGGCGCCGAGATCGTGCACGGCGCGCTTCGCCTGGATGTCGCCGGGCGTCGGCTCTATTGCCGCGGGCAGCCGCTCGAGCTCTCGGCGCGCGAGCTGGCGGTGCTCGAGCTCCTGCTCATGCGCGAGGGCCGGGTGGTCACTAAGCAGCAGATCGCCGAACATCTCTATGGCTGGAACGACGAGGCGAGCAGCAACGCGGTCGAGGTGTTCATCTACCGCCTGCGCCGCAAGCTCGAGCCCTCGGGGGTGGAGCTGCGGACCATCCGCGGCATGGGCTACCTGATCGAAAAGGACCATGCGGCGTAAGGCGCCGCAGCTGCGCACGCAGCTGCTTCGCTGGCTCCTGCTGCCGCTTTCGCTGCTTTTGCTGGCCGATACGTTCATCGGCTACTGGATCGCGACAAGCTCCGCCGAGCGCGCGCACGACCGCGCCCTCGTCGAGATCGCCCGCGACGTGGCCTTGCATCTGCAGCAGGGCGAAGGCGGCGAGCTCGTCCTCGATCTCCCGCCGGAGGCGCGGCGCGTGCTCTTCTCCTCGGCCGAGGGACGCATCGCCTTCGAGGTGCTCGACGCGGGCGGCCGTCGCATCGACGGCGAGCCGATCGGCTCGCGCACGGCGGCCGCGCGGCCGCCCGCCAATGGCGAGCGGCTCTACGACGCGACGCTCGACGGCGAGCCGGCGCGCGTCGTCGAGCTCGCGCTGCGCGCCGATCCCGGCGCCGGCCGGCCGGGCGCGACCGTCCGCGTGGCGGAAACGAAGGAGCAGCGCGTTGCGCTCGCGCGCGAGTTCCTGCTGAGCGTCGTCCTGCCGCAGCTCCTCCTCGTCCTGATCGCCGGCGTGGTCGTCTGGCACGGGGTGGTGCGCGGCCTCGCGCCGCTCGAGCGCCTGCGGCGCGCGCTCGGCAGCCGCTCGCATACGGACCGCGGCCCGGTGTCCGACGAGGGCGTCCCGAGGGAGGTGCAGCCGCTCGTGCGCTCCATCAACGAGCTTCTCGAGCGCCTGGACCGTGCGCTCACGCTGCAGGCGCGCTTCGTCGCCGACGCCGCGCACCAGCTGAAGACGCCGATCGCGGCGCTGCGCACCCAGCTGGAGGTGGCCCTGCGCGAGCGCGAGCCCGCCCGGCTGCGCGAAGCCGTCGAGGCGGCCTCCCCGGCGCTCGAGCGGCTGCAGCGCCTTGCCTCCCAGCTCCTTTCCCTCGCCCGCAACGAGCCCGAGGCCGCCGGCGCCGTGACGCTCGCGAGCGTGGACCTGAACGCCCTTGGGCTCGAAGTGGCGACGCAATGGGTGCCGCAGGCGCTCGAGCGCGGCATCGACCTCGGCTTCGAGCCCGCCGCAGGGCGGGTGCCGGTGCGCGGCGACGCCGCCCGGCTGCGCGAGCTCCTCGACAATCTTCTCGACAACGCCGTGCGCTATACGCGCGAAGGCGGCCGCATTACCGTGCGGGTGCTCGCGCGGCCGGCGCCCGCGCTCGAGGTCAGCGACGACGGTCCCGCCATTCCGCCCGAGGAGCGCGAGCGCGTGTTCGAGCGCTTCCATCGCCTGCTCGGCACCTCCCGCGACGGCAGCGGCCTCGGCCTCGCCATCGCGCGCGAGATCGCGCGCCTGCACGGCGCCGAGATCGCGCTTCGCGAGGACGCCGACGGCGAGGGCAACACCTTCAGCGTCGCCTTCCCGGCCGTGTAAGGCTGCGTTCAGCCGGCCGAAGGCCGGCCGTCAGGCGGGCGTCGAAGCGCGGTAAGCACGCCCTCCTATTCTCCATGGCAAAGGAAGGAGCCCGCCATGGACCTGCTGCTCTCGGCGTTCTTCTGGGTCACGCTCGCCCAGATCATGATGATCAACATCGTGCTGAGCGGCGACAACGCCGTGGTCATCGCGCTCGCGAGCCGCTCGCTGCCGCCTCGCCAGCAGAAGCAGGCGATCCTCTTCGGCAGCCTCGGCGCCATCGTGCTCCGGGTGGTGCTCACGTTCTTCGCGGTGCTCCTCCTCGGCCTGCCGTTCCTCAAGATCATCGGCTCGATGCTGCTCGGCTGGATCGGCATCCAGATGCTCATCCCGGAGGAGGAAGCGGAGCACATCGAGGACACGGGCCACCTGTGGTCGGCGATCAAGACGATCATCATCGCCGACTTCGTCATGAGCCTGGACAACGTGCTGGGGGTCGCGGCGGCGGCGAAGGGAAGCCTCGTCCTGCTCATCCTCGGGCTCGGCATCAGCATCCCGCTCATCGTCTACGGCAGCACGCTCATCCTCAAGCTCATGACCCGCTTCCCGATCATCGTCACGCTGGGCGGCGCGCTCCTCGGCTGGGTGGCGGGCGAGATGGCGGTGAGCGACCCGGCGGTCGCGCCGTGGATCGAAGGTAATTTCCACTGGCTGCACGAGAGCGCGCCGGGGCTCGCGGCGCTCTTCGTCGTGATCGCGGGCAAGGCGGCCGCGAGCGAGAAAATCAGCGCGGCGTGGAAAGTGCTTCTCGGGACCCCTCGGCCGCCCGAGCCCGAGGCGCCGCCGGGATACCGGTGGGTGACGCGCCGCTGGCGCACGGGCCCCCGCGGACAGCGGCACTACGCGATCTACGACGGCAAGAGCGAGTACCGCTTCCTGCTTCCGGTCTCCCGCATCCGCTCGCCGCGCCGCAAATAAGCCGCCGCGCCTTGGTAGCATGGGGCCCTTACGCAAGCGAAAGGACCCCATTCCATGAGCGCCGCAAGGCTTTTCGGCATCGAGCTTCCCGTCATCCAGGCGCCCATGGCGGGCTCGCAGGCAAGCGCGCTCGCCATCGCGGTCTCGAATGCCGGGGGCCTCGGCTCCCTGCCGTGCGCCGCGCTCGATGCGAAGGGAATCCGCAGGGAGCTGACGGCGCTGCGGGAAGGCCTGCAGAAGCAGGGCGGCACGACGAAGCCGTACAACGTCAACTTCTTCTGCCACGTGCCGCCGACGCCGGATGCGGGCGTGGAGAAGGCCTGGCGCGAGCGGCTCAAGCCCTATTACGACGAGCTCGGCATCGACGCCGCCACCATTCCCGCCGGCCCTGGCCGCTCGCCCTTCGACGCGGCCGCGGCCGAGGTGCTGGAGGAGTTCCGCCCGCCGGTCGTCAGCTTCCACTTCGGTCTGCCTTCCCCCGAGCTCCTGCAGCGGGTGAAGAAAATGGGCTCGAAGGTGCTCGCTTCCGCGACGACCGTCGACGAGGCGCGCTGGCTCGAGGCGCACGGCGCCGACGCGATCATCGCGCAAGGCGTCGAGGCCGGCGGCCACCGCGGCATCTTCCTCTCCGACGACCTGACCACCCAGGTGAGCACGCTCGCGCTGGTGCCGCAGGTCGTGCGCGCGGTGAAGGTGCCGGTCATCGCGGCCGGCGGCATCGCCGACGCGCGCGGCGTGGCGGCGGTGCTCGCCCTCGGTGCCGTCGCCGCGCAGGTCGGCACGGCCTACCTGCTCTGCCCGGAGGCGATGACGAGCGTCATCCACCGCGCCGCGCTGAAGAGCGATGCGGTCCGGCACACCGCGCTCACCAATATCTTCACCGGCCGCCCCGCGCGCGGCATGGTGAACCGCGTGGTCCGCGAGCTCGGGCCCATCAACCCGGCCGCGCCCGCCTTTCCGCTCGCCACGGCGGCCATTGCGCCGCTACGCGCCAGGGCCGAGGCGGCCGGCAACCCGGACTTCTCGCCCCTGTGGTCCGGGCAGAACGCCACCGGCTGCCGCGAGATCGGCGCGGCGGAGCTCACGCGCGCCCTGGCGGGCGTGTGAAGCGCGAACGAAAAGCGGAGATGTGAAGAGCGGCGCAAAGGAGCTGCTCGTCGTCGCGGGGCGCAAGGTCGCCCTCAGCAATCCTGGCAAGGTGCTTTTCCCGAAGCCCGGCTACACCAAGCGCGATCTCGCGCGCTATTACCTCGCCGTCGCGGACGGCGCTCTGCGCGGCGCCGGCGGCCGGCCCAACATGCTGGTGCGCTTTCCCGACGGCATCGACGGCGACTTCTTCTACCAGAAGCGCGCGCCCCGGACGCGCCCCCCATGGATCGAGGTCGTGACGATTCAATTCCCCTCCGGCCGCAGCGCCGACGAGCTGGTGCCGCGCGATGCCGCGGCGCTCGCCTGGATGGCGAATCTCGCCTGCCTCGAGCTGCATCCGCATCCGGTGCGCGCCGAGGACCTCGAGCATCCGGACGAGCTTCGGGTCGACCTCGATCCCGTCCCGGGCGTGAAATGGCCGCAGGTGCGCGAGGTGGCGCAGGTCGTGCGAGCCGCGCTGGAGGATTCCGGCCTGCGCGGCTTTCCCAAGACCTCCGGCAAGCGCGGCCTGCACGTCAATGTTCGCATCGCACCGCGCTGGAGCTTCGACGAAGTGCGCCGCGCGGCGCTTGCGCTCGCGCGCGAGGTGGAGCGGCGCGCGCCGAAGCTCGCGACCTCGAAGTGGTGGAAGGAAGAGCGCCACGGCGTCTTCGTCGACTACAACCAGAACGCGAAGGACCGCACAGTGGCCGCCGCTTACTCCGTACGCCCCACCCCGGACGCGACCGTCTCGGCGCCGCTAGCCTGGGAGGAGCTCGACGCCTGCGAGCCTGCCGATTTCACCCTCGCCAACATGCCGAAGCGCTACGCCGAACTCGGCGACCGCCATGCCGGCATCGACGCAGAAGCGTTCTCGCTCGAGCCGCTCCTTGCACTCGCCGAAGAGCAGAACCTGGGCGACGCCCCCTGGCCACCCTACTACCGCAAACGCGTTTAGCCTATTTAGGGACAGACCCCATTTCAAGATTGAAATGGGGTCTGTCCCTAAATTACCCCAATCTTCAAAACAGTGAATCATCGGGAACCGAGAACCTTGTCGAGCTCGTACGGTGCGGTCGTCTCGAGCTGGTCGTAGCGGCAGTCCTCGGGGCGCTTGTCCGGGCGCCAGCGAAGGAGGATAGCGGCGTGCCGGAAGCGATCGCCCTGCAGGTGGTCGTACTTCACCTCGCACACGCGCTCGGGCCGCAGCGCCTCCCAGGACGCGTCCTTGCCGGCGTTCCAGCGGCTGGGCGACCCGGGATGGCGCTCGTTCGTGCGAAGCGGCGCGAGCTCCCTCATGAGCGCGAGGCGCGTCGGCATCGGGAAGGCCGAGGTGACGCCCACGTGACGGAGCGTGCCGTCGTCGTCGTAGAGCCCCAGCAGGAGCGACCCGATGGCGTCGGGATTCGACTTGTAGCGCCGGAAGCCGACCACGATGCACTCGGCCGTGCGCACGTGCTTCACCTTCAAGAGCGCGCGCTTGCCGGGCTGGTATGGCGCATCCGCGGGCTTCGCGACCACGCCGTCCAGCCCCGCGCCCTCGAATCGCGCCAGCCAGTCCTGGGCGAGGGACCGGTCGCGCGTCATGGGCGTGAGATGGACCGGCGGCTTCGCGCGGGCGAGCAGCGCTTCGAGGCGTGCCCGCCTTTCCTCCTGGGGCCGCTCGAGGAGGCTTTCGGCCGCAATGCCGAGCACATCGAACGCAATGAACGAAGCCGGCGTCTCCTTCGCGAGCTTCTCCACGCGCGAGGCGGCCGGGTGAAGGCGAAGCTGCAGGGCGTCGAAGTCCAGGCCATCGGGTCCGGCGATCACGATCTCGCCATCGAGCACGCACGGCGTGGGCAGCCGCTCGAGCAGCGCCTCGTGCAGCTCAGGGAAGTAGCGGTCGAGCGGCCGCAGGTCGCGGCTCTGGATGTAAAGGTCCTCGTCGCTCCGGAAGACGAGCGCGCGAAAGCCGTCCCATTTCGGCTCGTAGAGGAACTCGCCTTGCGGAGGCAATGCCTCGGCAATCCGGGCGAGCATCGGCTCGACCGGCGGAACGATGCGAGGCGGCGCTTCCATGGCGTGACTTTCTGCACGATTCGGTCCCGATGGCCTGCCGCCGCTCGCGTCCCTGTAATGCACGCGGACTACGGTTCTCTCCATGGAACACCTCGTCCACGTCCGCGCCGCCCAGTGCTACCTGCTCGCGGCGGTGGGCCTGCTCGGGCTCGCCACCGCCCTGCTCCGCCTGGTTGGCTAAGCAGCCTGGCAGTCAGGGAAATACCTCGTCCCCGCGAAGGCGGGGACCCATGTTCATGCAAGAACAAAATGGGTCCCCGCCTTCGCGGGGACGACGAAATGTCGGCTTTCAATCTTTCTGAGCGATTCCGTCCCCAGTTTCCCTGGCGACTCCGTCTGATGTCTTTTCACCGCCCGGCCAAGCGCGCCCACTGCGCCTCGATCGTGCGGCTGCCGCGCACGACCTGATAGGCGGAGAACTGGCCGGCGGTGGCGCAGGCGTGGTTCGGCAGGATCCGCACGAGCGACCCGATCGGAACCTGGGGCATGCGACTCGGGTCGCCCGAGCGGTGGGCGAGCACGCCATGCTCCTGGTTGGCCTGCGCGACGATGACATCCTCGAGCGGGCGCCCGTCGGCGTCGCAAACCAGTCCGTAGCCCTGGTCGACCGGCTGGCTTGCCGTGCCGCGGTCGCGCGAGAGCGCCATCCAGCCGGCATCGACGATGGTCCATCCCTTCTCGCGCTGATGCCCGATGACCGAGGCGAGCACCGAGACGGCGATGTCCTCCACGCGGCACACCGAGATCCCGGCCATCACGAGGTCGAAGAAGACGAATACGCCCGCGCGCACTTCGGTGACGCCGTCGAGCCGCTCGGCGTACGTGGCCGTCGGCGTGGAGCCGACGCTCACCACGGGGCACGGGATGCCTGCCGCGCGCAACGCTCCGGCCGCGGCGACCACGGCGCGGCGTTCCTGCTCGGCCATCGCGCCGATCGCCTCCACGCTGCGGCAGTCGTAGGAGCCGCCCGCGTGCGTCATCACGCCGCGCACCTCGCCGCCCGCGGCCTGGATGGCGCGGCCGACCTCGACGATCGCCGGATCACCGGGCTTGAGGCCGCTGCGATGGCCGTCGCAGTCGATCTCGACGAGCACGGGCAGGCCCTGCGCCCGCCGCGCCATCTCGACGTTGTCGGTGATGACCGAGAGGTCGATGCCGCGCGCGCGAAGCGCGCGCACATGCTCGAGCTTGCTCGGCGCGAGGCCGACGGCGTAGAGGATGTCCTTCGCGCCGCGCGCGGCGAAGAACTCCGCCTCGTCGAGCGTCGAAACGGTGATGGCCCCGCTCTGTCCCGCCACGCAGCGCTCGGCCACTTCGGCGCACTTGGCGGTCTTCACGTGCGGTCGCAGGTTCACGCCAAGCGCCTTCAGGTGCGCATGCATGCGCGCGATGTTGGCGTCCATCCGGTCGGCATCGAGAACAAGCGCGGGCGTTTCGATGGTATCGAGCGTCTTCGGTGTCATGCCTTCTCTGCAGAGTGGATGAAAGCGCCGGCTTCGGCGAGCGTCCGGAATTCCTTCAGCGGCGCTGGCGCGCCAGGCGGGCGCGCCAGGCCGACGCGGTTGTGCCAGAGAGTATCGAGGCCCACGGCCGCCGTGCCGAAGAGATCGTAGGCGGAGCCGGCGACGAAAAGCACGCGCTCCGGCGGCAGGCCGAGCTGCTCCAGCGCGAGCCCGTACGGGCGCGGATCGGGCTTGTAGTAGCCGGCGCCCTCGGCTGTGACGACGACCTCCCATTGCACCCCTTCGAAGAGCGCCGCCGCCTGCCGGCCGAGCGCTTCCGAGCAGTTCGTGACGACGCCGAGGCGGTGCGTCGGCGCGAGCGTGCGCAGCAACGCGGGCGCGTCGTCCCAGGGCTCGAGCTCGCACCAGCGCCCGCTCAGCTGCCGTGCAACGCCTGCCGGCATCCCCGTCTCCCGCGCCGCCTGCTCCACCAGGCGCTCGTACGGCTCGTAGGCGCCGCACCCATAGGTGAGCGCGAGATAGGCGGCGCGCCACTTGCGCCCGGCGGCCTCCGAGCCTGCGACCCGGTTCCAGAGGGACCACGAATCGATGAGCGCCGTGAGGAGATCGAAGAGGACTGCGTCGTAGCGTCGCATGCCGGCACTGTAGCCGAATACAATCCGCGCGCATGCGTCCGGCAATGGCGATTCACGGCGGAGCGGGCACGGTTTCGCGCCGCTCCATGAGCGCGGCTCGCGAAGCCCGATACGGGGCCGCCCTGGCCGCGGCGCTGGAGGCCGGCTGGTCCGTGCTGCAGAAAGGTGGCCGGAGCCTCGACGCCGTCACGGCGGCCGTCGTGGCGCTGGAGGACTCGCCGCTTTTCAACGCGGGCCGCGGCGCGGTCTACAACGCGGAGGGTCGGCACGAGCTCGACGCGGGCATCATGGACGGCGCTACACGGCGCGCCGGCGCAGTGGCCTGCGTGCAGCGCATCCGCAACCCGGTGCTCGCCGCGCGGGCCGTCATGGAAAAGACGCGCCATGTGCTCCTCGCCGGCCGGGCGGCCGACCGCTTCGCGGCGGCCCAGAAGCTTCCGCTCGTCACGGCGCGCTATTTCCATACGCCCGAGCGCTTCGAGGCCCTGAAGCGCAACCTGCAAAGCCACCACGGCACCGTCGGCGCGGTGGCGCTCGACCGGAACGGCAATCTCGCGGCGGCGACTTCCACCGGCGGCTTCACGGCCAAGATGGCCGGGCGCATCGGCGATTCGCCCATCGTCGGCGCCGGCGTCTATGCCGACGAGGCTTGCGCCGTGTCCGGGACGGGCCTCGGCGAGGCGTTCGTCCGCGCCGTGGTCGCCTACGACGTCGCGGCACGCATGCGCTACCGCCGCGAGTCGCTCGGCCGCGCCGCCACCGGCGCGCTTCGCAACGTACAGCGCCTGGGCGCCGACGGCGGCCTCATCGCCATCGACCGCCGGGGCAACATCGCCATGCCGTTCAACAGCGAGGGCATGTACCGCGCCGCCGTCACGCGCGATGGCCGGATCCGCATCGCGATTTACTGAAAGAAACGCTCCGGAACGGATGAGACAATGGCGGCATGCGCGTGCAGCTCAAATACGCCACGCTTCCGGCGCCGCTCGGCGTGCTGGCGGTGCACTACTGGTTCAACATCCTCCACGGCGGCGAGGAAGACGCTGCCTGCCGGCGCTGGGAAGTGTGGCAGCGCAAGGCCGCCGGCGGCGAGAGCTTCGGGTACCTGCACTGCAACCTCAAAGGCCCGGACGATGACGTCGGCGGGGGGCCTGCCAGGCTGGCGCAGGAATGGCGCGGGGAGCAGGCGGCGAGGCTCCAGGCGGTTCTCGAGGGCTGCGCGAAAGCCTATCCGTACTGTCATCGGTACCTGCCCTGGCCCGGGCCGAACAGCAACACGTTCGCCGCCTGGGTGCTTCGCCAGGCAGGCCTCGATTCCTCGCTCCTTTCGTGGAAGGCGCTCGGCAAGCGCTTCGCATGAGCCGCCAGCGCATCTCTTCCGGCTCGCGCTTCGAGGAGGCGATCGGCTACTCGCGCGTGGTCGTCGACGGCCGCTGGGTCTTCGTCTCGGGGACGACGGGCTTCGACTACGCGACGATGACGCTTCCGGAGGATGTCGTCGAGCAGGCGGAGCAGTGCTTCCGCAACATCGAGGAGGCGCTTCGCCGCGCCGGCTCAAGCCTCGAGCACGTGGTGCGCGTGCAGTACATCCTCCCGCGCCGCGAGGACTTCCAGAAGTGCTGGCCCGTGCTGCAGAAGTATCTCGGCGCCGTCCGCCCGGCGGCCACGATCATCGTCGCCGGGCTGCTCGAGGAGCGCATCAAGATCGAGATCGAGGTCACGGCCCTGCTTCCCGGCTGAAGCGTCAGGCCGCGATGGCGGATTCGGACGCGATGCCGCTTTCGGCGAGGAGTTCCAGGAACAGGCGCACCTTCGGGGGCATCAGGCGGCGCGCCGGCAGCAGCGCGTAGATGCGGAAAGGCGTGCATTCGTAGCCGGGCAGGAGCTCCACGAGCGCGCGCCGGGCGACCGCTTCCTGGCAGAACGTCTTGACCACGCGGCACACGCCGAGCCCTTCGATCGCTGCGGCGCGCCGCACCTCCGCATTGGGGCTGCGCATGCGCGCACGGATGGGAACCGTCTCGCGGCCCCTGGGTCCCGAGAACTGCCACTCGGCATCGGCCGAGGAAGCGATGGCCGGCAGCTCGGCGAGGTCGGCGGGCTTCGTCACCGGATGCGTCCGCTCAAGCAGGGCCGGCGCCGCGAACACCCCCCGCGGAAGCGAATAGACGCGCCACGCCACGCGCCCGCTGTCGGGCCGCTCGTCGTCGAACGTGGTGAAGACGATGTCGTAGCGCCGGTCGAGCGGGTCGACGCGCGCGTGCTCCACGTCGAGGTCGATGCGCAGATCGGGGTAGCGCGCGAGCATCGCGCACGACACGGCGCCGAGATGGTGCGCACCGAACTCGTAGGGCGCGGCGATGCGCAGCGTCCCGGCGATCGCGCGGCCGCGCGCCAGCGCATCGGCGCTGATCTCGCGCAGGCGCTGGAACATGCCGCCGGCGTCCTGGTAGAGCGACTCGCCGGCCTCCGTCGGCCGCACCCGCCGCGTCGTGCGTTGCAGCAATCGTGCGCCGAGCTCCACCTCGAGCCGTGCGACCGAGGCGCTGATGCTCGACTTCGGGCGGTTGAGCGCCTTGGCCGCCGCAGTAAACCCGCCGTGCTCCACCACGCAGCAGAAGGCGTCGACGTCGTTCCAGTCCATTGTTCCGGATTCTGGACAATGTGTCCGGAAAGCGCAATTTATCGGGACGCGAAACGGGGCTTTAATCAGGGCTTCCCAGTCTTCGAAGGAAAGGCCACACCATGCCCGCACCTGCCGGAACGTTCCTGATGAACTGCTGGTACATGGCCGCGTGGGACCACGAGCTCATCGACGGCAAGCTTCTCGAGCGCACGATCCTCGAAGAGCCGGTGCTGCTCTACAAGGGCGACAGCGGCCGCCCGGTCGCGCTCGACAACCGCTGCTGCCACCGCGGCGCCAAGCTCTCCAACGGCCGCCTCGAAGGCGACGACGTGCGCTGCATGTACCACGGCCTCAAGTTCGACCCGAGCGGCAAGTGCATCCAGATCCCCGGCCAGGACAACATTCCCAAGGGCCTCGGCGTGCGCAGCTACCCCGTGGTGGAGCGGCAGCACATCATCTGGATCTGGATGGGCGATCCGGCGAAGGCCGACCCCTCGCTCATCATCGACATCCCGTACCTCGACGATCCGAACTGGCGCGGCCTCGCCGACTACATGCACTACGACGCGAACTACCTGCTCATCGTCGACAACCTCTCCGACTTCGCGCACCTCGCGTTCGTGCACACCAAGACCCTCGGCGGCACCGAGGAGTACGCGTTCAAGTCGAAGCCGGTCGCCGTGGAGCGCCTGGACGACGGCTTCCGCGTCGAGCGCTGGCACATGAACGCGCCCTGCCCGCCGTTCCACAAGAAGGTGGTGCGCAACGTCCCGATGGTCGACCGGCGCAACATCGGCCGCATGTACATCCCCGGCATCTTCTTCCTCGAGTCGCTCTTCGCCCCCGCCGGCTCGGGCGTCGAGAAGGGCAATCGCGAAGGCGCGAAGGAATATCGGAACTGCCAGTTCTTTACTCCCGAGACGCGCCGCACGACGCACTTCTTCTGGAACTATCTCCACGACTACGACCTGAACGACCCGACCATCGCCCTCTCGCTCCACGACTCGATGGTGGAGGGCTTCATGGAGGACAAGTACATCATCGAGGCCCAGCAGGCGACGCTCGACGCCGATCCGTCGTTCCGCTTCCACGGCATCGTCGCCGACGCCCCCCTCGCCCACTTCCGCCGCACGCTCCAGAAGCGCATCGACGCCGAGCTCGCGGAGAAGTCGGGCGCGGAGCCGGGCCTCCTGCAAGCCGTCCGCTAGAACCGCCGGGCCATCCGGCTGTCGAAGCCGGATGGCCGTCATCTCCGTCGATCGCGAAGGAAACCGCTCCGTCGAGGATGCGCACACGCACGAGGCGCGCGAGCGGCTGGCGAGGCTCGCGTGGATCCTGGACAGCTCGATCCCGGTGCCGGGAACGCGCTTCACCATCGGGATCGACCCGCTGATCGGGCTTTTCCCGTTCGTCGGGGACCTGATCGGGGTGCTCCTCTCGACCTACATCCTGGGCGAGGCGGCGCGGATGGGGGCGCCGAAGAGCGTGCTCGCGCGAATGGCGGCCAACATCGCGATCGAAGGCGTGATCGGCATCGTGCCGCTCGCCGGCGACGCCTTCGACGCGGTCTTCAAGGCGAACCAGCGCAACGTGCGCCTGCTCGACCGGTGGCTCGAGTCGCCGCGCAGGACGGTCCGCCGCACCTGGGGCCTCGGCGCGCTCATCATCGGCGGCGCGGCGGCGCTCCTCGTCGGCCTGACGGCGCTCGGGGTCCTGCTCGCGCAGTGGATCGCGTCGCTCTTCTGATGGGGGTCTGACCCCATTTTCGACTGCGCGGTGATCGGCGGCGGGCCGGCCGGGCTGACGGCCGCGGTGTACCTCGCGCGCTTCCGGCGGCGAACGCTCCTCGTGCAGGACGGGCAGTCGCGGGCGCGCTGGATTCCGCGCACGCGCAACGTGCCGGGGTACCCGCTCGGCATCGAGGGGCCGGAGCTCCTCGAGCGGCTCGAAGAGCACGCCTCGCGCTACGAGATCGAGCGGATCGCCGCGCGGGTGGTCCGCCTCGACGGCCATCTCGACGAATTCCGGATCCAGGCGCAGGGCGGCCCGTGGCGCGCGCGGCGCGTCATCCTCGCCACCGGCGCGCACGACATCATCCCGGAGGACCTGCGCCATCTCTGGCCGCTCGTCTCCCGCGGGCGCGTGCGCCTCTGCCCGGTCTGCGACGCCTACGAGCTCATCGGCAAGCGCATCGGCCTGCTCGCGCGCGGCGAGCAGGCCCGGAAGGAAGCGCGCATGCTCTCGCGATACGGTGCCGTCCGGATCTGGACCCACGGGGCCGACGACGCTCTTGCCGACGAAGACGTGATTGAAGAGAACGTCGTGGAGGTGAAGGAGCGGGAAGGCACGCTCATGGTCGAATGCGCTGACGGCACGGCCTTCGAGATCGACGCCCTGTACGTCGGCTTGGGCGTGGAGGTGTACTCGGGGCTCGCGGCGAAGCTGGGGGCGCGCTGCGATGAGGCGGGCTATCTCTTCGTCGACCAGAAGCAGCAGACCTCGGTGCCGGGCCTCTACGCGGCCGGCGACGTGGTGCAGTCGCTCTCGCAGATCTCGGTCGCCTTCGGGCAGGCGGCCATCGCCGCCAGCGCCGTCAACGTGGCGCTGCTTCGCTCGACGCCGGCGTCGACCTGAGAAGCGCGACGGGAAACGCCGAGAGAAGCTCGGCGACGGCGATTCCGGTATGGTCGGCGGCATGCGGCTCGCCGGTGAGGACGTCCTCGTAGGTGCCCGGCGGCACCGGCAGCCTCGCCTCGCCCCAGGCCTTTTCGCCGAGCGGCGCGAGATCGCCCTCCTCCACGAGGTGCGCGAAAAGCCGGGGCGCGACCGCGACGACGCGCCGGCGGTACGAAGCGAGCATGAAGGCGCAGACGTTCTCCTCGCGCCCGCCATCGGCATAGAGCGGCGTGTAGGCCGGCTGGTAGAAGAGATCCTGGAACTCCCTGCGCAGCTCGAGGCCCCTTGCGATCACGTGGAACTTCGCTCTTCCATCGTGAAGATTCCTGAGAAGATCGTCCGGCGACCAGCGGGTCCTCTGTTTCAGGTAATCTGCTCTGACCCCATAGTCGACCGGGCGGCGGTTGTCGGGGTCGACGAGGCTGAAGTCGAAAAGCTCGCTTCCCTGGTAGTAGTCCGGGACGCCGGGGGACGCGACCTTGAGGAGCGCCTGCGAGAGGCCGACGAGGAGCCCGAGGCGGCCGATGCGCGCCACGGCGTCGCCGACATCCTTCACGAAGATCGGATTCTCGAGCGAAGCGGCGATGAAGCGCTGCAGCGCCTCCTCGTACTCCGTGTCCGGGTTGATCCAGCTCGTGCGCCGCTTCGCCTCGCGCACCGCCTTGAGCATGTACGCCTGCAGCCGCACGCGAAGGCTTTCGATGTCCTGGGCGTCGAGGGCGCGGTCGGGCCAGATGCCGAGGAGGGACTGGTAGTAGAGGTACTCGTCCGCGGGCGAAGGCGCCGGCGCGCCGTTCACCTCCGAGCGCGCGCTGCGGTTCATCAGGCTCCAGCGTCGCAGCATGAGGCGCCAGGAGGAGGCCATCTCGGAGAGCACCCCGAGGCGCGCCCGCACGTCCTCCGAGCGCTTGGTGTCGTGCGTCGAGGTGCCGAGCATGGTGTGCGGCCAGTGCCTCGCCCGGTCCTCGCTCGCGGCATGGAAAGCCTTGAGCGAGAAGCCGAAGTTGCGCGGGTCGTTCCCCACCTCGTTCATCGCCACGAGGCGGTGGTAGCGATAGAACGCGGTGTCCTCCTCCCCCTTGGCCACGACCGGCGCGGTGAACTGCTGGAAGCGCGTCGTGAACTGCACCATCGCCGCGCGGCGCTCCTCCTTCGGATGCACGTCGAGAAGGAGCACCGAGCGGATGAAGTCGAAGACGCCCGGATCGGCGATCCGGCTCGCGCGCCGCGCCCGGCCCACCGCCCAGTCGATGTAGCGCCGGTCCGTCTCGGCGGCGCCCCGCTCCGTGACGTAGGTGCGGTACACGGGGAAATGCGCGGCGACCTCGGCGAGCGCCCGGCGCAGGCCTCCGACGGTGTAGTCGCGCGTATAGCGGTTTCCCGCGGCGATCCGCTCGAGGCGCGTCGCCAGCATGTTGAGGTCGGCGGCGAGCGTCGTGCCCATGATGAGCATGCGGCTCGCGCGCGCGATCTCCTCGAACGGCTCGCGCTCGCCGGTGAAGCGCTGGTAGATGCGATCGAAGCGGCTCTCCGCTTCGCGATCGACGAAGAGCCCGGTGAGCAGGTTGGCGAAGCGGTAGCCGGTCGTGCCGTGCACCGCCCAGCCGGTGGGCAGCGTCTCGTGGTCGGCAGTGATCTTCTCCACCACGATCCACGGCTTGCCGCAGAGGCGCTCGAGGCGCTCGAAATAGGTGTGGGGGTCGGCGAGGCCGTCGGGATGGTCGATGCGCAGCCCGTCGACCCCCGGGCGGGCGCAGAGCCGCGCCACGAAGGCGTGCGTCGCGCGGAACACTTCCTCGTCCTCCACGCGCAGCGCCGCGAGGTCGGCAATCTCGAAGAAGCGTCGGTAGTTGATTTCGTCGGAGGCAACCCGCCAGTAGGCGAGTCGGTAGTGCTGTCTTTCGAGGAGCTCGTGCAGCGCAAGCGCATTCTTCCGCGCCTTCTCCAGGCTGACTTTTTTCAGGGAAGCTTCGTTCAGCGGAAGGCGGTGATCGTAGTAGCAGAGGTGCCACTTGCCGGCGCCCCTGCCCTTGCCCTTGCCGGAAGTCTTCAAGAGCTTGAGCTCGCCCTTCTCCAGCGCCTCGCCGTAGTGGCTGCCGAGGATGGGGAGCAGCACCTTGCCGCGCAGCTCAGGCTTCGCCGGCTCCCAGTCGATGTCGAAGTACCGGGCGTAGCGCGAGGCGCGCCCCTTCTCCAGCACGTCGAGCCACCAGGCGTTATCGCCCTGCAGCACGCCCATGTGGTTGGGAACCACGTCGAGCACGAGCCCCATGCCGTGGCGCCGCAGCGCCTCGAGGAGCGCGTCGAGCTCCGCTTCGGTGCCGATCTCGGGATTCACCTGGTTGTGGTCCACCACGTCGTAGCCGTGCAGGCTTCCCGGCCGCGCCTTGAGGAACGGCGAGGCATAGACGTGGCTCACGCCGAGCCCGGCGAGATACGGCACGAGCGCGATGGCGTCGGCGAAGCGGAAATCCTTGTTGAGCTGCAGGCGGTAGGTGGCGCGGGGCACGCGCTTGCCCGTGCCCCGCAGCGGGGCGAGGCTGCGGGCGAGCGCCGCGACGCGCGGGTCCTCGCGCCAGCGCTCGATCGGCACCGGGAGCTTGCGCCGCCAGTTCGGATGCTGGTCGATCGTGCCCGGCAGGTTCGCCTGCTCGCCGAGCTCGAACACGTCCTCCGGCTGCACCATGAGGAGCTTGCATGGCGTGAGGGCGAGGAAGAGATGCGCGCACGCCGCCGTGGGCTCCAGCCCTTCGCGCGCGAGCGCCTCGGCGAGGCGCGCCTTGTCCGCCTCGCGCTGCGCGCGCTCCTTCTCCGGTTCCCCGCCGAGGCCGAGCGACTCGCGCAGGGCGATGTCGTTCGCCTCGAAGTAGCCCTTCCACGTCGGAAGGTCGTGCGTGCTCACGCAGGTGAGCGCATTGCGGGGATAGTCCTGCGGCGGCAGGTAGCCGCCCTTTCCGTCCTTCTCGAAGAAGAGCGGGCGGTAGGAAAGTACGTTGGCGGCGCTCAGCGCGCTTCGCAGCTCGCCCGGCACCGTCCCGAGATCCTCGCCAACCACCATGCAGCGGCGCCTGCGGCTCTCGCGCGCCAGCACGGCGAGGAGCTCCTCGAACGGATAGCGGACATAGCCGCCCGCCTCGGGCTGGTTGCCGCGCGGGATCCACCACAGCCTCGAGAGCGCCATGACGTGGTCCATGCGCAGCGCGCCGCCCTCGGGCATGTTCGAGTCGAGAAGCTCGACGAACGGCCGGTAGGCCGACGCCTGCAGCGCCCGCGGCGAGTACGGCGGCAGGCCCCAGTCCTGCCCCGCGGGGTTGAACTCGTCCGGCGGCGCGCCGATGCTCGCCTCGAGCGCGTAGGCCGCCTGGTCGCCCCAGACTTCGGCGCCGCCGGCATCGGCGCCGAGGGCGAGGTCGACATAGAGGCCGATGGGCATGCCGAGCGCCCGCGCCCGGGCCTGCGCGGCGTCGAGCTGCTCGCGCGCGATGGCCTGCAGCCACAAATGGAAGTCGACCCGCTTCGCGTGCCGCCGGGCGAAGGCCTTGACCGCCTTCGAGTCGGGCTTGCGATAGGCCTCGGGCCACCGCTGCCAGCCGCCGCCGAACTTCTCGCGCAGCGCCTCGAAGAGCGCGTACGCCCTTACGCCGCGCGTACTGCTTCTGCGGAAATCTTCCAGGCGCTTTCCGCGCTTCGATCCGGCGTTCCTCGATCTTTCGAAAAGAATCTCCAGAACCGGAAGCTTCAACGATGCAACGCCGGCGTGATCGACGAGCGGCGCGTCGCGCAGCTTCTTGAGCTTGCGTTGAAAGGCCGGCGACTGGACCAGCTTCCGGGCGGGAGGGCACTCGTCGTAGCCGGGCACGCTCTCCACGTCGATGTAGAGCACGTTGAGCGCATGGCGGCTCGAGGGGCTGTAGGGGCTTGCGCCGCTCGAGGCGTGAAGGGGACTCACGCCCACCGCGGCCGCGCCCAGGCCGGCGGCGATCCCGACGAGCGCCCGCAGGTCGGCGAAGTCGCCGATGCCCCAGTTGCGCTCCGAACGCAGCCCGTAGAGCTGCACCGTAATGCCCCAGGCGCGCCCGCCAGCCTCGAAGATCGGCGGCTCGTAGCAGCGCGCGTCCTTCTCGAGGCTTGGCGCCCTGCGCCGGGGCCGCGCCGGGCCGAGCGCCCTGCTCAGCGACTGCAGCGTCTGCGGATCGATGGTGCGGCTACGGCCCCAGACGTCGACGTAGCTCTCGGCAATCTCCGACATCTCAGCGCGCGAGGTCCTGCGCGTGCCACCAGGTGACCGACCAGGGCTCCCCCGGCCGGTCGATTCCCCAAAGGAGCGTCGCGGGCGGCGGCTCGACGGCGAGCGCCTCGTCGCTCAGATTCGCGAGGAGGAGAAGCGTTCCGCCGCCCTCCACCGGCCAGGCGACTTCGATGGCGCGCCCGGCCAGAAGGCGGTAGCGGCCCGGGCGAAGGCGCAGCGGCGCGATTTTGTCCCGGCGACAGGCGAGGAGCGAGCGATAGAGCTCGATCCATGCCTTGCCCTGCGCGCTCTCCGCCTCTTTCCAGTCAAGCGTGGAAGCCCGGAAAGTGGCCTCGGCGTTGGGATCGGGGATGCGCTCCCGTGCCGCGGGATCGCGGAACGCGCCGAAGCGTGCGAACTCCTCGCGCCGGCCGTTCCGCACCGCCTCGCCGAGCTCGCCCTCGAAGTCGCAGAAGTAGAGGAACGGCCGCGTGCAGCCCCACTCCTCGCCCATGAAGAGCAGGGGCGGCGAAGGCGCGAGGAGGAGGATCGCCGCCGCGGCCCTGAGGGGCTTCTCCCTTGCAAGTGTCGACAGGCGTTCTCCGAACGCCCGGTTGCCGACCTGGTCGTGGTTCTGCAGGAAGTCGACGAACGCCGAGGGCGGGAGATGGGCGCTGGGCTCGCCGCGCGCTTCGCCCGAGAACGGCGACACCTCGCCCTGGTAGGCGAAGCCCTCCGCGAGGCAGCGCGCGAGGTGCTTCGCGGGCGCGTCGGCGTAGGCGGTGTAGTAGCCGTCGGACTCGCCCGTGGAGAGCACGTGGAGGGCATGGTGCGAATCGTCGTTCCACTGCGCGGTGTATCGGCCGGGCCCTAGGAAGCGCGCCTGGTTCGCGTCGTTCTCCAGAATGAGGTGCCGGTCGGGAAACGCGGCCCTGACCCGCTTCGCGAGCTCGTCGAGCACGTGCCAGGGCGAGTCGTCGAGAATGGCGTGCACGGCATCGAGGCGCAGGCCGTCGAAGCGGTACTCGCGCAGCCAGTAGAGCGCGTTCTGGATGAAGAACTCGCGCACCCAGCGGCTGCCCTCGCCGTCGAAGTTGATCGCGGCGCCCCAGGGCGTCTCGTGGCGCTGCGTAAAGAACTGGGGGGCGTAGAGGCTGAGGAAGTTTCCTTTCGGCCCGAAGTGGTTGTAAACGACGTCGAGGAATACCATGAGCCCCGCCGCGTGCGCGGCCTGCACGAGGGCGCGCAGCTCGTCGGGCCGGCCGTAGGCCCCGTCGGGCGCGTACGGCAGCACGCCGTCGTAGCCCCAGTTGCGGCGGCCCGGAAAGTCGGCGAGCGGCATGAGCTCGATGGCGGTGATGCCGAGGGACCGCAGATGGGGAAGCCGGCCGGCGACGGCCCGGTAGGTTCCTTCCGGCGTGAACGTGCCCACGTGAAGCTCGTAGAGCACCGCCTCGCTCCACGGACGCGGGCGCCAGCCGCCGTCGGTCCAGCGGAAAGCGTCCGGATCCACCACCTCGCTCGGGCCTTCGCAGTCCTGCGGCTGGAAGCGCGAGGCCGGATCGGGGACGAGCACCCCGCCGTTGATCCGGTAGCGGTAGAGCGTCCCCGGTCCGGCGGACAGGTCCACGCGCTCGAACCAGCCGTCCTCGCGCTTCTCCAGCGGAAGGCTCCTGTTGTCGATCACGAGGTCGACCGCCGTGGCCGCCGGCGCCCAGAGCCGAAAGCGCACGCCGCCGCCCTCGAGCACCTGCGCCCCGAAAGGCATCGTCATCGCGGCTTCGGCGTCTTCCGCGAGCGGGCCTTGCGCTCGTGCCCGGCGTCCGCCTCGCCGTTTCGCTCGAGCTGGAAGACGAGGAGCGAGCGCCCGGTGACCGTGTACTCGGCGCCGAACGCATAGGCCTCGCAACCGAGCGCGGGGTCGTTCGTGTCGAGCAGGCGCAGCCACTGCCGCCCGTCCGGCACGCCGGGCAGCGTGAAGTTCACGCCGTCGTGGTGTGCATTCGTCACGATGAGGAGCGTCTCGTCGGCGCCGCGCTGCTTGATGCCGCTCTCCTGGGCGCGGCCGTCGAGCATCATGCCGAAGCACTTGGCGTGCCCGTCCTTCCAGTTCGCCTCGGTCATCTCCTCGGCGAGCGGCGTGAGCCAGGTGACATCCTTTACGCCGACCGCGGGGTTGTGCCAGCCGGCGAGGAAGCGCCCCCGCATGAGGATCGGATGCTTCATGCGGATGTCGATCAGCCGGCGGGTGAACTCGAGGAGGTCGCGCCCGTGATCGTCGAGCGCGGACCAGTCGAGCCAGTTGATCTCGTTGTCCTGGCAATAGGCGTTGTTGTTGCCGCCCTGCGAGCGCCCCAGCTCGTCGCCGGCGAGGAGCATCGGCGTGCCGAGCGAGAGCAGCAGCGTGGCGAGGAAGTTGCGCTTCTGCCGCTCGCGCACGGCGAGGATGCCGGGATCGTCCGTCGGGCCCTCAACGCCGTGGTTGTAGGACAGGTTGTGCGAGTGGCCGTCGCGGTTCTCCTCGCCGTTCGCCTCGTTGTGCTTGTCGTTGTAGGAGACGAGGTCGTGGAGCGTGAAGCCGTCGTGCGCGGTGACGAAGTTGACGCTCGCCCAGGGCCGGCGCCCCCGCCGGTTGAACATGTCCGCCGAGCCGGCAAGGCGGGTGGCAAGCTCGGGAAGCTGCCCCTCGTCGCCGCGCCAGTAGGCCCTTACGGTGTCGCGATAGCGGTCGTTCCACTCGGCCCAGCCCGGCGGGAAGTGGGCGACCTGGTAGCCGCCCGGACCGACGTCCCAGGGCTCGGCGATCAGCTTGACGCTGGAGAGGACCGGATCCTGGCGGCAGGCGTCCAGAAAGCCGCCGCCCTCGTCGAAGCCGTAGGGCTCGCGGGCGAGGATCGTCGCGAGGTCGAAGCGAAAGCCGTCCACCCGCATGTCGCTCGCCCAGTAGCGCAGGGAGTCGGCCACCATCTGCAGCACGCGGGGATGGCTGAGGTTCATGGTGTTGCCGGTGCCGGTGTCGTTCACGTAGCAGCGGGGGTTGTCGGGAAGCAGGCGGTAGTAGCTCGCGTTGTCGATGCCCCTGAAGGAGAGCGTCGGCCCGGCCTCGTTGCCCTCGGCCGTGTGGTTGTAGACGACGTCGAGCACCACCTCGAGCCCCGCCGCATGCAGATGGTTCACCATCTCCTTGAACTCGTTGGTGAACGGGGTGGCCATGTAGCGCGGCTCCGGCGCGAAGAACGCGATGCTGTTGTAGCCCCAGTAGTTCCGCAGCCCCTTCTCCACCAGGTAGCGGTCGTCCACGAAGGCGTGCACGGGCAGGAGCTCCACGGTCGTGATGCCGAGCTTCTGCAGGTACTCGATCGTGTCGGCATGCCCGAGGCCGGAGAACGTCCCGCGCAGCGCCTCGGGGAGCCGGCGGTTGAGCTGGGTGAACCCCTTCACGTGGAGCTCGTAGAGGATGGTCTGCGGCCACGGCCAGCGCCGCCGGCGAAGGTTTCCCCAGGTAAACGCCGGATCGATCACCTGCGCCTTGTGGACATAGGGAGCGCTGTCTCGCTCGTCGAACGACAGGTCCTGGTCCGGATGGCCTACGGTGTAGCCGAAGAGGGCGTCGTTCCACTGCAGCTCGCCGACGAGCTTGCGGGCGTAGGGATCGATGACGAGCTTGTTCGGATTGAAGCGGTGCCCGGCATCGGGCTCGTAGGGACCGTGGACGCGGTAGCCGTACACCGTGCCCGGCCGCGCCTCGGGGAGGTAGCAGTGCCAGACCTCGTCGGTGTACTCGGGCATCTGGATGCGCTCGAGCTCCTGCTTGCCGGCCGGGTCGAAGAGGCAGAGCTCGACCTTCGTGGCGTTCGCCGAGAAAAGCGCGAAGTTGACCCCCAGCCCGTCCCAGGTGGCGCCGAGCGGGAACGGCTGCCCTTCACGCAGCCGGTTGCGCGGCATCGGCGCCTCTTCTCGTCACGGGGTTGAGCGTCAAAGCACTAGCGTTTGCGTGGCCACCAGCGCTCTAGCAATTCCGCGGCCCAGTCCCGGCCGCCGATGCCGAAGGCGAGCGCGAGAGCGAAGACCACCCCGGCCAGCACGATGAGAAAGGTCTGCCGGATGAGGTCGCCCCCCACCTGGACCTGGTCGAGCGCGATGAGGATCACGAAGGCGAGCACCGCGGTGCGGGCGATGCGGCCGAGGAGATCGGCGTCCTGCACCTGGGCGTTGCGGAAGTAGGCCGCGACCGCGCCGTCGATGAAGCGGGCGAAGTAGCTGCCGACGGCGAGGATCACGATCGCCACGAGCACCCGGGGCAGGAAGAGGATCACGCTCCGGAGGACGTCGGTGATGTAGGTGAGGCCGAGGCTGTTGAAGCCGATCACCAGCGCGGCGAGGATCACGAGCCAGTAGAAGACGAGCGCGACGAGGCCCGTGGTGTCGGACTCGATGCCCCCGTTGCGCAGGAACCCGTCCATGCCGGCGCGCTCGGTGAGGACGTTGAAGTTCACCGCGCGCAATCCCCGCTCGATGGCGAAGCGCACCACCTTCGCCACGATCCAGCCGACGATGAGCACCACCACCGCGAGCACCAGGCGCGGCAGCAGGTCGCCGACCTGGCGCAGAAAGACCCGCAGCGGCTCGAGCAATACGGTATCGAAGTCCATGGGCATCCCCTTTCCTCCTCCTGAGGTTCTTCCTGAGGTTCCTGCAGCCGTTCTCCTTCCCGGTATCCCGGTCGGTCAACGCCCCTGCCCCGCCACCAGCCCGGCGAGGCCGCCGCTCGGGATGTGGATCCAGTCGGGCCGGTTGTTGGCCTCGTAGCGCAGCTCGTAGAGCACCTTCTCCAGCTCCGCCAGCGCGAGGAGCCCCCGGGCGTCGTCGAAATCCTGGAAGATCCCGCTTCCTTCGGCCGCCGCCGCGTAGGCCGAAAGGAAGGTCTCGCGCGTCCTCGACTCCCACGCGTCGAGCTCGGCAAGGAGCTTCTCCTGCTGCGGGTCGGCCTCGCGCGCGCGCACGAGCGCGCTCCACTTGGCGTAGTTGAACGAGCGCAGCATCCCGGCCACGTCGCGCAGCGGCGAGAGCTTCCGCCGGCTGTCCTCCAGCGGGCGGCTCGGCTCGCCCTCGAAGTCGATGATGACGAAGTCGTTGTTGGCGATGAGCACCTGGCCGAGGTGGTAGTCGCCATGGTGGCGCGTGCGAAGGGCCGGCCCGCGCGGCGCCGGGCAGGCATCGATGGCGGCAAGCACCGTTGCCTTGGCGGGCAGGCGGATGTGGCTGAAATTCCGGGACGCGAGAAGCGCGTACGTCTCCTCGGCTTCGGCCTTGACCCTGGCTTTCCAGGCGCGCACGTCGGCCTCGGTCAGCGGCTCCGGGTCGAACGCCGGGTCCCCGGTCGGCCGCGCGAAGGCCTGGTGGAGCTGCCCCGTGCGCGTGGCGAGCGTCGTCATCAGGGTGAGGAAGCCGCCGTGAACGTCCTCGCCGGGCACCTCGAGGTTCGCGATGCTGGCCGAGCGATGGTCCTCGAGGAAGCGGTCCAGGTAGTTCAGCGTGTAGTTCCAGCCGTCGCCCTGGTTCGGCACGTAGGCCTGCATGAGCACGAGGGTCGCCGGGTGCTCCTCGCCCTCCTTCACGTACTCGATGCAGCCCGCGAGCGGAACGCAGTGCGGGAACTTCGCCACCTCCGTCAGGAAGCGGCCGACCTCGGACTCGGGATTGATGCCGTGGCGCACGCGCCGGTAGAACTTGAGGAACAGGCGGTCGCCCTGCGTGGCCGAAGTGAGGTTCACCGAGGTGTTCGAGCTGTGCATGTGCAGCCGCGACACCTCCAGCGCCTCCACGTCCTCCTGCGCGAAGTGCGCACAGTAATCGGTCGGCACGAAGCGAAGCCGCCCGTGGGCGGTCGCCGCCTCCGCACGGCCGCAGATCGCGCGCACGAGCGCGCGGCAGAACGTCTCGTCGCCGATCGCATCGGCGAGCACGCCGACGTTCGCCTGCTGGCGCACCCGGGCGAGCGTGAGCGCCGTGAGCCGCTTGACCCGCTCGTCCTCGGTCTCCTCCCAGGCGAGGGCAAGGGGCACGAGGTACTGCTCGCCGTTCACGCGCGGTAGCGCGAAGAGCCAGCGCTCCCAGACCACCCAGTCCTCGAGCGGCGCGGCCGCGACCGGCTCGCCCTTGCGGGAGAACCAGCGCTGCTCGCCGATGTACCCCGGGAGAAGCTCGGTCTCGAGCCGGGCGCGCAGCTTCTCCGCCATGCCGATGCGCCAGGGCACGACGCGGTCGCGGAAGAAGCTGTTCCAGAGGTCGAAGAGGACGAGCACGGGGGTCTCCTCGCTGAGCAGCAGCTCCAGGTGCCATTCCGGGGGCTGCGCGTTCGTCGCCAGCCGGAACCAGTAGAAGCCGTGCGCCGGAAGCGTGAGCATGTAGGGCAGCTCGCCAAGGGGCGGGAACGCCGTGCGCCCGAGCATCTCGACGGGCACGCGCCCCTTGAAGCGCTTGAGGTCGAGCTCGACCGGCTGCGCCGAGCGCGAGAGGTTCGCCACGCAGAGGATCGCCTCGTCGCCGAGCTCGCGGATGTAGGCGAGGATCTTGCGGTTCCCGGGACGCAGGAACGTCAGCTTGCCGCGGCCGAAGGCGCGGCTCTGCCGGCGCACCGCGAGCATGTGCTTCATCCAGTTGAGCTGCGAGCTCGGGTCGCGCGCCTGCGCCTCGACGTTCACCGCCTCGTAGCCGTACACCGGGTCCATGACGGGCGGCAGGTAGAGCCGCTGCGGGTCGGCGCGCGAGAAGCCGGCATTGCGATCGGGGGTCCACTGCATGGGCGTGCGCACGCCGTTGCGGTCGCCCAGGTAGATGTTGTCGCCCATGCCGATCTCGTCGCCGTAGTAGAGGATCGGCGAGCCCGGCATGGAAAGAAGGAGGCTGTTCATGAGCCGGATGCGCTGCGGATCGTTCTCCATGAGCGGCGCGAGCCGGCGCCGGATGCCGAGGTTGATGCGCGCCTGCATGTCCGCCGCGTACATCCGGTACATGTAGTCGCGCTCCCGGCTGGTGACCATCTCGAGCGTGAGCTCGTCATGGTTCCGGAGGAAGATCGCCCACTGGCACGTCTCCGGGATGTCGGGCGTCTGGTACATGATCTCGACGACCGGGTGGCGGTCCTCCTGCGCGATGGCCATGTACATGCGCGGCATGAGGGGGAAGTGGAACGCCATGTGGCACTCGTCGCCGTCGCCGAAATAGGGCCGCACGTCTTCGGGCCACTGGTTCGCCTCGGCAAGCAGCATCCGGTCGGGATAGTGCGCATCCATCGCGGCGCGGATCTGCTTGAGGATCGCGTGCGTCTCGGGCAGGTTCTCGTTGTTCGTGCCCTCCCGCTCGCAGAGGTACGGGATCGCGTCCAGGCGGAAGCCGTCGACCCCCATGTCGGCCCAGTAGCGCAGGATCCGCAGCACGGCCTTGAGGACGTTGGGATTGTCGAAATTGAGGTCCGGCTGGTGGCTGAAGAAGCGATGCCAGTAGTACGCCTTCGCCACCGGATCCCAGGTCCAGTTCGAGGTCTCCGTGTCGGTGAAGATGATGCGCGTGCCCTGGTACTTCTGCACCGTGTCGCTCCAGACGTACCAGTTGCGCTTCTTCGAGCCGGGCGGCGCGCGGCGCGCGGCCTGGAACCAGGGATGCTGGTCCGAGGTGTGGTTCACCACGAGCTCGGTGATCACGCGAAGGCCCCGCTTGCGCGCCTCGCGCACGAACTGCTTGAAGTCCCCGACGGTGCCGTACTGGGGATGCACGCCCCGGTAGTCGGACACGTCGTAGCCGTCGTCCTTGAGGGGCGACGGATAGAAGGGCAGCAGCCACACGGCGCTCACGCCGAGGTCGGCGATGTAGTCGAGCTTGGAGGTGAGGCCGCGGAAGTCGCCGATGCCGTCGTTGTTCGAGTCGAAGAACGCCTTGACGTGCACCTGGTAGATGACCGCGTCCTTGTACCAGAGCGCGTCGTCCGCCGGGGCGGGGGCGGCGCCGGCCGTCGCGGCCCGCTCGCCGGGATCAGGCGAAGCGGTCGAAGCCGGCGTCGGAGCGGCGGTGGATACGGAAGACATGGGCAGGCAGCGTGAACGGGCTTAGCTCGATGTAGTTGTGGGCCCCTTTCCAGAGGTAGCGGCCGCCGCCGAGCAGGTCCTCGACGAGGTACTCCTCGTGCTCGGGAATGCCGAGCTCCGCGAGCGGCAGCGCCACGAACCCCGACTGCACGTTCCACGGGTCGAGATTCACGGCGACCAGGATCAGGTTGTCGCCGGCCTTTTTGGTGTAGCAAAGAAGATGATCGTTGGCAATGTGGTGGAACGCGAGGCTCCAGTCCGACTGCAGCGCGGGGTTCTCCCGCCGGATCGCGTTCAGCCGGCCGACGATGGGCGCGAGCGAGTCGGCGCGGCCGAGATCCCATTTGCGGATCTCGTACTTCTCGGAGTGGAGGTACTCCTCGCTGCCCGGCTCGCGCGGCACGTTCTCGAGGAGCTCGAAGGCCGGCCCGTAGATGCCCCAGTTCGCGGCGAGCGTCGCCGCGAGCACCGCGCGCGCGATGAACGCGGGCCGCCCGCCCTGCTGCAGCGAGGCGTGCAGGATGTCGGGCGTGTTGGGCCACGCGTTGGGCCGGAAGTACTCGCGCGAGGGATCCTTGGTGAGCTCCGTGAAGTACTCGATCAGCTCGTGCTTCCAGTTGCGCCAGGTGAAGTAGGTGTAGGACTGCGTGAAGCCGAGCTTCGCCAGCCGGTGCATGATCCGCGGCCGGGTAAACGCCTCGGAGAGAAAGATGAGGTCCGGATGCTCGCGCTTCAGCTCGCCGATCGCCCACTCCCAGAAGGGAAAGGGCTTGGTGTGCGGGTTGTCGACCCTGAAGATGCGCACGCCCCGGGAGACCCAGAACGTGAAGACGCTCTTCAGCTCGTCGAAGAGCTCGGGCCACTCTTCGGTCTCGAACTCGAAGGGATAGATGTCCTGGTACTTCTTGGGCGGGTTTTCCGCGTACTGCACCGTCCCGTCCGGCCGCCAGCGGAACCACTTGGGGTGCTCCGCGACGTAGGGATGGTCGGGCGAGCACTGGAACGCGATGTCCAGGGCGATGTCGATGCCGAACTGCCTTGCGGTTCTTACTAAGTCGCTGAAGTCGTCAAAGCTTCCGAGATCGGGATGGATCGCCTTGTGGCCGCCCTCTTTCGCGCCGATCGCCCAGGGGCTGCCGACGTCGCCCGGCTCGGCGCTCACGGCGTTGTTCTTCCCCTTGCGCGCCGTCGTGCCGATCGGATGGATGGGCGGCAGGTAGAGGACGTCGAAGCCGAGCTCGGCCACGTACGGCAGGCGCGCGATCACGTCGCGGAACGTGCCGTGCGTGCCGTCGCCGCGCGCCGAGCGCGGGAACATCTCGTACCAGCTCGAGAAGCGGGCCTTGACCGGATCGACCACCACCTCGAGCGTGCGCTCGTACGTGGTGATCTGCCCCGCCGCCGGCCGCGGCGCCGCCGCCTTCATGGCCGCCTCGAACCGCTCGTCGGGCGTGCGCGCCGCATCCTTCAGGATCGCGAGCTCCGGGCTCGACCTGGAGAGAAGCCCTGCGCCGATGAGGAAGTCGACCGAGAGGTCCTGCCCCGCGTCGCGGCGCTTCTTCAGGTCGCGCTGCCAGGTGAGGAACCGGTCGGTCCAGCCGCGCACCGTGTACTCGTAGCGGCCCAGCTTCTCGACGATGAAGCGGCCGCTCCAGTGGTCGTTGCCGTGGAACTCCATGGGCACGCACTGCCACTTCTTCTCGCCCTTGACCCGGTAGAGGAGCTCCGCCACCACCACGTCGTGCCCGTCGGCGAAGACGTCGGCCGTGACGAGCACCTCCTCGCCGACCACGCGCTTCACCGGATAGCGGCCGCAGTCGACCTGCGGCCGCACCGACTCCACGACGGCACGCGAAGGCGCGGCCTGCAGCCGGGCCGCCGATTTATGCAGGCTTGAAGAAGAGCGCTCCAAGGGGTGGCAGGGTCAGCGAGACCGATTGTTCGTAGCCGTCGTAGGGTATCGCATCGGCTTGCACGCCGCCGAGGTTGCCCATGCCGCTGCCGCCGTAGCTCTCGGCGTCGCTGTTGAGGAGCTCCTGCCAGTAGCCGCGGGAAGGAACGCCGACGCGGTAGTCATGGCGGGGCACGGGCGTGAAGTTGCAGACAACGAGGATCGGCGCGCCACGCTCGGACTTGCGCAGGAAGGCGAGCACGCTCTGCTCCCAGTCCGTGCGGCTCACCCACTGGAAGCCTTCCTCGGCGAAGTCCTTCTCGTGGAGCGAGGCTTCGCTCCGGTAGAGCGCGTTCAGGTCGGCGACCCAGCGCTGCACGCCCTCGTGCCGCGCGTCGACGCCGAGCACGTGCCACTCGAGGCTCTGCTCGTGGGCCCACTCGCGCCGCTGGCCGAACTCGCCGCCCATGAAGAGCATCTTCTTGCCGGGGTGGCCCCACATGTAGCCGAAGAGCAGGCGCAGGCCCGCGAACTGCTGCCAGGTGTCGCCCGGCATGCGGCCGATGAGCGAGCCCTTGCCGTGCACCACCTCGTCGTGCGAAAGCGGCAAAACGAAGTTCTCGTGGAAGGCGTACCAGAGGCTGAAGGTGAGCCCGTCGTGATGGTACTTGCGGTGCACCGGGTCGTTCTGGAAGTAGCGCAGCGTGTCGTGCATCCAGCCCATGTTCCACTTCATGCCGAAGCCGAGCCCGCCGAGATAGGTGGGCCGGGACACCTGCGGCCACGACGTCGACTCCTCGGCGATCGTCTGCACGTCCGGAAAATCGCGGTACACGCTCTCGTTCAGCAGGCGCAGGAACTCGACCGCCTCGAGGTTCTCGCGCCCGCCGAAGCGGTTCGGGACCCACTCGCCCGCCTTGCGCCCGTAGTCGAGGTAGAGCATCGAGGCGACGGCGTCGACGCGCAGCCCGTCGGCGTGGTAGCGGTCGAGCCAGAAGCGCGCGCTCGAGGCCAGGAAGGCGCGCACCTCGTTGCGCCCGTAGTTGAAGATGGCGCTCGCCCAGTCGGGATGGTGGCCCTGGCGCGGGTCGGCGTGCTCGTAGAGATGCGTGCCGTCGAAGAAGCCGAGGCCGTGCGCATCCCAGGGAAAGTGCGACGGCACCCAGTCGAGGATCACGCCGATCCCGGCCCGGTGCAGCTCGTCGACCAGGCGCATGAGGTCCTGGGGACTGCCGTAGCGCGAGCTCGGCGCGAAGTACCCGGTCGACTGGTAGCCCCACGAGCCATAGAACGGATGCTCCATGACCGGCATCAGCTCGACGTGCGTGAAGCCCATGCGCCGGCAGTAGTCGGCGAGGAGCGGAGCGATCTCCGCGTAGCCGAGCAGGCGCCCGGGCTGGTCCGGGTCGCGCCGCCAGGAGCCGAGGTGGACCTCGTACACCGACCACGGCGCATCGAGGGCGTTCCGCCGGCGGCGCTCGAGCATCCACTGCGCGTCGCCCCATTCGTACGCGAGGTCCCAGACCACCGACGCGGTGCGCGGCGCGACTTCGCTGCGAAAGGCGTACGGGTCGGCCTTGTCGACCTTGAAGTTGCCGTGCCGCGAGACGATGTGGAACTTGTAGAGCGCGCCCTGCCCCACCCCGGGCACGGTGGCCTGCCAGATCCCCGCCTCGCCGGCCTCGCCGCTTCCGCGCTCGAGCGGGTGCTTGCGCGGATCCCAGTCGTTGAACTCGCCGATGACCGAGACCGACTGGGCGTTCGGCGCCCAGACGGCGAAGTGCGTGCCCTCCGGGGTGACGTGCGCGCCGAGCTTCTCGTAGAGCCGCGTGTGCGTCCCCTCCCGGAAGAGATAGAGGTCGTGGCCCGTCATGAGGGGCGGGCGTTGGGCGACGGTGCTCATCCCGGTCTCCTTCGGCCTTTATAGCGTAACGGGCGCCGGAGCATCTACCGAGCCCGGCGCGCGATTTGCACGCCCGCCGGGACCCTGGCTTGGCGATACGATCCTCCCATGCGAACGGACTACGTGCAGCGCTTTCTTTTCGAGACCCTCGACATCCGGGGCCGCCTGGTGTGCCTCACGCAGGCCTGGCACCGCATGCTCGAGGGCCGCGGCTATCCGGCCCCGATCGCCTCCCTGCTCGGCCACACGACGGCGCTCACCGTCCTGCTCGGCGCGAACCAGAAAAGCGCCGGAAGAGTGACGCTGCAGGTGCAAGGATCGGGCCCGGTCCGGCTGCTCGTCGCCGACTGCACCGCGGAGCTGCAGATCCGCGGCATGGCGCAGTTCGAGGCGCCGCTCGCCGCGCCGGCGACGGAGAGGAGCCTCCTCGGCGACGGCAAGCTCGCGGTGACGCTAGAAGACGGCGAAAGCGGGCGCTTCTACCAGAGCCTCGTGCCGCTCGAAGGCGAGAGCCTCGAGACGATCTTCGAGCACTACCTGACGCAGTCCGAGCAGCTGCCGGCGTCGTTGCGTCTCTACGCCGACGGCGGCGCGATCGCGGGTCTCCTTCTCGAGAAGCTGCCGGGCGCCGACGCGCGCGACCCGGACGGCTGGAGCCGGGTCCGGCATCTCGCCGCGACGCTGCGGCTCGACGAGACGCGCGACGCGCAGCCCTACGACCTTCTCACGAAGCTCTTTCCGGAGGAGCTCATGCGCGTGTTTCCCCTGCACGCCGTCGAGTACCACTGCCCGCATGACGAGGAGAAGGTGAAGAACCTGCTGCGCGGGCTCGGCCGCGCCGAGGTCGAGTCGATCCTCGCCGAGCACGGCGAGGTCGTCATCCGCAACGAGATGTGCAACCACGAGTACCGCTTCGGCGCCGCGGCGGCCCGGGCGCTTTTCCTGGACGCGGGATAGCGGGGGTCTTCAGCAAGCGCGCTGAATTGTCGTCCCCGCGAATAGGTCTTTCGGCGGAGGCTTTCCAGACTTTTAGACGGGGTCCCCGCCTTCGCGGGGACGACGTAAGCCGTGGCCCCCCGCCTGATACCCTTAGGAGAAGACCCAGAACGCCAGCGCGAGGGCCGGCGGCAGGAAGAGGCAGAAGCGGAAGAGCGAGATCAGGCGCTTGCGCTCGGTGTTGTCGAGCGTGACGAGCGTCTGGTGCTGGCGCTTCGCCCGCTCCGCGGCCCCCTGGCGGATCATCAGGTAGTCGAAGATCAGGAGGGCGACGGCGATGCCGATTCCGACCAGCGCGCCCATCACGGCGCTGTTCACGAGCGCCTCACGAGCGAGAGGAACTCCTCGCGCGTGGCGAGGTGCTCCCGGAAGATGCCCAGCACGGAGGAAGTCACCATGGTGGAGTTCTGTTTTTCGACGCCCCGCATCATCATACACAGGTGTCGGGCCTCGATCATCACCCCCACGCCCCTGGCCCCCACCTCGTCCATGACCACCCGGGAGATCTCCTCGGTCAGGCGCTCCTGCAGCTGCAGGCGCCGGGCGTACATGTCCACCAGGCGGGCGAGCTTGCTCACGCCGAAGACCTTGCCGTCCGGGATGTAGCCGATGTGGCAGCGCCCGAAGAACGGCAGCAGGTGGTGCTCGCAGAGGCTGTAGACCTCGATGTCCTTGACGATCACCATGCTGCTCGTTTCCTGGGTGAAGATCGCCTGGTTGATCACCTCCGCGAGGTCGGTGCGGTAGCCGTGCGTGAGGAAGCTGAACGCCTTGGCCACGCGCGCGGGGGTCTTGAGAAGCCCCTCGCGATCGGGATCCTCGCCCAGCTCCACGAGCAGCTCGCGCACGAGCCGCTCGATTCTTTCCAGGTCCGGGGCCTTGCGCTCGGGGCGTCTCATGCGGTCTCGCGGGGCCTCGCAAGCGCCGCGCCCGGCCAGACTTCGGGATGGCTCCGGGCGTATTGCGGCGGGTACTCGACCGTGGCGCCGAGGCGCTCGGCGGCGTGCCACACCCAGCGCGGGTCGTCGAGGAAGCCGCGCGCGAGCGCGACCATGTCGGCCTTGCCCGAGGCGACGATCTCCTCGGCCTGCAGTGGATCGGCGATCATGCCGACGGCCCGCACCGCGATCGGCACCGTCTTCCTGACCCGCTCGGCGAACGGCACCTGGTAGCCGGGCGCCACGGCGATCCTGGCGTGCGGCACGAGCGCGCCGCTCGACACGCAGACGTAGTCGAAGCCGATGCGATGGAGCTCGCGCGCGAAGGCCACCGCATCGTCGGGGCCGAGGCCGCCTTCGGCCCAGTCGCTGCCGCTGATGCGCGCGCCGAGGCAGCGGTCCTTCGGCCACGCCTCGCGCAGCGCCGCCGCGACTTCGAGCGGAAACTTCATCCGGTCGCGCCCGTAGGTGTCGCTTCGCCGGTTCGTGAGCGGCGAGAGGAACTGATGCAGCAGGTAGCCGTGCGAGGCGTGCACCTCGATCGCATCGAAGCCGACCCGCTTCGCGCGCTCGGCGGCCTTCACGAAAGAAGCCACCAGGCCTGGAAGCTCGGAGCCGGAAAGCTCGCGGGGCGAGGGCCAGCCTTCTCCAAAGGCGATGGGCGAGGGCGCCACCGTCTCCCAGGCGCCCTCCTCCGGCGCGAGCGGCTTGCCGCCCTGCCAGGGGAACCGCGCCGAGCCCTTGCGGCCGGCATGCGCGAGCTGCACGCCGATCGCCCGGGGGGTGAGGGCCTTGAAGAACGCCACCGCGCGCTTCATCGCCGACTCGTTCTCGTCGCTGTAGAGCCCGGTGCAGCCCTTCGAGATCCGCCCCTCGGGGGTCACCGCCGTAGCTTCGACCATCGTGAGGCCGGCGCCCGAGATCGCGAACTGGCCGAGATGCATGAGGTGCCAGTCGCCCGGCGTCCCGTCCGTCGCCGAGTACTGGCACATGGGCGAGACGACGATGCGGTTGGCGAGCTCGATGCCGCCGAGGCGGATGGGCGTGAAGAGCTTAGGGTGCGCGGACATCGATACCTTTCTCCCGGAATGCCTTTCTCAGTTCCTTCGCGAAGGTCACCGCCCCCGGCTGGTCGCCGTGCAGGCACAGCGTGTCGGGCGACACCGGCACGCGCCGGCCGGAGAGGCTCGTGACGTAGCCCTCCTCCAGCATGCCGAGCACCTGGCGCACCGACTGCGCCGCGTCTTCGATCATCGCGCCCGGCTGGCCCCGCGGCGCGAGCGTCCCGTCGTCGGCATAGCCGCGGTCGGCGAACACCTCGCCCGCCACGCGGGCGTCGAGGCTTTTCGCGACGGCGAAGTTCCGGCTTCCCGAGAGCGCATAGACGAAGACATCCGCGCCCAGGTCCTTCACCGCCTTCACCATCGCCTCGGAGAGGGCCTCGTCGTTCGCGGCCATGTTGTAGAGCGCGCCGTGGCACTTGACGTGGTGAAGCCGGGCGCCGGCGGCGCGGGCGAAGGCCTCCACCGCGCCGGCCTGGTAGAGGACGAGGTCGTACATTTCCTGCGGGCTGATCTTCATGGCGCGGCGTCCGAAGCCCTGCAGGTCGGGAAGCGACGGATGCGCGCCGATCGCCACGCCGTGGTCCGCCGCGAGGCGGACCGTCCTGCGGATGGTGGCCGGGTCGCCGCCGTGGAAGCCGCAGGCGATGTTGGCCGAGGAGATGAACGGCATGATCTCGGCGTCGGCGCCCATCTTCCAGGCGCCGTAGCTCTCGCCCATGTCGCAGTTCAGGTCGATGACTTTAGCGGCCATAGCTCCACGCGATGCCCCGGAGGGCCGTTTCCATCCGCTCGTGCAGATGCCTTCGAAGCTCGGCGGCGTCGCGCAGGCTGCAGCGGGCGAAGTGCACGGTAGCGCCGGGCGCCATCTGCGCAAGCCGCGGCACGTCGGCCGAGACGACGCCCGCGATCTGCGGGTAGCCGCCGGTCGTCTGGTGATCGGCCATCAGCACGATGGGCGCTCCCCCCGAGGGCACCTGCACGGTGCCGATCGGCGTTGGCCCCGATAGTATCTCACCGGCCTGATGCTCGTCGGAGCCTTCGCGCCCGAGCGCCGGTCCCTGCAGGCGAAACCCCATCCGGTTGGAATCCGGCGCGACCCGCCACCTCGACTCGAAGAAGGCGCGCTGCGATGGCGCATCGAACGCGGCGAAGTGCTGGCCCTCGAGGACGTGCACGAGAACGGGCTCGCGGTCCGGGAGCGTCATCGGCGGCGCCGACCAGCGCACCGTTCCCGATTGGGTGTTCTTCAGTCGACCGAATCGTTCCCGAGAAAGATTTTCAGAACTTTCAACGAGAGGAAGGCGATCCCCATGCCGAAGCGCGCGGCCCTCGAGGCCGCCGAACTTTCCCGGAACATAGGTGCTGCGGCTCCCGAGGACCTGCGGCAACGGAAAGCCGCCCGCCACCGCGACATACGCGCGAGAGCCGCGCACCGCGCGTCCGACGTGGCACCGGCTGCCCGCCTTGACGAGCACGGGCCGGTTGCCGGGCAGCCCGCCCTGCAGCTCCGCGCCGCAGACCGCGACGAGCGTGTCGTGCTCGAACTCGAGCTCCGGGCCGATGACGGTGACTTCCAGCGCGGCCTCCCCCGTCGCGTTGCCGACGAGGGCGTTGGCGAGCGCGAGCGCCACCGGATCCATGGCGCCGCCGGGACACAGGCCGAGGTGCTGCAGCCCGTGCCGGCCGGTGTCCTGCACGGTCGTGAAGAGTCCGGGACGCAGGACGCGGATCGTCATGCGGCTGCGCCGATCGCTTCGTACTCGTCCCGCGAGACGGCCCGGAAGCGCACGCGGTCGCCGGCCGCGAAGAGGCTCGGCGAGCTGCGCGAGGCGTCGAAGACCTTGAGCGGCGTGCGGCCGATGACGTTCCAGCCGCCCGGGATCGCGTACGGATAGACGACGGTCTGCTCGTTCGCGATGGCGACCGAGCCTGCGGGCACCAGCGTGCGGGGCGTCGCGCGCCGGGGCACCGAGAGCTTCGGGTCGAGTCCGCCCAGGTAGGCGTGGCCGGGAGCGAAGCCGATCATCAGCACGCGGTAGGACGCCGAGGAATGAAGCTCGCCGATGGCTTCGCGCGGGATGCGGGTGCGCTCCGAGACTTCCGCGAGGTCGATGCCGAATTCCTCGTCGTAGCAGACCGGGACCTCCACCTCGCGGCCGATGCTCGCCGCTGGCGGCAGCCGATTGAGGCAGTCCTCCACGAGCTCGGCCGCGTAGGCGAGCGGATCCCCTTCGAAGCGGGGCGAGAAGTAGAGCGCGAGCCCGCCGAGCGCCGGAACCACGTCGTGCACGCCGGCGAGCGCGCGTTCCTGCACGGCGGCGGCGAGCCGCTGCACGAGCCCGTTCACCTTCGGGTCGAGCGTGCCGGAGAACTCCGCGTAGACGGCGAGGTCGCCGAGCGGGACGATCCTCGCGGGCTTCAGTCTCGTGGCGCCCTCGGGACCGATACGCCGATCATGTCGTCGCGCTTCACGAGGGCGGCGAGGCGCGCCTCGTCCCAGCCCTCGGTGCCTTCGGGCCGCATGGGAAGCACCATGTAGCGCATGTCGGCCGAGGAGTCGTGCACCCGGATCGCCCTTCCTTCGTCGATGTGGAGCCCGAACTCCGCGAGCACGGCGCGCGGCTCGCGGACCATGCGCGAGCGGTAGGCGCGCGACTTGTACCAGTCGGGCGGAATGCCGAGGAGCGGACGCGGATAGCAGGAGCAGAGCGTGCACACGATGACGTTGTGGACTTCGGGCGTGTTCTCCACCACCACGAGCCGCATGGGGGCGACGTCGAGCCCGAGCGACTCGCACGCGCGGCTGCCGTTCTCGAGGAGCTTCTGCTTGAACGCCGGATCGGTCCAGGCGCGCGCCACGACGAGCGCGCCGCGCTCGGGAGTGCGGCTTCGCATGTTCTCGACCTCGGCGGCCACCTGCGCCTCGGTCAGGTAGCCCTTCTCCACGAGAAGCTCGCGCAGCGTCACTTCCATCAGCTGGAAGTACGACAGCGGCCTGTAGGCGCCTTTCTCTTCCTTCACCGGACCTTCCTTCGCCACACGCTCCCTTTCATCATGACGCTGCCGGCTCCAGCCAGTGCTGGTAGATCTCCACCTCGAGGACGTCGGCCGCGGCGCCCCGATAGCCGGGCCAGATGTCCGCCTGGCGGAAGCGCACGCGATAGAGCGGCTGCGCCGGAAGGCCGTCGCGCTGGTAGGCGAGTTCCTCCGGATTGGGAAACTGGCCGCAGTAGCGCTCGATCTCGCCGACGTGCCCCCGGATGTAGAAGGGCGTGCGGATGTGGCCCGGGGGGAACGCCTTGCGGACCCGCACGCGGTCCCCCGGCGCGAAGCGCGGCGCGACGCTCGGCTCGTAGGAGGTTTCGTACTGGGCCTGGGGCCGGGCGCTCATGATGCGGCGCTCACTCCTTCTCGACGCGGACCCGCACCTCTTCCATCTTGCGGCCGATCTCGTCGCTCGTGAGGATGCCGCGCTGGATGAGGGTGTGCGAGAGCGAGGCGATCCAGCGCTCGTAGTAGCCCATGGCGTCGTAGGCGGCCGGCGGGAGCGCCTCGATGTTCCTGCGAGACTCGTCCACGGTGAGGCCGTGGCCGCGCATCAGCATGACGAGGGCGTCCACGCGCCGCTCCCATTCGGCGTACTCGTGCTCCGTGCGCTGGACGGGTCCGGCGTCCAGCCCGCCCATGTCGTGGTGGCCGCGCTCGATCACGGCCCCAATGCTACACAACTACGCGACGACGTGGCCCCAGGTCGCCTGCCAGTCCTCGCCCATCAGGTCGACGACCCGGCCGTCCTTCTCGAAGAACTTGTTGGGCACCTGGAAGATCGCCACCATCAGCCCGCCTTCGGGCGTCCAGGCCGAATGGCGGCTGCCGGCCGGACGCGCGACGAACTCGCCCGGGCCGATGGAGAGCCCGGCCTCGGGGCCTTCCTTGTCCACGAGGCGCCCCTCGAGCATGTAGGTCTGCTCGACGAGCGCGTGCTCGTGATCGGGCAGCGTCGCGCCCGGCTCCATCTTGAGCAGCACCGTGAGGAGCCCCTTTTCCCGGTCGACGAAGAGCGGCTTGATGAAGCAGCCCGGGTAGCGGATCGGCTGCCATGGCATGTCGTTCGCCCGCGCCACATGGGATTGGTGGCTCGTGCCCTTTTGCTTCGCCGTTGCCGCGGTCATCGGGGTAAGCCTCCCGCTCAGGAAATCAGGTCTTTGCGCACCATGGCGTGGATTCCCTTGTTGCCGTCCACGAGCTGCGTGACGTGCAAGTCGCACGCCAGGCTGCAGAAAGTGTAGGCCTCGGCGGGCTTCCAGCCTTTCATGTCCACCAGCCAGGCGATCATCTCACGCAGCGCCTGCTTCGCGGCATCGTCCAGGTCGACGTCCAGGCCGATGGTGATGTAGTGCGTCGGGGTGATGGCGCGCGGCATCGCGAGCCGCATCTTCTTGTGCACGACGAGCTCGAACGTGCCCTTGAGGCAGGTCTCCAGCGCGGTGAGGTTCACCTCGCCGTCGCCCTGCACCGCGTGCCCGTCGCCGGCGGAGAAGTTCGCCCCCGGCACGAACACCGGCAGGAAGAGCGAGGTGCCCGCCACGAACTCCTTGCAGTCGACGTTGCCGCCGAACTCGCGCGGCTCCACGCTCGAGAGGCGCCCGTACTCGGGGCGCGGCGCGGTCGCGAGGATGCCGAAGAAAGGCTGAAGCGGGATCGTCGGGCCCCAGGCGAGCTTTGCCGTCATCCGCTCGCGGTCGATCGGAATGACGCGTGCCTGGAACTCCGGAAAATCCTCCGGCAGCGTGCCGCGGAGCGGCCGCATGACGTTCCAGCCCCAGTCGGCGGTGAGCTCGATCGCCTTGATGCGCACTTCAAGCACGTCGCCCGGCTCGGCGCCCCGCACGGCGACGGGTCCGGTGAGGATGTGCGGGCCGAGCACCGGCTTCAGCTTCTCGATGATCTCGGCGTGCGCGGGGCGATAGAGCTTCGGGTCGGGGGCGACATCCTTCCATCCGGAGAAGGTGTCGACGACCACCGTATCGCCCGAATCGACCTCCAGTCGCGGCGGAATCGTGGCGTCGAGATAGCCCCAGTGCACCGTCTCCGGCGTGGGGTCGAGCCTGTGCGTTCTTGCCATGGAAACCTCCCTAGGCCTGGATGGTGTAGCCGCCGTCCACCGGAATGGCGGCGCCCGTGATGAACTGCGAGCCGGGCCCGGCCAGCGTGACGGTGATCGCCTCGAAGTCGGCCGGATCGCCCCAGCGCCCCGCCGGCGTACGGGCGAGCACGCGCTCGTTCAGGCCCGGCACCTCTCGCCGCGCGCTGGCGGTGAGGTCCGTATCGATCCAGCCCGGCAGCAGCGCGTTCACCTGGATGTTGTCCACCGCCCACGCAGTGGCAAGCGCGCGCGTCATCTGCACGAGCCCTCCCTTGCTTGCGGCGTAGGCGACGGCAAACGGCGCTCCCATGAGCGACAGGATGGAGCCGATGCTGATGATCTTGCCGCCACCGGCCTTTTTCATGTGCGGGTAGGCGGCATGCGAGCACAGGAAAGCGCTCGTCAGGTTGCTGTCGAGCACGCGATGCCACTCCTCGGCCGTGTAGGCCTGGGGCGGCTTGCGGATGGCGATCCCGGCGTTGTTGACGAGGATGTCGAGCCGGCCGAAGTGCGCGGCGGCCCGGTCGACGAGGCTGCGGCACGCCTGCTCGTCCAGCACATCGGCCTCGAGGGCGATCGCGTCGGCGCCCAGACCGCGGAGCGCCTGCACCGCGGCGTCGTTCTTCCCGGCATTTCGTCCTGCCACCGCGATCGCGGCGCCGGCTTTCGCGAGCCCCTTCGCCATACCGAGGCCGATGCCGCCGTTGCCGCCGGTGACGACGGCCACCCTTCCCTTCAGGTCGAAATGCTCCATGGTCGCTTCACGATTCCTTTCCAAGCCCGAGATGCTGCTCCATCACTTCCGGCGCCTTCTCGAGCTCCGCCGGCGTGCCTTCGAACACGAACCGGCCCGCCGAGACGACATAGAGGTAGTCGGCCACGGCCATCGCCAGGGCGAAATTCTGCTCGACGAGCAGCACGGCGTGGCCGTGCTCGCGGAGGCTGCGCATGATCTCGCCGACGTGCTGCACGAGCTTCGGCGAAAGGCCCTCCGAGGGCTCGTCCATGAGGATGAGGTCCGGGTTGGCCATGAGCGCGCGCCCCACGGCGAGCATCTGCTGCTCGCCGCCCGAGAGCGCGCCGCCGCCGTGGTGCAGCCGCTCGGCGAGCTGCGGGAACGCCTTCAGCACGGCGTCGAGGTCCCAGCGCCCGCGCCGCGGCCGCGCGAGGCCGCTCGTCGGAAGAAGCAGGTTCTCGCGCACCGAGAGCGAGCGGAAGATCCGCCGCCCCTGGGGCACGAGCGCGAGGCCCTGCTGCGCGATGACATAGGGCGCCCGGCCGCGAAGCGACTTTCCCTTGAAGACGATGTCGCCTTCGCGCGGCGGCGTCAGCCCGGCGATGGAGCGGATGAGCGTGGTCTTGCCCATGCCGTTTCGCCCGAGGATGGCCACGATGGTCCCCTCGCGCAGCTCGAGCGACAGTCCCTGCAGCACGTAGCTGTCGCCGTAGTACGTGTGGATGCCGTGGACCGAAAGGAGCGGCTCAGGCATGGCCGAAATAGACGTCGCGCACTTCGGGGTTGGCGCGCACGGCGTCGGGCGAGCCCTCGAGGATGACGCGGCCCTGGTGCAGCACCGTGACGCGGTCGGCGAGCCCGAGGGCGACGTCCATGTCGTGCTCGATCATGACGAGCGTGATGTCGCGCGGCAGCGCGGCGATCATGCGGGCGATGCGCTGGCGCTCGCTCGGCGAGAGCCCGGCGCAGGGCTCGTCGAGGAAAAGCACCTTGGGACGCGTGTTGAGCGCGAGCGCGATCTCGAGCTGGCGCCGCTCGCCGTACGAAATCAGCCTGACCGGCTGGTCGGCGCGCTCGGCGAGGCCGACGGAGGCGAGCCCCTCGAGCGCCTGCTGCCTCACCGCTTCGTAGTCCTCGACCTTCTTGTGGAGCGCCCACTTGCGCCGGTCGGTGCCGACGATGGCGAGCACCAGGTTCTCGACGAGCGTGAGCTCCGGAAAGACGTTGGTGATCTGGAAGGTGCGGCCCATGCCGAGCGCCGTGCGCCGGTGCTCCGGATGGCGCGTGACGTCCTGCCCGTAGAGCGAGACGCGGCCCCGCGTGGGCCGCAGCGTCCCGGTGATGCAGTGGAAGAGCGTGGTCTTCCCTGCCCCGTTCGGCCCGATGAGCACGCGCCGCTCGCCGGCGCCCACCTCCAGCGACACGCCGTCGACGGCCGCGAGGCCGCCGAACACCTTGGCGAGGTCCTTCGCTTCGATGGCCTTTTCGCTCATCCCGCGTCCCTGCCCGAAAAGCGGCCGTGCAGCCGCCTTGCCAGGCCCACCAGCCCGTCCGGCGCCCACAGCACCGTGGCGATGAAGACCGCGCCCATGATGGCGTGGTGCATCTCGAAGAAGCTCGAGACCCAGTTGCGCAAACCGAGGACGACGCCCGCGCCGATGAAGGGGCCGATGATCGTCCCGGTGCCGCCGACGATCGCCATCAGGGCCGCCTCCACCGAGATCTGGAACGAGGACGCGACGGGGTTCACGAAGCGGTTGTAGTACACGTAGAGCACCCCGGCAAGGCTCGCGATCGCCGCCGAGAGCAGGAACGCCGCGTAGAGGTGCAGGCCGGTGCGGTAGCCGAGGCTCTTCATGCGCGTCTCGCTGCCCATGATGCCGCGCAAGCCCAGGCCGAAGGGCGAGCGGATGAGCGTGCGATAGCCGATGGCGCAGAGCGCGATCACGGCGAGCACGAAGTAGTAGTACTGGGTATGCGAAGTGATGCCGAGCCCGCCGATGGCGGGGAACGGCACGTTCGTCACGCCGTTGTCGCCGCCCGTGAACGACGACCAGCGCACCGCCACGCCCCAGACCACGTAGCCGAACGCGATGGTGATGAGAATGAAGTACACGCCCCGCGTGCGGACCGACAGGCCGAACACGAGCCCGAGCAGCGTCCCGGCGAGGATGCCGGCCGGCGCGGCGAGGAGCGTCGGCACGCCGTAGCGCACCTGCAGGATGGCGACGGTGTAGGCCGAGACGGCGAAGAAGGAGGCGTGCGTGAGCGAAAAGAGCCCCGCCTGGCCGAGGAGCAGGTCGACCGACAGCGCGAGCAGGCCGAAGATGAGCATCTGTGTGACGAGCCCCGTCCAGAACGGCCCGCCGACGTAGGGCAGCGAAAGCGCCGCGGCAAGGAGAAGCACCATCACGATCAGGCGCCCGAGCGTCATCTCGCGGATCTGGTTCGCCATCTCAATGCTCCCGCCCGAAGAGCCCGCGCGGCCGGAAGAGCATCAGCACGGCGATGGGGCCGAAGAGGACGAAGTAGGAGAATTCCGGCAGCAGCCAGCGCCCGTACGCGTCGAGGAGGCCGACGATGAGCGCGCCGATCATCGCCCCTTCCAGGCTGCCGAGGCCGCCGACGATGACGACCACGAGCGCGTACACGAGGATCTCCCATTCGGCGCCGGGATAGAGGGTGAGGAACGCGCCGCCCACGACGCCCGCCATGCCGGCGAGGAAGGAGGCGAGCGCCGAAACCATGACGAAGAGGCGATCGACGTTGATGCCGGTGGCGTTGACCTGCTCGCGGTCGTCCACGCCCGCCCGCACCACCGCGCCGAGCTGCGTCTTGTTGTAGAGCAGCCACAGGGCCACGCCCGCGGCGACGCCGAAGACGATGAGCGCGAAGCGGAACGCCGGGTAGAAGAACCCGCCCGGCAGCTCCACGGCGCCGCGCAGGAACATGGGCACCGGCACCTTCAGGTTGTCGCCGCCCCAGATGTGCAGCGCGACGTCGCCCATGACGAACGCGACGCCGACGGTGAGGAGCACCTGGGCCAGGTGGTTCTCGCCGGTGCGGCGAATCAGGAAGCGGTCGATGAAGAAGCCGAGCACGACGACGGCCGCGCCGCCCGCCACGATCGCCGCGGCGAAGCTTCCGGTGCGCAGGGCGACCGTGAGCCCGACGTACCCGCCGATCAGGTAGTAGGCCCCGTGCGCCATGTTGACCACGCGCATGAGGCCGAAGCTCAGCGTGAAGCCGGAGGCGAGCAGGAAGAGCAGCGCGGCCAACGAGATTCCGTTGACCGCCTGCAGCACGGCACCTGTCATCATGTGAAGTGGGCTCCGGGGTCATCGACCCCGGAGCGGACGTGAAGAAGCTAGCGCTTGTAGGGCCCGCGCTTCAGGAACTCCTCGGGGTCCCACTTCCAGAACTGCGACACGCCCTCGTAGGTCTTGACCGGCACGTTGGTCAGCACCTCGCCGAGGATCGGGTGCTTGATCTTCTGGATCTTCGACACGTAGACGTTCTGGATCGGGTTGTCGTAGGCGTCGAGCTTGAGCGGGCCGCGCGGCGCCTTGACGGTGACGGTGCGCATGGCCTTCAGGAACGCGTCGCGGTCCTCGACCTTGCCCTTGATCGAGTCGATCGCGGTCTTGGTCCACAGGCCCACGGTATAGGCGGACTCGCCGAACCAGGAGGGCAGGCGCTTGTAGGCCTTGGCGAACGCCATGGTGAAGGCCTTGTTCTCCGGCGTGTCGATGCCGGCGGCGTAGTTGAGCGAGTTGCCGTACATGCCGATCGCCCGGTCGTCGAACTGCGGCAGGACATCCTGCTGCATCCAGTAGCCGCCGAAGATTTTCTTGCGCTTGTCCATGCCGAAGTTGAACCAGGCCTCGAAGAGGCGCACGCGGTCGGCGCCCACCACCACCGCCGAGACGCCGTCGGTGTCGGCCGGGATGGCGGAGATCGTCGGGCCGTAGTCCTTGGTGCCGATCGGGTTCCAGATGATCTTGGCCACCTTTCCGCCGAGCTCGGTGAACGAGCGCACGGCGCCGAGCGTCACCTCGTGGCCGAAGGTGTAGTCCTGGCCGATGAAGGTGACATTGCGCAGGCCGAGCTCCTTGTAGAGGTACTCGCCCCAGGGATGGCCGATCTGGCTCGCGGAAAGCGCCGTGCGCACGACCGTCGGCGTGCGATCCCACTTGGTGACGCTGTCGGCGCCCGCGGCGTCCATGACGAGCGGCACGCCCGTTTCCTTGCTCACCTGCGCCACGGCGGGGCCTTCGTGGCCGCACAGCGGGCCGACGAGGAAGTGCACCTTCTCCTGGTGCACGAGGCGGCGCGCCTGCGTGAGCGCCTGGTCGGGGTTGCAGGTGGTGTCGGCGACGACGTACTCCACCTTGCGGCCGCCGGCGCTATGACCGGCCTGCTCCCAGAAGAGCTTCCAGCCCTCCACCATGTCCTTGCCGGGCGTGGCGAGCGGGCCCGTGACCGGCGCGAGCACGCCGATCTTGATCGGCCCCTGCTGGCCGTAGGCGAGCGGAGCGGCGGCGAGCGCGGCCGCGGCGGCGAGCGCGCCGAGCACGCCCGGGAATCTGCGAGTCTGGATCTTCATGGCCTCCTCCTCGGGAGCGTATCGAAGCAAGTTGTCGGTACGGCGTTCACTGCGGACGGTCCGGCGAATTCAATGCCTGGAATTCGGATCTGCAGCACGCCGGGCTGAAGTTGATTTGTGATCACATTATACTGAGACCGTCGTCGCCGCTGTCAATCCTGCTTTTGCAGACAGGCCTTTTCATATTCGAAACGTTGAACCATCCGGCACCCTGATTTCTCGAAGCGCTTGAACGCACCTGCCCGTCGAACCCGTCGCCTGCACGCCGTCCCGGCCGCGCCGGCGCTCGCCGGCCCGCTCTCGTCGATCGCGCCGGTCGATAGCGGCACGCTCGGGGCGCGCGTCTACCGGGGCCTGCGCGACTTCCTCATGGCGGGACAGCTGCAGCCGGGGCAGAAGCTCACCCTGCGCGAGCTGGCCGCCGCGCTCGGCGTGAGCCCGATGCCGGTGCGCGAGGCGGTGCGGCGCCTCGCCTCGGAAGGGGCGCTCGAGACGCTGCCCAATCGCCGCATCCGCGTCCCGGTCATGACGAAGACCCGCTTTCGCGAGCTCCTGCGCATCCGCCTTGCGCTCGAGGGCCTCGCGACCGAGGAAGCCGCACGCCGCATCCGCAGCGCCGACATCGACCGCATCGAGTCGCTGAACGAGGCCTTTACCCTGGAGATGAGTCACCGCCAGACCGATGGCGTACGCCTCTTCCGCATCAACAAGGACCTCCACTTCATCCTCTACGAGGCCGCGGGAATGCCGGTGCTCCACACCGCCATCGAAGGATTGTGGGTGCAGATCGGCCCGCTCCTGCACCTCAGCCTGAGGCTGCGGGCAAACTCGCGCGGCCGCAACCCCGCTCCCGACTGGCACAAGCGCCTCGTCCGCGGCCTGCGCCGGCGCGACGCGAGCGCGGCCCGGCGCGCGCTCGAAGGCGACCTCACGAGCGCCGCGGACCAGATCCTCGCCGAGGGAAATCTCCCGGATTGAGGGAAGCGGCATGATGGATGAACACGTGGATGAAAGCGTCGGTGAAATCGAAGCCGTGAATGCAGCACAATCCACGACACCGAAGGAAAGGACGCTATTGAGATGACCTCCCTCGACACCCGCTTCGGCAGCAGCCGTGGCATTGCTCGCAGCGAAGACGACCCCCTGCTCTGCGGACGCGCGCGCTTCACCGACGACGTGCATCTTCCGGGCGAGGCCCACGCGGCCTTCGTCCGCTCGCCCCATGGCCATGCCGAGGTGCGTGGCATCGACGTTTCGGCCGCGGCTGCGATGCCGGGCGTGCTGGCGGTTCTCACGGGCGAGGACATGCGCGCGGCGGGTCTCGGCGCCATTCCGCCGGCAGTCCTGCTGCCCGGGCGCGGCGGCAAGCCGATGATCGGCCCCGCGCTCCCCATCCTCGCCCAGGAGCGGGCGCGCTACGTCGGCGAGCCCGTCGCCCTCGTGGTCGCCGAGACGGCCGCGCAGGCGCAGGACGCGGTCGACGCGGTGGACGTCGACTACGAGGCGTTGCCGGCCGTCTCCGATGTCGAGCGCGCGAGCGCGCCGGACGCGCCCCTCGTCTGGCCGCAGGCGCCGGGCAACCTCTCCCTCGAGTGGGAGCATGGCGATGCGCAAGCCGTGAACGACGCCTTCGCCAAAGCAAAGTTCACGGTGAACGTCAGGCTGCGGGATACACGTGTCGCACCGTCCGCGCTCGAGCCGCGCGCGGCGATTGCCTCCTGGGACGCAAAAGCGCAGCGCCACACGCTCGTCGCCGGCACGCAGGGCGTCTCGGTGATGCGCAAGTTTCTCGCCGAGTCGGTGCTCAAGGTCGCGCCCGAGAAGCTGCGCGTGCTGACCTACGACGTGGGTGGCGGCTTCGGCATGAAGGTCCAGCCCTACGCGGAATACGGCGCCCTCCTCCTCGCGGCGCAGCGACTCGGCCGGCCGGTGCGCTGGCGCGCGACGCGGCTCGAGAGCTTCCTCGCCGACACCCATGGCCGCGACGGCATCCTCGAAGGCGAGCTCGCGCTCGATGCGGACGGCAGGATCCTCGCCTTCCGCGCGCGCACGCAAGTCGGCATCGGCGCCTATGCGTCCACCTACGCCGCCATCATCGCGACCAACAACACCAAGAACTGCCTCTCGAGCGTCTACCGGATCCCGGCGATCCACATCGACGTGAAGATGGTGCTGACGAACGCCGCGCCGCTCGGCCCGTATCGGGGCGCCGGGCGGCCCGAGGCGATCTATCTCCTCGAGTCCCTCATCGACAAGGCGGCTGCGGCGACGGGCATCGATCGCGTCGAGCTGCGCCGCCGCAACCTCATCCCGGCTTCGGCGATGCCCTACAAGGCGCCGAGCGGCCAGACCTACGATAGCGGCGAGTTCGAGGCGGTGCTCGACAAGGCGCTCGCGCTTGCCGACTGGCAGGGCTTTCCCGCGCGGCGCAAGCGCTCCGAGCAGGCGGGCAAGCTGCGCGGCATCGGCCTGTGCTGCTTCCTCGAGGTAGCCGGCGGAAGCCCGCTGTCCGAGACGGCCGACGTGCGCTTCGCCCCCGACGGCAGCATCGTGCTGCGCACGGGCGCGCAGGCGATCGGCCAGGGCCAGGTGACGACGCTGCCCCTCATCCTTTCGCGGCTTCTCGAGGTCGACGCCTCCCGCATCCGGATCGTCCAGGGCGACAGCGACGAGGTCCCGGGCGGGCTCCCCACCGTGGCCTCGCGCTCGACGATGATGGCGGGCGGCGCCATGCATCTCGCCGTGAAGGAGGTGATCGACAAGGGGCGCCCGCTCGCGGCCGAGAAGCTCGAGGCAGCGGTCGCCGACATCGAATACTCTGAGGGCGCCTTCCGGGTCGCCGGCACGGACCGGTCGGTGAAAATCGAGGCGCTGGCGGCGGACGGCCGCCTCGACACCGTCGCGACGTTCGACGCGCCGGAAATGAGCTTTCCCAACGGCTGCCACATCTGCGAGGTGGAAGTGGACCCGGAGACGGGGCTCGTGCAGGTGGTCGGCTATGCGGCGGTGGACGACGTCGGCAACGTGATCCACGAGACGATCGTCGAGGGGCAGATCCACGGCGGCGTTGCCCAGGGACTCGGCCAGGTGCTGGGCGAGGAAGTGGTCTACGGCGAGGACGGGCAGCTTCTCACCGCCTCGTTCATGGATTACCGCATGCCGCGCGCCGACGACCTGCCGACGCCGCGGCTGGGCCACCACGTCGCCCCGTGCGCCACCAATCCGATCGGGGCGAAAGGCGCCGGGGAGTCCGGCGTCGCCGGCTCGCTTCCTTCGGGAGCGAGCGCGATCCTGGACGCCCTCGCCTCGCGCGGCGTGGAGCATCTCGACCTGCCGTTCACGCCCCAGCGGGTGTGGAAGGCGCTTTCTGACGCGAGGAGGAGCTAATGGCAGCCGCACAAGGCAAGGTCATCATCACCTGCGCCGTGACCGGGGCGATCCACACGCCCACGATGTCGCCCTATCTACCCGTCACGCCGGACGAGATCGCCGAGGCCGCCATCGGCGCGGCCGAGGCCGGCGCCGCCATCGTCCACCTGCACGCACGCGAGCCGAAGGACGGCCGCCCCACGCAGGATCCGGCGATGTTCATGCGCTTCCTGCCGAAGATCCGGGCGGCCTCCAACGTGGTCATCAACCTCACCACCGGCGGCGCGCCGACCATGACGGTGGAGGAGCGCCTTCGTCCGGCGGCGGAGCTCAAGCCCGAGGTCGCCTCGCTCAACATGGGGTCCATGAACTTCGGCCTGTACGAGATGCTCGGGCGCTACAAGGACTTCAAGTACGACTGGGAGAAGCCCTACCTCGCCGGCAGCGACGATCGCATCTTCAAGAACACCTTCAAGGACATCGCCACCATCCTCGAGACCTGCCGGGAGAACGACACCCGCTTCGAGATCGAGTGCTACGACATCGGCCACCTGTACACCGCCGCGCATTTCCTCGATCGCGGCCTGGTGCGGCCGCCGCTCTTCATCCAGTCGGTGTTCGGCATCCGCGGCGGGATCGGCCCGCACCCCGAGGACGTGATGCACATGAAGCGCACGGCCGACCGGCTCTTCGGCGACCAGTACTACTGGTCGGTGCTCGGCGCCGGCCGCAACCAGATGTTCGTCGCCGCCATGTCGGCCGTCATGGGCGGCAACGTGCGCGTGGGGCTGGAGGACAGCCTCTGGCTCGGCCGCGGCCAGCTCGCGAAGACCAACGCCGAGCAGGTCACCAAGGCGCGCCGCATCATCGAGGAGCTCGGCCTCGTCGTCGCCACTCCCGACGACGCGCGCGAGATGCTGAAGCTCAAGGGCCCCAACCGCGTGGGGTTCTAAGCGCCCGCCACATCGTTCGTCGTTCCCGCGATGGCGGGAACCCATTCGCCGTTCCCGCGCAAACGGGAACCCAGCTTGTCGTTCCCGCGATAGCGCGAACCCATTCGTCGTTCCCGCGAAGGCGGAACCTATTCGTCGTTCCCGCGCAGGCGGGAACCCAGTTTCTTCAAGATCAAACTGGGCCCCCGCCTACGCGGGGGCGACGGAATAAGCAGCCCGAAGCGGCATCATGCGGAGCTCCGCTTTAGGCTTTAGAAGCGACATCATGCGGAGCTCCGCTTTAGAACGTTCTCAAGCCACCCACTCGGAGACGGGCGCCTTGGCCTCGTGCAGCGGCTGGCAGACGATGTCCACGAGGGTCGGGCTTTGGCTCTCCAGGGCTTTCTTCAGAACCGAAGAGAGCTGTGAAGGGTCGGTCACCCGCCAGCTCTGCAGCCCGAACGCCTCCGCCACGCGCGCGTGGTCGGTGACGCCGAAGTCGACGGAGAAGTAGCGCTTGTCGAAGCCGGACTTCTGGCCGGCCTTGATCCAGCCGTAGACGGCGTTCGAGATGACGACGAAGGTGATCGGCAGCTTCAGGCGCACGGCCGTCTCGAGCTCGCCCGCGCACATGCCGAAGCTGCCGTCGCCCATGACGGCGACGGTCTTCACCGACGGCCGGCCGAGATGCGCGCCGATCGCCGCGGATAGCGAGTAGCCGAGCGCGCCGTGGGCCCGGTTCGAGAAGTAGCGCCGGCCCGTGCCGCGCACGGCGTAGTACGCCGAGAAGTACGGGCACGGCGTTCCGGGATCGGCCACCAGCACGGCGTCGGGATCGAGAAGCTGCGAGAGCGCCGCCACGACGCGCTCGGGCTTGATCGGCGTATCGCTCGACGCGGCGAGCGCCTCGAACTTGCGGATCTTCTCTTCCCTTTTCTCCTTGGCCAGGGACGAAAGAGATCCCGATGATGCCAATGAGGAACCGTCCAGGGCCTCGTTGAGCGCAGCAAGGCACAGGCGCGCATCGCCGACGAGCGGAACGTCGACCTTGTAGTTCGCGCCGGGCACGGCCGGATCGACGTCGAGGTGGATGATCTTCGCCGTCCCGGGCGCCGGATGGCGCCAGCGCTCGGTCGTCACGGAGCCCGCGCGGCAGCCGACGAAGATGACGAGGTCCGCCGCGTCGACCACCGCCCGCGTCTCGGGCGTGCCGCCGTTCGACCCCACGACGCCGACCGCGAGCGGATGCAGCTCGTCGATCGATCCCTTGCCGCTGATCGTCGTCGCCACGGGCGCGCCGATCTTCTGCGCGAGCTCGAGGAGCTCGCCCTCGGCGCCCGAGAGCACGACGCCTCCGCCGCAGACGAGGAGCGGCGCCTTCGAAGCCCGGATGAGCTTGCAGGCGAGCTCCACATGGAAGGGATCGCAGGCGACCCTGCGCGACGGGAACGCGCCGAGCGTCGGATCGGCCCACACTTCCAATCGCGCCACCGGCGCCTTCTGCACGTCGAAAGGCAGCGCGAGGTGCGCGGACCCCGGGCGGCCGCTCGTCATCGCCTCGAACGCCGCACGGAAGACGCGCGGAATGTCCTCGGCGCGATCGATCACGGCGTTCCACTTGGTGAGCGGCCGCATGAGCGCGCGCTGGTCGAGCTCGGTGAGCGTGAAGCGGCCGCGCGAGGAGACCGATACGTCCGTATTGATCGCGAGGATGGGGACCGACGATTCGTTGGCCTCGACGAGGCCCGGCAGGATGTAGGTGGCGCCGCCCCCGGAAGGACCTTCGCAGACGCCCACCTTGCCGGTGACGCGCGCGTAGCCGTCGGCCATGTAGGCCGCGTGGCGCTCGTCGCGCGTCAGCACGTGGCGCATGCCGTGCGGCAGGCGCGCGAGGGCGTCGTAAAAGGGAAGGCTCGTATCGCCGCAGAGGCCGAAGATCACCTCGACGCCGTGCAGCCGCAGCATCTCGACGACCGCTTCGGCGCCGCTCAACGACCCGGCTTCGAGGGGCCTCGCGGCGCCGGCGGCCGCGTTCTCGACGGGCTTGTTCATGATGTAGTTATAGTATCGCGACCATGATTCCCCGCACCCTTTTCGCCCCCGAGCACGAGACCTTCCGCGACAGCGTGCGCCGCTTCATGGCCGAAGAGGTCGCGCCGCACGACGAGCGCTGGCAGGAGCAGGGGTACGCCGACCGCGAGGTCTGGCGCAAGGCCGGCGCCAACGGCTTTCTCTGCCCGACGATGCCCGAAGCCTACGGCGGCGCGGGCGCCGACAAGCGCTACAGCGTCATCCTCATGGAGGAGCAGGCGCGGGCCAACAACTCCACGCTCGGCTTCGGGCTGCATTCCGAGATCGTCGCGCCCTACCTCCTCCACTACGGCTCCGAGGAGCTCAAGCGCAAGTACCTGCCGAAGATGGCGAGCGGCGAGATGATTGGCGCCATCGCCATGAGCGAGCCCGGCGCCGGGTCCGATCTGCAAGGCGTAAGAACCACCGCAGTTAAGAAGAATGATCATTATTTGTTGAACGGCGCCAAGACGTTCATCACCAACGGCTGGAACTGCGATCTGGTGATCGTCGTGGCGAAGACCGACCCGGCCAAAGGCGCCAAGGGCATCAGCCTCCTGGTGGTCGATACCTCCATGAAGGGCTTCACCAAGGGCAAGCGCCTGAAGAAGCTCGGCCTGAAGGGCCAGGACACCGCCGAGCTCTTCTTCGACAACGTCGAAGTGCCCGCGGCCAACCTGCTCGGCGAGGAGGGAAACGGCTTCGTCTACCTGATGCAGGAGCTGCCCTGGGAGCGGCTGCAGATCGCCATCGCCGCGGCGGCCAAGTGCGAGGCGGCGCTCGAGTGGACGCGCGATTACGTGAACGAGCGCCGCGCCTTCGGCCAGCCCGTCGCCGGCTTCCAGAACACGCGCTTCAAGCTCGCCGAGCTCGCCACCGAGACGCAGATCGCCCGCGTGTTCATCGATCGTTGCGTCGAGCTCCTCCTCGAAGACAGGCTCGACACGGCCACCGCCTCCATGGCCAAGTACTGGGTCACCGAGCTCGAGGGCAAGGTAACCGACGAATGCCTCCAGCTCCACGGCGGCTACGGCTTCATGTGGGAATTTCCCATCGCGCGCGCCTACGCCGATGCGCGGGTGCAGCGCATCTACGGCGGCACCAACGAGATCATGAAGGAAG